>NZ_JQMJ01000003.1:300000-600000 GCF_000744655.1 Streptacidiphilus rugosus AM-16 | reverse complement strand
GCACCGCCTCCGCGCATGCCGCACTGCTGTCGACCGACCCGTCGCAGGGCACCCTCCTGGCCGTCGCGCCGAGCGCGGTCACGCTGCGGTTCAGCGAGACGGTGACGCTGGAGCCGGACGCGGTGCGGGTCTTCGACCCGAGCGGCAAGCGGGTGGACGTGGGCGGCGCCGCGCACGCCGGCAGCGACGCGTCCACGGCCCGGGTGCGGCTGGGCGGGGACGCGGCGTCCGTGCAGGGCACGTACACGGTGGCTTGGCGGGTGATCTCCGCGGACACCCACCCGGTCGCCGGGGCGTACACCTTCTCCATCGGCCGCACCTCCTCGCCCGCGACACTGAGCGGGGTGCCGGGGGCGGACGGCGGCGCGTCGGGGACGACGGCGACCGGCTTTCTCTACGGCGTCTCACGCTCCGTGCAGTACGGGACCTTCGCGCTGTTGGCCGGCTCGGTGGGGGCAGTACTGCTCTGCTGGCCCGGCGGTCTGCGGCTGCGCTCGGTGCAGCGGCTGATGCTGGCCGGCTGGGCCGGGCTGCTGCTGGCGACGCTGGCCGAGCTGGCGCTGCGCGGAACGTACGAGGCGGGGACCGGCCTCGGCCGGGTCTTCGACCTGACCCTGCTGCGGCAGGTGCTGGGCGAGAAGCTGGGCGAACTGCTGGCCGTGCGGGTCCTGCTGCTCGCGGGCGCCGGCGTCTTCCTCGCGCTGCTCTCCGGCTCCTCCGGCGACGGCGACGCCTCCCCGGACGGCTCCGCCGGACCGGCGACGGAGGCGAAGGCGGAGAACGGTGCTCGCGACGCGGAGCAGCGTCGCCGGATCTGGCTGGGCGTCACCGGAGCGGTGCTCGCCGTCGCGATCGCCGTCACCTGGCCGCTCGGCGACCACGCGTCGGTGGGCCTCCAGGTGCCGCTGGCCGTCCCCGTCGACACCGCGCACGTGCTGGCGATGAGCCTCTGGCTGGGCGGCCTGACCACCGTCCTGCTCGGGCTGCGCCGCTCCGCCGCGGACGGCGGCATCGGCGTCGCCTCGGTCCAGCGCTTCTCCACCCTGGCGCTCTGCGCGATCACCACCCTGGCCGCGTCCGGCACCTACCAGGCCTGGCGTGGCCTCGGCTCCTGGTCCGCACTCACCGCCACCACCTACGGCCGGCTGCTGCTCGTCAAGCTCGGCGCCGTCACCGTGATCCTGGCGGCCGCCTGGATCTCCCGCCGCTGGCTGGCGCTGCTCCGCGTCGAGGCCGCCGGAACGGCGGGCTCGACCGACTCCGTCGAGGCGCCGGAGACGGCGCGGACGGACTCCGAAACGGTCGAGGCGGTCGAAGCCCATGCCGCACCGGCGCCCGCCGCCGTGACCGCCGCGAAGGCGGGCGGAGCCGCCTCCGTCTCCTCCGCCGGGGCCGGCTCGGCTCCCGAGGACCCGGAGCGGGCGGCACAGTTGGCACGGCAGGCGAAGGCGAGGGAGCAGGCCGGCCTGCGCAACGCGCGGGCCGCCGCCCCGGCGCGGGGCATGCTGCTGCGGTCCGTCGGCCTGGAGGCGATGTTCGCCGTCGTCGTCCTGGTGGTGACCACCCTGCTGACCAACTCCGCGCCCGGCCGGGCCGTGGCCGAGCAGCAGGCCGCCGCGGCCGCCGCCTCGCGCGGGCCGGTCGACGTGACGTTGCCGTACGACACCGGCGGCCGCACCCCGGCCGCCAAGGGCAAGGTCACCGTCGAGATCGACCCGGCCAGGACCGGCCAGAACAGCCTGCACGCCTACCTCTACGACGCCACCGGCAAGCCCGTCGACGTCCCCGAGATCGACGTCGCGCTCACCCTCAAGGCCAGGAACCTGGGCCCCCTGCCGGTGAAGCTGGACCATCTCGACATCGGCCACTACGGCGCGGCCGACCTCCAACTGCCGCTGCCCGGGGACTGGACGCTCGCCGTCACGGTCCGTTCGGACGACATCGACGAGACCACCGTGACCGCCCCGGTCGCGGTGGGCTGAGATCCGGACCGCAGGGAACGACCCGGGACACACCGCGAAAGCCCGAGAAAGACCGAGAAAGACAGCACCATGACCGACGACAACGACAAGCGCGGCGGCCTCTCGCGCCGGCACCTGCTCGGCGCGGCCGGGGTCGGCGGCGCGGCGGGCCTGGCCCTGGGCGTCGGCGGCTACGCGCTCGCGGACGGCAGGCCCAGGGCGGCGGGCGGCGCACCGCTCACCGCCCTGGGCGGCGACGCCGTCCCCTTCCACGGCACGCGCCAGGCCGGGATCGTCGAGCCGATGCAGGCGACCATGCACGCCACCGCCTTCGACCTCACCCCCGGCACCGGACGCCCCGGTCTCACCGCGCTGATGAAGCGCTGGTCCGCGGCCGCCGCGGCGATGGCCGAGGGCCGGACGCCGGCCGGCCTGACCGACGACCTCACCGCCCTGGACGCCGGACCGAGCTCGCTCACCGTCACCTTCGGCTTCGGGGCCTCCCTCTTCGCCAGGGCCGGACTGACCGCCCGTCAGCCCGACGCCCTCGCCGCGCTCCCCGCCTTCCCCGAGGACCGGATCGACCGCGCCCGCAGCGACGGAGACCTGTGGGTGCAGGTCTGCGCGAACGACCCGCTCGTCGCGTTCCACGCCACCCGCACCCTGCAGCGCCTCGCCGCGGGCCAGGCCGCGCCGCGCTGGCAGATGAACGGCTTCAGCCGGGCGCCGGGCGCGACCGCCGCGCCGCGGACCGGCAGGAACCTGATGGGCCAGATCGACGGCACCAACAACCCCAAGCCGGCCGACGCCGACTTCGCCCGCCGCGTGTTCGTCCCCGGCGGCCCGGCCGTGCCCGCCGCCTCGGACAGCGCCGCCTGGATGGCGAACGGCAGCTACGCCGTCTTCCGCCGGATCAGGATGCTGCTCGACCCGTGGGAGCAGCAGTCGCGCGAGCTGCAGGAACGGGTGATCGGCCGTCGCAAGGACACCGGCGCGCCGCTCTCGGGCGGCACCGAGACCACCCCGGTCGACCTGACGAAGCAGAACCCCGACGGCTCGCTGGCGATCCCCGGCGACGCCCATGTCCGGGTCGCCGCACCGGACTCGAACCAGGGCGCGGCCATGCTCCGGCGCGGCTACTCGTACCAGGACGGCTTCCGACCCGACGGCGCCCCCGACGCCGGGCTGCTCTTCGTCTGCTTCCAGGCGGACCCGCTGACCGGCTTCGTGCCGGTGCAGCGCAAGCTCGCCCGCGGCGACGCGCTGTCGCGCTTCGTCGTGCACGAGTCGAGCGGCCTCTACGCCCTCCCCGGCGGCGCGGGCCCGGGCGGATACGTCGGCCAGGCGCTGCTGGAGAGCTGAGCGCGACAGCGCCACCGGTCGTCCGCACCGGTCGGGCGCACCGGTCGGGCGGTACCGCCGGGGAACACGTCCAGTTCGCAAGACTCCACGTCCCCGGCGGACGTCGAGTCGTTAACGTTACGTCCGTGGCACACGCAGCTTGGGAGGTCGCCTTGTCCGCGAACCGATACACCTACCTCGGTCCCGAGGGCACCTTCACCGAGGCGGCACTGCGCACCCT
Organism: Streptacidiphilus rugosus AM-16; assembly: GCF_000744655.1. Lineage (NCBI taxonomy): Bacteria > Bacillati > Actinomycetota > Actinomycetes > Kitasatosporales > Streptomycetaceae > Streptacidiphilus > Streptacidiphilus rugosus. Next base: position 596,457 of record NZ_JQMJ01000003.1, on the reverse strand, counting down.
GCCGGAGTCGGCGACCCGCGAGCTGGTCCCCTCCGTCTCGGTGCCCGCCGCGCTGGACGCCGTCCGCAACGGCGAGGCCGCGGCGGCGCTGGTGCCGATCGAGAACTCGGTCGAAGGCGGCATCAACCAGACGCTGGACGAGCTGGCCCAGGGCGAGCCGCTGATGATCTACCGCGAGGTGCTGCTGCCGATCGCGTTCGCGCTGTTGGTCCGGCCCGGCACCGAGCTGCAGGACGTGAAGACGGTCACCGGCCACCCGGCCGCGCAGGTGCAGGTCCGGCACTGGATGGCCGACCACCTGCCGGACGCCCACTGGGAGTCCGCCGCCTCGAACGCCGACGGCGCCCGGATGGTGCAGGAGGGTCGCTTCGACGGCGCCTTCGCCGGCGAGTTCGCCGCCGCGCAGTACGGGCTGGTGCCGCTGGCCACCGAGATCCATGACGCGGCGAACGCGACCACGCGCTTCGTGCTGGTGGGGCGTCCCGGCCGCACCTCCGCGCCGACGGGCGCGGACAAGACCTCGGCCGTGTTCTGGCTCGGCGAGGACCACCCGGGTGCGCTGCTGGAGCTGCTGCAGGAGTTCGCGGTGCGCGGGGTGAACCTGATGCGCATCGAGTCCCGCCCGACCGGGGAGGGCCTCGGCAAGTACTGCTTCTCCGCCGACGCGGAGGGTCACATCAGCGACCGCCGGGTCAGCGAGGCGCTGATGGGTCTGCACCGGATCTGCCCGAAGGTGCGCTTCCTCGGCTCCTATCCGCGGGCGGACGCGCAGGCCGCGACGGTGCGTCCGGGCACGTCGGACGCCGAGTTCGTCCGTGCCTCGGACTGGCTGTCCCGCTGCCTGGACGGGCGCGCCGAGCAGTAGCCGAAGTTATCCACAGGCGGGCTGGTTATCCACACCCTGGGGATTCGCCGGAGAACCCGGCGAATCACGCCTTGCACACCAAAATTTGCAGAACGGGCAAGACGGACATATAGGGATTCAGCTGCGCTGTTTCCCCAAAGTCCGCTTCCGGGTCCCTTTCGAGACCCAAAAATCACGCCTCCGGCCGCAAACACGAGGTTTAGCGAGCTCAGAGGCGTGATTCCGGACAATCCACAGGCTGTCGAGCTGCCCTGTGGATAAAGCGGGGATATCCACAGACCCACGAACGAACCTGTGCACAGGCGGGGCCTTAGGGGTGGGTGCTCAGGCGGTCGGGCGCGGTCAGGCGTCGGGGAAGTTGATCGCGTAGCCCTGCTGCTGCAGCCACGGCAGGATCTGCGCCAGCGCCGCCACCGTCTGGGTGCGGTCACCGCCGCCGTCGTGCATGAGAATGATCGAACCGGAGCGGACCTGCTTCTTCACGGTGGCCACGATCTGCGCGACGCCCGGCCTCCTCCAGTCGTTGGTGTCCACGCTCCAGGCGAGCGGACGAAGTCCGTTGACGGCGGATATCTGGCGAATCTCCGGAGTGAAATCCCCGCCCGGCGCACGGAACCAGCTGACCTGGGTACCGGGTCCGCCGGCTTCCTCGATCATCTTCTTCGCGCCGACGATCTCGTTGGTCTCGTAGGCGAGGCCGCGCGTCGACATCGCCTCGTTGTGGTTGACCGAGTGGTCGCAGAGCCGGTCGCCGGCCGCGACGACCTGCTTGACGGTGTCCGGCGCGGCCTGCGCGTTGGGACCGATCTCACAGAAGGTGGCGTGCGCGTGGTACTGCGCCAGCAGCGCGAGGATCTTCGGGGTCCACTTCGCACTCGGACCGTCGTCAAAGGTGAGCGCGACGTTCTTCTCGGTGCCCGGGTGGGAGATGTAGTACTCCAGCACCTTGCTGACGGTGGCCGTGCCGCTCGTCGGGACGGTGTCGCCCGAGGTGCTCTTCGGGTCCGGCGACGCGCTGCCCGTCGCGGCGGAGGAGCCGGTCGCCCGGTCGCCGCTGCCGCCCGTCTGCGCGCTCGCTCCGCCGCCGCACGCCGCGAGGGCGAGCACCGCTGCCAGGGCCGTACCCGCGACCGCCGTCCTGCGCTTCTTCATGCCCCTGGTCCTCATCCCGTTGCCACCCTCCCCGCCGTGCTTGCCGGTTCACTCTCTCAGCCCACATGGCGTGCTCTTACCGTTCTGACAGGCTTGAGGTGCCCTCGGGACGAAGATGTGACAGATCGGACCGTACGACCCGGGTCGAAGGTCCCGTCAGAAAGGTGAGCGAGCTCACCGCCCCCGGCCCGGTACCCTCGTACTCGTGATTGACCTTCGCCTGCTTCGCGTAGACCCGGACCGTGTGCGCGCCTCCCAGCGCGCCCGAGGAGAGGACGTCGCCCTCGTCGACGCCCTGCTGGCCGCCGACGAGCGGCACCGGTCGTCCAGTTCCCGCTTCGACGAACTGCGCAACGAGCAGCGCCAGCTGGGCAAGCTGGTGGCCAAGGCCAAGGGCGAGGAGAAGGCCGAGCTGCTCACCCGCACCCAGGCGCTCGCCGCCGAGGTGAAGGCCGCGAACGCCGCGCAGGGCGAGGCCGAGGCCGAGGTGCAGAGCCTGCTGGGCCGGCTGGCCAACCTGCTCGACCCTGAGGCCCCGGTCGGCGGCGAAGAGGACTTCGTCACCATCGAGGAGATCGGCACCCCCCGCGACTTCGCGGCCGAGGGCTTCGAGCCGCGCGACCACGTCGAGTTGGGCAAGCTGCTCGGCGCGATCGACACCGAGCGGGCCGCCAAGGTCTCCGGCTCGCGCTTCTACTACCTGACCGGCGTCGGCGCGCTGCTGGAGCTCGCCCTGGTCAACATGGCGATCGCGCAGGCCACCGAGGCCGGCTTCATCCCGATGATCACCCCCGCCCTGGTCAAGCCCCAGGCGATGGAGGGCACCGGCTTCCTCGGCCAGGCCGCCGAGAACGTCTTCCGCCTGGAGGCGGACGACTTCTACCTGGTCGGCACCGCGGAGGTGCCGCTGGCGGCGTACCACATGGACGAGATCATCGACGCGGACCGGCTGCCGCTGCGCTACGCCGGCTTCTCGCCCTGCTTCCGCCGCGAGGCGGGCACCTACGGCAAGGACACCCGCGGCATCATCAGAGTGCACCAGTTCGACAAGGTGGAGATGTTCTCCTTCACCGCGCCGGAGGACGCCGAGGCGGAGCACCGCCGCCTGCTGCAGTGGGAGAAGGAGTTCCTGGACAAGCTCGGTCTCGCCTACCGCGTGATCGACGTGGCCTCCGGCGACCTCGGCGCGTCGGCGATGCGCAAGTTCGACATCGAGGCGTGGATCCCCACCCAGGGCAAGTACCGCGAGGTCACCTCGACCTCCAACTGCGGTGAGTTCCAGGCGCGGCGACTCGGCATCCGGATGCGCGGCGAGGACGGCAACAAGCCGCTCGCCACGCTCAACGGCACGCTCTGCGCGGTCCCGCGGATCATCGTGGCGATCCTGGAGACGCACCAGCTGGCCGACGGCTCCGTCGTCGTGCCGGAGGCGCTCCGCCCCTACCTGGGCGGCCGCGAGGTGCTGGAGCCGGTCAGCAAGTAGGCGACAGAACAGAGAGCGAGTCCCCGCACGTGAGCTCCGCCCCCCGGCCGTACGACCTGATCGCGACCGACCTGGACGGAACGCTGCTGCGCGACGACCACACGGTGTCGCCGCGCACGCAGCGCGCCCTGGAGGCCGCGAAGGCCACGGGGGCGCAGCACATCGTGGTGACCGGCCGCTCGGCGGCGTGGACCAGGCCGACGCTGGACAGCATCGGCTACACCGGCCTCGCCGTCTGCGGCCAGGGCGGACAGCTCTACGACGCGGGCGCGCACCGGCTGGTGACGTCGGTCACGTTGGACCGCCAGGTGGCCGGGATCGCCCTGGCCAAGGCGGAGGCCCAGGTCGGGCCGATGGCCGTGGCCGTGGTCCAGGACGGTCTCGAGGGGGACGTGCTGTTCTCCGCGGACTACGACATGCCCTCGGCCGGCGAGGAGCTCGCCGCTCCGGTGGCCGACCTGACCCAGCTGTGGGCCAAGCCGCTGAGTCGGGTGCTGGTCCAGCACCCGACGCTGGGCGACGACGAACTGGCCCGGGCGGTCGCCGACGCGGCCGGAAGCCTGGTCACGGTGGTGCTGGCCGGTCAGGGCTTCGTCGAACTGCTGCCGCTCGGGCTCTCCAAGGCGACCGGTCTGGCTCTCGCCTCGGCCCGGCTCGGCACGACGAAGGACCGGACCATCGCCTTCGGCGACATGCCGAACGACATCCCGATGTTCGGCTGGGTCGGCCACGCGGTGGCGATGGCCAACGCGCACCCCGACCTCAAGGCCGTCTCGGACGAGATCACGCTGAGCAACGAGGAGGACGGCGTGGCCGTCGCGCTCGAAGGTATCTTCGGCCTCAGCTGATTGTTACCATGGATCCGAAGCCAGACCTGGCTTCCTTGGATCAGAAGCAAGGACGGACGGACCGGACGTGGGCGGAACGCAGCTGTACGCAGCCTGCCGCGCCCTGCTGGCCGAGCTGATCGACGCGAACATCAAGCGACCGGAGAGCTGAAGCCCCGCGCCCTCGCGCGCCCACCGGCTCCTCTCCCCTTTTCCCCTTCGTTTCCGCTTGAGAGTCACGCATGTCCCGCTCCGTCCTTGACGCGCCCGTTTCCCACGCCCCCGCGCCTTCCGTCTCCCGACTGACCCGCGTCCTCGCCCACCCGGCGACCGCGCTCGTCGGCATCCTGCTCGTCTCACTGAACATGCGCGCGGCGATCTCCGCCATCTCCCCGCTGCTCGGCGACGTCAGCTCCGGCTACGGGCTCTCCGCCACAGCCGGTGGACTGCTCACCACTATCCCGGTGCTGATGATGGGTGCGATCGCTCCCGTCGCCGCCCGGCTCAACCGGACCCTCGGCGCGGAGCGCGTCGTGGCGACGGCGCTCACCCTGCTCGTCGGCGGCGTGCTGCTGCGGGTCATGCCCGGCGTCGCGGCGCTGTTCGCGGGCAGCATGGTGCTGGGCGCGGCGATCGCGCTGCTCAACGTCACCATGCCGGGCCTGGTCAAGCGCGACTTCCCGGAGCGGGCGGCGGCGATGACCGGCGTCTACACCACCTCGATGATCATCGGCGCGACGCTGGCCGCGGCGCTGAGCGTCCCGCTGGAGCACGCCTTCGGCGGCTGGCAGGGCTCCCTGGCCTCCTGGGCGATGCTCGCGCTGGTCGCCTTCGTGGCCTGGCTGCCGCAGCTGTCCTCGTCGAAGAACCACCGGGCGGCCCCGGGAGCGGCGCAGGCCTCGGCGACGAAGCTTCCCGGCCTCTGGAAGCATCCGGTGGCCTGGCAGTTGGCGGTCTTCATGGGCGTCCAGTCGCTGCTCTCGTACACCCTGATCGCCTGGCTGCCGACGATCCTCACCAGCCAGGGCATGGACCGCGGCACGGCGGGCGTGGTCTTCGCGGTCAGCTCGCTGGTGCAGATCCCGGCCGCCTTCGTGGTGCCGCTGGCGGCGGGCCGGGTCAGCAACCAGCGTGCGCTGGTGGGCCTGATGGTCACCTCGATGGCGACCGGCGTCGCCGGGCTGATCCTCACCCCGACCGCGGGCGCGTGGATCTGGGCGATCCTCGTCGGCGTCGCCCAGGGCGGCGGCTTCGGGCTGGCCATGGCGATGATCGTGCTCCGCTCGGGCTCCGCGCAGGTCGCTGCGCAGCTGTCCGGGATGTCCCAGCTGGTCGGCTACTTCATCGCCGCGGCGGGCCCGGTCGGCTTCGGCGCGCTCCACCAGGCCACCGGCGGCTGGGCCCTCCCGCTCACCATCCTCCTCGGCTGCTGCGCCGTCGGCCTGACCGCCGGCCTGGGCGCGGGCCGGCGGCTGGTGCTGACGGCCCGCTGACGCACCGGAGGCCCGGACCGATGGTCCGGGCCTCCGCACGCTCGGGGGGTCAGCCCGCGGTGACGGTCAGGGTGAGCGCGCCACCGGGGACGGGCAGGCCCTTGGGTCCGTAGGTGGTGGTGAGCCATCCCGCGTCGGTGACGGAGAAGCCGACCGTGTACGTGCCCACGGCCAGACCGTTGGGGAGGTAGAGGTCGATGGACGCGGAGCCGTCCGGTCCCACGCTCAGCGCGCCGCTCTCCTGGCCCGCGTCGGCGCCCGTGCTGTCGTAGAGGTGGGAGCCGAACTGGTTGACCGGGGCCGTGGGATCGCCGACCTTCACCGCGACGTGGACGGACTGGCTGCCGATCTGGCTCTGCTTGATGGTCGTCACGTTCAGCGCCGCCGAACTGACCGTGGGCGGCGTCGTGTCGGCGACGCTCTGGACGGTGACGTCACCGAGGGACGGCGCCTGGTACGACGCGCCGTAGAGCGCCACGTCGCCGGCCCCGTCGAGCACCACGACACCGAGCAGCTGACAGCCGGCGGCATGACCGTTGTTGGACTGCGCCAGACGAACGGGGACCGAGTAGCCGCCGTCCGCATCGACAGTCGGCGTCGTCGCGGTCTGGGTGCAGTAACTCGTGTCGGACCAGGTGAGCTGGATCGAGCTGACGCCCGACCGCGCACCGGCGATCCGCATCGACACCTGGAACGGCTGGGCCTGCGTCCAGCTGTTCAGGGACGCCGGCGAGGCCTTGAAGCCGCTCGCGCTGAGTGGGCTGTCGGCGGTGACGGTGACCGGGTCGAGGTTCAGCCCGGTGTAGGTCTTCGTCTGACCCGCGTTGTTGGTGAGCGTCAGCGAGGAGACGGACCAGGCGCCCGAAGGGGAGCCCGCAGGAATCCGCACGGACGCCCAGCACTGGGCGTCGGTGATCTGCTGCTGGCACGGGCCGGACTGCTGGTTGTTGTCGTCCAGCTCCTCGAACGAGCCGCTGACCGTCCTGCCGCCCGGGCCGGAGACCGTCACGGTCCCCTTCCAGAAGCCGGACTGGTAGTCCTGGGCGTCGAGCAGGTACTGCACGTAGTTGTTCACACCGCTGTAGAGGTAGTCGGGCTGGGTGGCGGCGCTGCCGTTGAGCCAGACGTAGCCGTTCTGCGGCGTCTGCGTCGCGACCTGCTCCGTCGCGGTGAAGTGGGAGGCGGCGAACCCTGCGAGGTCGGAACCGGCCAGCACCTGGCGCTGCTGATCGGCGAAGTCGTAGGCCGTCGCCGTCGAGACCGCCCAGGTCGCCGAGGTGGCGCCCGCGTACTGCGGCACCGGGAAGGTGTACGAGTACGTGGAGCTCGCGGCGTTGCCGGATACCAGGCCGGCGCCGTTGTAGGTGTCGCCGGTGGAGGAGAAGTCGACGATGTACGCCTGGCCGATATAGCTGTCCGGCGTCGCGCCGCGCTGACGGATGACGACCTCGCCGCCGGTCTGCGTCGCGGCCGGGTCGGTGTCGTTCAGCGTCCAGGTCAGGGTGTCGGTGGCGGAGCCGGTGCTCGCGTCGACCGTGGGCGAGCCGAAGGCGACCGAGGTGAACCTCAGGTCCTTGCCGGTCGAGAAGTAGCCCACCACGTCGGCGACGACGTCGGTGGTGCCACCGGAGTTGTAGAAGTCGACCTTGCCGTCCGCACCGACCGGCACCGTCACCAGGTTCGGAACCGTCTGGCCCTTCACGAAGTTCAGGTTCGACGCCGTCGGCACCTTCTGCCCGTCCGGGTAGACCGTCAGAAAGCCGCTCGACGTCGTGTCCGTGACGGTGACGTTCATGACCACCGCGCTGACGTCGGCCGTCGACACGCCGCCGTTGCCGCCACCGCCGTCGATCTGCAGCGCGATACTCCTGCCCGCGTGCACCGGAGCCTTGGGCGCGCCCAGGCCCTGACGGGTGTCGAGGAACCGGGTCGGGGCGTTGAGGGTCTGGAAGGTCCCGCCGGACTGCGGCGCCTTGGTGAGGTAGTAGCCGGCCAGGTCGGCGACGACGTCGGTGGTGCCACCGGAGTTGTAGAAGTCGACCTTGCCGTCCGCACCGACCGGCACCGTCACCAGGTTCGGAACCGTCTGGCCCTTCACGAAGTTCAGGTTCGACGCCGTCGGCACCTTCTGCCCGTCCGGGTAGACCGTCAGAAAGCCGCTCGCGGTGGTGTCGGTGGCGGTGACGTTCATGACCACCGCGCTGACGCCCGTCTTCGGCACGCCGTTCACACCCGCGACGGTCAGGCTGATCGCGTGACCGCCGGGGATCGGGGCCTTCGGCGCGCCCTTGGCGATGCGGGTGTCCAGCAGCCGGGCGGGACCGTCGGCGGTGTAGTTCGCACCGGCCTTGTCCAGCGTGTAGTACCCGGCGAGGTCCACGATCACGTCGGCGGTGCCGGAGCGGTCCGCGATGGCGATCGTGCCGTCCGAGCCGACGGGCACCGTCACCTGGTTGGCGATCGTCCGCCCGGCCGTGAAGTTGAGGTTCGAAGTGGTCGGCGGGATCTGCTCGTACGGCGAGACGGTGAGGTAACTGCTCGCCGTCGGGTTCGTCACGGTGACGTTGAGCACGACCGCCGTCGGCGTCACCGACGAATTACCGGAAATCTTGGATACGTCCAGAAAAAAGGCGTGCTGACCGATTTTGGCGGCCACGCCGTGGTTGCCGATCCCGGTACGCGTGTCCAGCAGCCGGGTCGGCCCCGCCGCAACGAACGAGCCGTTCAGATAGGGCTGCTCGGGCAGTGCGACGTCGCGACCGATCTTGGCCGCGTGGCTCTTCGACGGCGCCTTCGGCGTCGGCTTGACCGGCGCGGCCGCGGAGGCGGCGGTGCCGGCGAATCCCGAGACGACCATGCCGAGCGTGACCGCGGCGACGACCGCGCGGCCGCGTCTGCGTCGGCCGTCGAGGCGTGTGAAACCGTGCCTGAACACGGGCCCCCCATTCTCTCTTGGTGTGCAGAGAATAGGCGCTCGGCCGGAAACACTGTAGCGGCGTCTGGGCAATTGAAACCTTGTGACAGGCAATTGCTCCGGCTCTGCGCAACAGGTCGGGAACGTGCGCCGGCGCCGACGTGGCGGAACCCGGGAAACGACGCGCGCGTCACAGCGGCATGACGAGGAGCACGCGGGGGAAGACGCTCGGCCTGGTGACGGTTGCCGCGCTGCTGGCGATGACGGGGTGCGCGAGCGGCGGGGGCGGGGCGCCCGGTGGTGGGGTGGCCGCCGAGGCCGGGTTGGTGCGGGTGAGTGCGCCGGTGAGCGGCGCCTCGGCGGGGGACGTTCGCGGCGCCGCTGCGGGCAGTGGGGCGTTGGGGCTGGCGCTGCTGCGGCAGCTCGGTGCGAAGGGGAACGTCGCCGTCTCGCCCGCGAGTCTGGAGGACGCGCTCGCGATGCTGCTGCCGGGGGCGCGCGGCGAGACCGCCGCCGAGATCCAGAAGCTCCTCGGGACCGGTCTCGGCGCCGAACGCTACGCCGCCGCACTCGGAGCCCTGCGCCGCGCGGAGGTCGCGCAGGCGACCGCGGACCACAACCAGCTCAGCTTCGCCGACGACCTCTGGGCGCAACAGGGCTTCCGGCTGCGCCCGCCCTATCTCCGCACCCTCGCCGGAGCCTTCGACACCGGCGTGCACACCGTGGACTTCGCTCACGACGCCCAGGGAGCGATCGAGGCGATCAACGGCCAGGTCTCCCAGGAGACGCACGGCATGGTGCCCACCCTATTCGACCGGGGCGGGCTGGACTCCTCCACCGTGCTCGCGCTCACCGACGCCCTGTATCTGCACGCGAACTGGGCCGTGCCCTTCGACCGGGAGAAGACCCAGGCGGCGCCGTTCCACCTGGCCGACGGGACGACCGTGCAGACCCCCACCATGACCGGCTCCGGCGGCGTCCCCGCCGGCGCCACCGCCGACTGGCAGACCGCGGAACTCCCCTACCAGGGCGGTCGGCTGGCCATGGACCTGCTGCTTCCGACCGACCCCGCCAACCGGCTGCCGACGGCCGCGCAGCTCACCGCCGCCCTCGCCTCCGTCGGAGACCGGCGGGCCCTGGTGCACCTGCCCAGGTTCCACTTCTCCTACGGGCAGGAACTGACACCGACCCTGGAGTCGCTGGGTATGCGCACCGCCTTCTCCCCGAAGGCCGACCTGGGCGGCATCCCGGCGGACGGGACGCCGATCCAGGTCAGCACGATGGTCCAGCGCACCAGGGTGGACGTGGACGAGCAGGGGACCACGGCCGCCGCCGCGACGGGGGTCGGCCTCTCCGCCACGGCCGCGGAGTTCCCGCCGCCGGAACTCTCCTTCGACCGGCCGTTCGTGTTCCTCATCCGGGACACGACGACCGGTCAGGTGCTCTTCCTCGGGCGGGTCACCGACCCGCGCTGATCACTCCTCGCCGGCCAGCGTCAGCCGGCTCAGCCGTGCGGCCGCGAGCCACGCGCCGCCGAGGGTGGCGACGAGCAGCAGCGGGATCGCGGTCGGCAGGTGGACGGCGGAGGTGATGACGCCAGGATCGGCGATCTTCTGTCCGACGGACAGCGCCCACTGGTGCACGCTGAGGGTCTGCGCGCCGGGCACGTACGCGCCGACGATGGTCTCCCACAGCAGCGCGTACATCAGGCCCCAGACCACCGCGTGCCGGGAGATCACTCCGAAGAGCAGGAACAGCGCGCTGTAGGCGATGCCGGCGATCAGTGCGGCGACCGTGTAGCCCAGCGTCAGGTTCTCGAAGGTGCCGAAGAGGATCAGACCGGCGATGTACGTCGGCAGCGCGGCGAAGACGACCGAGCAGCCGATGGCCACGACGAGCTTGGAGACGATGATCTTCCAGCGCGGCTGCGGCTTGGCCAGCAGGTAGATGATCGAGCCGTCGTCGATCTCGGGGCCGATGGCCCCGGTGCCGGCGATCAGCCCCACCAGCGGGACCATCGTGCCCAGGCCGAGGCCGCCGAGGATGCCTCCGGCGGTGTTCTCGTCCTGGCCGGCCACGGCGCGGATCACCACCGAGAGCGCGATCAGCAGCAGGGGCAGACCCAGCAACAGCAGGCCCCGGCGGCGGCCGAGCAGGCCGCGCATGGTCAGCCGGGCGACTGTGACGTTCATGATGAGGTCTCGGCCTTCCGTTACTTGGCGGCGACGAGGTAGGAGAAGACGCTCTCCAACGACTCGTCCGCCGGGGAGACGGTCAGCAGGCGGATGCCTGCCTCCTTGGCGACGCGCGGCACCAGCTCGGTGAACCGGTAGAAGTCGATCGCCTGGATCTGCAGCGCCCGCTCCTTGTAGTCCAGCTCGATCCCGGCCGTGGAGCCGTCCGCGATCAGCGCCGCGGCGAGCGCGCGGTCGTCGCTGGAGCGGACCGTGTACCGGTGCGGGCGGTCCGTCATCAGGCGGCGGATCTTGCGGAAGTCGCCGGAGGCGGCGTGCCGTCCCGCGACGACCACCTCGATGTGGCGGGCGAGCTGCTCGACCTCCTCCAGGATGTGCGAGGAGAAGAGCACCGTCCGGCCCTCGGAGCCGAAGCGGCGCAGCAGCTCCATCAGGTGCATCCGCTGGCGCGGGTCCATGCCGTTGAAGGGCTCGTCGAGCAGCAGCACGGCCGGGTCGTGGACCAGGGCCGAGGCCATCTTGACGCGCTGCTTCATGCCCTTGCTGTAGGTGGAGACCTGGCGCTCCTGCGCGTACTCCATCTCGACCGTGGCCAGCGCCCGCCGAGCCGCCGCGCCCGGGTCGGGCAGGCCGTGCAGTTCGGCGTTGGCGAGGACGAACTCCCAGCCGGTGAGGAAGTCGTACATCGCCTCCCGCTCGGGCACGAGCCCGATCTGACGGTAGGCCTGCTGGTTCTTCCAGATCGGCACGCCGTCGAGGACGACGCTGCCGGAGGAGGGCGGCAGGAAGCCGCTCATCATGTGGATCAGGGTGGACTTGCCCGCGCCGTTGGGGCCGAGCAGGCCGGTGACGCCGGGCTCGATCGTCATCGAGACGTCGTTGACCGCGACGACGTTGCCGAACCAGCGGGACGCCCGGTCGATGCTGATGGTGGTCATGGTGCAGCCTCCTCAGATCTTCCGGTAGCGACGGACCAGCAGGGCGAAGGTGCCGAGGACGATCACGGCGATCCACACGAGGAAGACCACGCCGCCGAGCGTGCCCGGCACGCCGATGATCGGGCGGTCGGTCTTCACGCTGAAGATCCACTGGACCGTGGAGTCGATCAGCAGGCCGGGGTTGACCATCGCGACCCAGTGGCCCGCCGAGACGTGGCCCTTGAACCGCATCACGCTGAAGATCACCTGGGCCAGGCCCTGGGAGACCATGAAGGTGGCGATGATCGCCGCGACGCCGAAGCCGCGACGCGGCGTCAGCGAGGCGATGAACGAGCCGATGCCCGCGTAGACCAGCGCGTAGAGGGCGGCGGCGAGCACTCCGTAGCCGAAGTGCTCCAGGTTGTAGGTGAAGGCCATCGAGCCCAGGATCGAACCGATCCACATGATCAGCATCGGCAGCATGGTCAGGATGAAGACCGCGGAGGTCATCGCCGCGAACTTGGCGCGCACGTAGTCCGAGGAGCGCAGCGGACGCGAGAAGTAGAGCGGCACCGTCATGAAACGCAGGTCTCTGGAGAACAGGACCGGGGCCTGCGCGGCCGTGAAGACGGCGATCACGAACTGCATGATCGTGAGGTAGAGGGTGTACTCGATCGGGAGCTTGCCGGACTTGAGGTAGATCGAGATCGCCACCATGATCACGGCGGGCACGATCATGATCACGGCCATCGCCATCGGCAGGATCTTCGACTTGCCGGAGCGGCCGAGCCCGAAGGCCCCGCGCAGGCTCGCCGTGTAGAGGGAGCGCGTGGCGTAGCCCGCGCCGAGCCGGGGGCCCTCGTAGTGGCGGTAGCCGATGTCGTGGATGACGTCGGCGCGGCCGTTGCCGTTGAGCGTGTCAGACATGGACGGCCTCCTCGGCGGTGGCGGCGTCCGTGAACACCTCGGAGATGTGGTGGCGGCGCTGCTCCAGCCTGACCAGACCGACGCCCAACTCCGCGACCGCGTCACGGATCACGTCGTAGACGTCCTCCCCGGTCAGCTGGACCAGGATCACGTGACCGCCGTCGAGGGTGGCCTTCAGCCCGGCGTCGTCCAGCTTGGCGAGCAGGGCGGCGTCGGCGTCGAAGCCGGGCTCCCCCTGGCGCTCGGTGACCTCGACGGCGAGCAACGCGGTGGCGGCCGTCATGTCGGCCGTGGAGGAGCTGCGCAGCAGCGTGCCACCGTCGATGACGACGACGTGGTCGCATGTGCGCTCGAGCTCGCCGAGCAGGTGCGAGGTGACCAGGACCGAGATGCCGAACTCGCTGTGGACCCGGCGGATCAGGTCGAGCATGTCGTCCCGGCCGACCGGGTCGAGACCGTTGGTGGGCTCGTCGAGCAGCACCAGCTGCGGGTCGTGCACCAGCGCCTGGGCCAGCTTGACGCGCTGCTTCATGCCCGTCGAGTACGTGCCGATCGGGCGGTAGCGCTCCTCGTACAGCCCGACGTGGCGCAGGATGTCGGCCGTGCGCTCGCGCGCGGCCGTGGCCGGCAGGCCGGACATCCGGGCCATGTGCACGACGAACTCGGTGGCGGAGACGTCCGGCGGCAGGCAGTCGTGCTCGGGCATGTAGCCGACGCGCTCGCGGATCGCCCCGCCTTCGGTGGCGACGTCGAGGCCGAGCACCTGCGCGGTGCCCTCGGTGGCCGGGGCGAGGCCCAGCAGGATCTTGATGAGTGTGGACTTACCAGCGCCGTTCGCTCCGACCAGACCGACCACTCCTGGCTGCACCTCGACGGTGAGGCGGTCCAGAGCGGTGACCCGGGGGAACCTCTTGGTGAGGTTGTCCGTAGTGATGACAGACACAGGATGAGACTAGCCAGACTGTGTGGCCGATCACATCAGGTTCATGGCTGACTTTCCCCTAGCCCTGGGATGTACGTGTGGGGGTGCGTCCCCTAGGGGACGCACCCCCACACGGGCGGGCCGGTCGGCTCAGGACGCGCTGAGCATGCGGTACTGCAGGTCGGCGACCTGCTCGAAGTCGACGCTCGGCACCGCCTTGGGGTTGCTCATGACCACGAGCACCTCGGTGTCGCCCACCGAGAAGTAGCCGTAGAGGACGGACGGCTTCCCGCTGTGCGCGGGGGCCCTGCGGACGGACCCGGTGTCGAGGGCGCTGACCAGCGTCACCGTGGCGTCGGGCTCCGGGCCGACGGCGGCGGTGAGGTCGCCCGCGGTGCTCTCGACCGTGTCCGCGGCGGAGGCGCCCGTCGCGGAGCGGAACTGCTGCAGGTAGATCGCGGTGTGCGTCCCGTCGGGCATGGTCCAGCCCGTCGCGGCGATGTGGCGCAGCCCCGAGTCGTCGAAGGTGGCCTTCAGCAGGCTCGGCGAGGAGAGCAGGCCGAGGAAGGAACCGGTGGGCACCCAGCCGTTCCTGCCCGGCAGTGCCGCGTCCGGCTTCGCCCCCAGGGGGGACGGCAGCAGCAACTGCCGCAGGTCGACCCGGTGGATGTCGGTGGTGGGGGTCGGCAGACCCGCGTGCGGGGGCGGCAGCGTCGGCAGGGTCAGCGCGGGGAAGGTGTACCGGCCGTCGGCCGGCGTCTTCAGCCCGGGGATGTCCGTCCGCGCGGGCTGGGTGACCAGCACGGCGGCGACGAGCCCGACCACCGCGGTCACGGCGGCCGCCGAGCTCCACCGGCCGACCGTCCGCAGCCACGGCCGCGGCTTGCGCTCCTTCTGCGCGGTGGCGGGCAGGGCCCACACCACGCCACCGGGCGGCAGCGGCTGCTGCGGCGGGTACGGCTGACCGAACCCGGGCGGCGCGTAGGGCTGCGGCGCGGCCTGCTGCGGGTACGGCTGCGGATACGGCTGCGCGGGCACCCCCGCCGCGGCCACCGGCACCGGCGCGGGCACCCGCGGGTCCGGGGCCGTCGCCTGGGCCGGCACGGTGGGCGGCGCGGTCTCCGCCACGGGGGCGGCCTTGTCGAGCACGACGAGCGACGCCGCGGCGTCCGGCTCCCCGGCCGAACCGTCGGCGGACGTCGCCGCCGGAGCCAGGATCACCGTGGCGGTATCCGCCTCGGCGACGCCTCCAGCGGGAACCGCATCCGTCGGCGCGGCGGCGGACTTCGCGAGGATCACCGTGGCCGAATCGTCCGGGGTCACCTCCGCGGGCGCGGCATCCGCCGGAACCGTGTCCGTCGGAGCGGGCGCGGCGCCGGAAGCGCTCTCGCTCACCGCGTCACCCGCGACCTCGGCCGAAGCCGGGTCCGCCGGCGCTGCCACGGACTTCGGTTCCGCCGCGGGCGCACCGGCCGCATCGCCGTCGACCGGTGCGTCGTCAGCAGGCGCGGCATCCGCCGGGGTGGTGTCCCCCGATGCCGAGTCGTCCGTGACCGCCTCCGCCGGGACCGCGTCCGTCGGCACGGTGTCCGCAGCGGACTCCGTCTCCAGGGCAGGCGCGTCGGCGGATTCGGCCTCGCTCACCACGTCGTCCCCGGCCAGGGCCGGAGTCGCGTCCGCAGGCGCGGTGTCCGCCTCCGGCGCCGGGGACGCCGTGGGGGTCGGCTCGGGCTGAGGGGTGTCAGAAGTGGGAGTCGTCATACCTGGGCCGCCGGGGTCGCGAGTCGGGTCAGTTGCTGCCGGAGGAAGTCCGTCGCCGCCGACTGGGCGATCGGGCTGACGCCGTCGACCTGCATCGTGATCAGCAGGTCGCCCTCCACGTCCTCGCAGCGGAGCCGCTCGAGCGAGGAGGACGCGCCGAACGGGTTCGGCGGGAAGTAGCAGTGGGCGTGCGGGTATCCGGTGACGGTCGGGCCGGCGCGGTAGCCGCCGGTCAGGGAGGCGAGCCGCTGCAGCGCCGCGGACGCGGCGTCGCGGTGGGCCGGGCTCTCCTGCATCAGGGAGATCCGGAACTCCAGGCCGTCGTCGCTGTCCGCGTACCCGGCGACGGCGTACCCCTGGAGGTCGCTCAGCCCCAGCCGGCTCTGCAGGTCACCGCGCTTGCCCGCGTCGAGGAAGCGGTACTCCTCCAGGAACGCGGCGGAGTACTGACTCGGCGCCAGCACGTCGAAGCCGCCCAGGCCGGTGTCGTCCGCACCGGGCGCGTCCGCGGCCGGTACCGGCAGCAGCAGTTCGTCCAGGGGGCCGAAGTGGCTGCCGTCCGGGCGCACGCCGAACGCGGGCGCGAGGTAGGGCTTCTGCGCGACCGGCTTGGCCGCCGTGCCGGAGGACCGCGCGGCGAGGATCAGCGCGCCGGTCCCGCCGCCGACGGCGACCGCGGACAGGACGAACGCCGCGGCCAGCGCGACGAACCTGCCCCGCGAGCGCGGAGCCTTCGCGGGCTCGGTCGCGGGCGCCGGCGTCGCCTCCGGGGTGTGTGCCTCGGTGCTCACAGGCGCTCCAACTGGCTCTGGACGAGGGCCATGACGGCCTGCGCCGGGACCCGGTTCTGGTCGTAGATGTGGATGTCGAGCAGCAGGTCCCCGTGCCGCACGTACGCGCAGCCCACGTAGAAGTGCCCGCCGTCGCTGTAGCTGCGCGTCGCGCTGCCCGGGTAGACCATGCCGTCGCCGGAGTCGGGCACCGGGACCGGGTTCGGGCCGCAGTCCTGGCCCGCGTAGCCCTGCAGGTCCGTCAGGTCGGTCTTGACGTCCGCCTCGTTCGCCTTCTGGAACTGCACCAGCTGCACCAGCACGTCCCGGCTGCCCTGGCTCCAGCTCACCTGTGCCGCACGGCGGAAGCCGTGGTCGAGCAGCCAGCGGAACTCGCCGTCCGGGCGCTTGAAGTAGCGCGCGTAGTCGCCCTGCGAGAGCCAGCCGTCGGGGACGATGGTGGCGCCCGAGGGGGCGGAGCCCGCCGGGGCGGAGATCAGCAGTTTGGTCAGGTCCCCGTCGGTGCGCACGGCGTCGTCCTGGTCGGCGGTGAGCGCGGGCACGGCGCCCCGGCCCGCGGGGTAGTGGAGCGTGTCGCCCGCGAGGGGCGGCAGCGGAGTGGGCGGACGCTGGGCCTGGATCGCGTAGCCGGCGCCGCCACCGCCGGCGACGCCGAGCACCGCCGCGGCGGACAGCAGCAGCGCGATGCGCCGACGGGACCAGCGGCGGCGCTGCTTCGGCGGGGCCTCAGCCGGGTCGGGCGCGGGCAGGCCGGTGGAAGGGAGGGCCGACGGAGCCGGCTCGGGGGACGGCGCCGACTGCTCGGGCACGGGAGTTGTCACATCTTCTCCTGGACGATGCGTCGATACGTCGGCGTTCAGCGGCCGGTGTTGAGGCGCTGTTCCTGGCGCTGCATCAGCTGGGTGAGCAGGGCGCGGCTCGGCTTCCCCGGACCGGAGATGTCGATCTCGTACTCCACGTCGCCGTCGTGCGAGATCCCGATGACGAGGCCGTTGTTGCCGTTCGCGCCGCTCGGAGCGACCGACTGGCCCTTGGCCTGGGAGACGCCCGAGATGTCGAAGCTGTCGCCGTGCTCGAAGGACAGTCCGGAGACCCAGTCGGCGGAGTGCGAGGACCCGTCGAAGTGGATCAGCTGGACGTTGACGGTCCACACGCCGTCGTTGGTCCGGAAGGAGCGGAACGCTCCGCCCCGGCAGCCGTAGTCGTTCAGGATCCGGCGGCTGGTGGACGGGTTGTTCATGCCCTTGGCGATGTCGCCGCAGGTCTGCGCGTTGCCGTTCACGTCACCGAACACCTGGGCGCCGTCGGGGACGGGCAGCAGGAAGAAGCGCAGGTCCCCGCTGTGGGTGTTGCCGCTGACGGTGCCCTTGACGGTGGAGGTCGGGCTGGGCGCGACGGTCGGCGCTGTCGGCGTCGGCGAGGGGGTCGCGGAGGCGTGGCCGCTCGCCCCGCCGCTCGGCGTCGCGCTCGCACTCGGGCCGGCGCCCAGCGCAGTGGCGTGCTTCGAGCCGCTGCCTCCGACGGCCACCACGGCGCCCGCCGTCCCCGCCGCGACCACCAGCCATCCGGCCACCGCAAGCGCGATGTACGCACCCCGGCCGCGCGGACGACCTCCCTCGGGCGACGGCGGTCCGTACGGCATCGGCTGCCGCTGTCCGTACGGGACGGGCGGCGGCGGAACCGCCGGATACCCGGCCGGCGGAAGCGGCTGCCCCGGCGCGCCCGTGGGCGTCCCCGTGCTTTCGGGTTCCACGACAATTCCCCCACAGAACGATGAATGGCCATTCGGTGTCCGACGATCGCACCTCAAGGCGTCTGAGCTGCGAGTATGCCGCGACCCACAGGAAGTGCCCAACTTCTTTATATGATCGAGACCTTATTCCTGGTCACATTCCGGCAACCCCGGGGAATGGGCTGCCGGGATTACAGGAAAAGTCCTCCGATACCACCCCAATCGGTCCATGACACTCAGTCCGTCGCGGCGTGGACCGCCGCCAGGAGTTCGGCCACGCCGTGCTCCTTCAGCACGCTGTAGTGGTCCCCTTCCAGCTCGACGACGGTCGGGAGCCGGGTCGAGTAGCCGCTGTGCCTCTCGATGAACGAGTAGTCGTCGCCCCGCGCCTTGAAGATGGTGATCGGCGCCTCGATGGTGCGTTCCTTCAGCTCGTGGAAGCTGTAGTCGAATTCGTAGGTGGTGCCCACGATCCTGGTGATCCGCAGAATCGTCTCCCGGTCCAGCGACGGGAACAGGTCATGGACGAAGGCGACGAAACCGGCCTCGTCACGGGTGGCGGCCAGACAGGCGGCCAGCTCCGGCCCCTCGATCGTCCCCGCGAACACCGAGAAGAGGATGGTCACGTAGGCGGGGTTCGCCCAGGACGCCTCCCTGGCCCGGCCGTTCGGTGCGGGCGCGGCGGCGTCCTGGCCGCCGGGCCGGCCCAGCTGCGGATTGCCGGGGCAGATCAGGAAGAGCCGGTCGACCTTCTCGCCCGCCTGCTCCAGCTGCCAGGCCGCCTCGAAGGCCACGCGCGCCCCGAAGGAGTACCCCCACAGGGTGTACGGGCCGGCCGGTTGGACGCCGCGGATCTCGCCGAGGTCGGCGGCGGCCATCTCCCTGATCGTCGGGTACGGGGTCTCACCCGTGTTGATGCCGAAGGCCTGGACGCCGAAGAAGGGGCGGTCGAGTGCACCGGTCCCGCTGCCGAGCAGGCGCAGGTTCATCGGGTAGCCGCCGAGGCCGGGCCAGCAGAAGACGGGGCTGCGCGAGCCCTCGCGGGCGAGCGGGATCAGCCGGGACCCCGTGTCGGCGCCGCCCGCCGCGGCGTCGTCGATCCTGGCCGCGAGCTCGCGCAGCCTGGGCGCCTCGAAGATGACCTGGAGCGGCAGTCGGATGCCGTACTCCCGGTTGACCCGGTTGACCAGCGCCACCGAGATCAGCGAGTTCCCGCCGCAGGAGAAGAACTCGTCCAGCGCGGACACGTCCTCGTACCTCAGCGCCGCGCCCCACGCCTCGGCCAGCCACTTCTCGGTGGGCGTGGACGGCGGCTCGTACGGTCCCGTCTGCTGCGCCGCGCACACCTCCGGGGCCTTCGCCAGGGCCTTGGCGTCGATCTTGCCGTTGGCGGTCAACGGCAGCGCGTCCAGCACCAGGACCCGGTTGGGCAGCATGAAGTCGGGCAGGAACTGGGCCAGTTCGTCACGGATCATCTCCGCGGGGCCCTTGGTGTGCACGGAGTCCTCGTACATCCCCTCGCCGGCGACCTGTTCGTCGCTCACCCGGCCGCCGAGGAAGAAGTACGAGGCGCCGGTCGGGATGCCGTGCGCGCCCAGGATGTCGTCGAGGCGGCGGGCGGCGGGCAGCGGGTGGCCGGTCTTCGAGGAGTAGCCCGAGGGCATGAAGCCGAAGCCGGGGGTGCGCTGGAGCTGGTGCAGCCTGGCGCCCAGGCTGATGTACTCCAGCCACGGCTCGGGCGCGCGGCTGACCGCGCTGATGCCGAAGCCGGCCCGCGCGTAGACGCCCTGGTTGATCGCGATGACGTGCCTGGCCTCGATCACCTCGGTGCCGAGCGGTTCGAGCCGTCCGTCCCGGTAGCGGTACTGGCCGCCGGGCAGGTCGCCGACCAGGTCGCCGTGGGCCTGGACGAACAGCTCGGTGTGATCGGGGCGCGGGCGGCCGTCGTTGGCGGTGATCTCGAAGGTGCCAAGGTAGTGGTCCTCGGCCGCGACGTCCAGCGCCGCCTGTACCGGCTCCAGCAGGCCGACCGGCGTGACGGTCAGCCCGTGACCCGGCAGCACCTCCTCCAGGACGCCGAGCATGTGGCCGGCCTCGAACTCCAGCACCTCGAGGATGTTGTTCCGGTAGACCGGCTCGATGGCCCGTCGCTTGCCGAGGAAGTGCACCAGCAGCCCGCCGTCACGGCACTGTCCGGTGGGCTCGCCGACGCGCACCAGCGTGTGGTCGACCGGGTGGTAGTAGTGGACGCCCGCCCGGAGACCGGCCACCCCGCCACCCGACTCCAGGTAGAGCTGGGTGGCGTACAGCGCGCCCGGCGAGGCGTAGGAGTACTTCGGCAGCAGCCGTTCCGGACTGTGAAACTGGCCGAACCAGCGCAGGATCTCGCCGAGTTCGGCGAAGGTGAGCTGGTCGGGACGCCGCGCGTACGCGGACCCGGCTCGCGGCGCCAGCAGGGCGAGCAGATCCTCCCTGCTGACCCGGCCGCCCTCGTAGAAGCGGTAGGTCTTCCTGGCGAAGGTCTCCCTGCGCTGCTCGGGCGTCTCCGTCCGCCCGGGCAGCGCGGTGACCTGACGCCCGGCCAGCTCTTCTGGCTCGCGCAGACCGGGGTTGGAGAGCTGCGCCTTGACCTGGAGCTTCGACGCCTTGGACTGGTGATGGCCGCCGTGCGATCCCTGGTCCATGACGGCCGCGGTCTTCGGGTTCAGCTCCACGCAGGCGACCAGCGCCTGGTGGCCGGTCCTCGCGTCGTCGGTGACGATCGCGGCGGCCCTGCGCACCCAGGTGTGCTCCTCGATCCGCGCGGACACCTCCTCCAGCTCGACCCGGTACCCGCGGAGCTTGACCTGGTTGTCGGTGCGGCCGGCGAACTGCAGTGTCCCGTCCGGGTTCCACAGGCAGACGTCGCCGGTCCGGTAGAGGCGCTGGTCGGGACCGAACGGAGCGGCCACGAAGCGTTCGGCGGTCTGCTCGGGCCGTCCCAGATAGCCGCGGGCCACCTGGACGCCGCCCAGATACAGCTCACCCGGCTCGCCGATGTCGACCGGCGCCAGGCTCTCGTCCAGGACGTACGCGGACACGTCGTCCACGGGCACGCCGATGGGGACCGTGCAGGAGTCGCCGACCGTGTCGGCCAGGTCCTCGGGATCGACCTGGTGCGCGGTCGCGTTGATGGTGGTCTCGGTCGGGCCGTACAGGTTGACCAGCGAGACCCCCGGCATCTCGCGGAAGAAGTCCCTGGCCAGACTGTGCGTCAGCGCCTCCCCGCCGGAGAAGACCCGGCGCAGGCTGCCGCAGTCGGCGAAGCCCTCGGTGTCCAGCAACGCCTGGAGCAGCGTCGGCACGCACTGCAGGGTGGTGACCTCGTAGGCGCGAACGGTCTCCACCAGGGCCTGCGGGTCGCGGTAGATGCCGGGCTCGCCCATCACGACCCTGGCGCCCGCGGCCGGGGCGAGGATCTCCCACTGGGCGGCGTCGAAACTCATCGGCGTCTTCTGCAGCACGGTGACCTGCGGGCCGAGATGACCGCAGGAGCCGAGCCAGCGCAGCTGGCTGACGATGGAGCGGTGCTCGATCATCACGCCCTTGGGCTTGCCGGTGCTGCCCGAGGTGTAGATGACGTAGGCGAGGTTCTCCGCGCGGGGCTCCACCGGCACGGCGGCCGACGGGCCGTGCAGCTCGTCCTCGGGGGTGACGATCCTGGTCCCGGGCGGCGCGAGGGACAGCAGCCGGTCGCGCAGGTGGGGCTGGGTGACGACGACGGTCGTGCCGGAGTCCTCGATCATGTAGCGGAGCCGGTCCTCCGGGTAGTCGGGGGAGAGCGGCAGATAGGCGGCCCCCGCCGCGAGGATGCCCCAGGCGCCGACCATCAGGTCCGGCGACGGCTCGGTGAACAGGCCCACGCAGTCGTCCGGGCGGACCCCGAGTCCGGCCAGCCCCGCGCCCAGCTCCCGGCTCAGCTCGTGGAGCCGCCGGTAGGAGAGCCTTTCGCTCCGGAAGGCGACCGCGGTCGCGTCGGGCCGCTCGGCCGCCTGCCGGGCCAGCAGGTCGGACAGGCAGACGTCCGCGACCGCGGCGCCGGACCGGTCCGACGCGATGGTGCCGTTGGTGCCGTACGTGAGTGCGCTCGTGCTGTTCATGGTTCGTCCCCGCAACGTGAAGCTCGATGGGTGGCAGACCAGCCCCCGTGGACATGTGGCCCGACGCCGCGCCCGGCGTTCCCCGGCGCCCGTCGAGACGGAGCCGGGGAACGCTGCGGCGCAGGGCCCGGGTGCACTCCCCTCCACGGGGCACCCGGCCCCTGTTGAGCGGCCGGTGATCACAGTGCGGCGGACGGCTCCCTCGCCCCTCCCGGGCCGATACCGGGACGGGCCGGGATCGGCGCGGGACGCGTTCGGGAACGGCCTCGGCGAGTCTCTGAGCAGTCGAAAACCTGCGAACTGGGAGTGCCGCTGTGGCCAAGATCGTTCTCGTCTCCGGCAGCATCCGCCGGGACTCGCACAACACCGCCGTCCTGGAGACCGTCCGCCGTCTGGTGGGCGAGCGGCCCGACGCCGCCTCGCACGAGATCAGCTGGCTGTCCGTGGGCCTGCTGCCCTTCTACGACGCGGAGATCGAGCAGCAGGACAGCTCGGTCGCCGTGCGGGAGGCCAAGGCGCTGGTCGAGCAGGCGGACGCGGTCTTCATCAGCACGCCCTCCTACAACGGCGAGATGTCGGGGGCGCTCAAGAACGCGCTGGACTGGCTCTCCCGTCCGGGCGGCTCCTGCCCGCTCACCGGGAAGACCGTGGCCGTGACCAGCGCCTCCCCCGGCGCCCGGGGCGCGCTGGACGCCCAGCCGACGCTGACCGCCGTGCTCGGCCGCTGCGGCGCGGAGCTGGTGGCGCACGAGCCGGTCGCCGTCGGCCGGGCCGGCGCGCTGCGCGCCGAGGCGGGCGGGACCGCCTGCTTCACCGACCCCGACGTGCTGGCCGCCCTGGACAGCCTGGTCCGCGCGGTCTTCGCCACGTTGGACGCCCGCAACGAGGCCGGCAGCGACGCCCTCGTCGGCGCCTGACGGTCCGAACGCTCGCACCTCCCACTCCGCAGTACCGCACACCTCCCTCACCCGCACCGCAAGAAGAAGGGCCGATCCGACATGCCGGAGCCGACAGGCATCCTGAGCGTGCTCCGCGAGGACCTGCACGTGGTCGTCGAGCGCGATCCCTCCATCCGCAACCGCCGCGAGGCGCTGCTCCACCCCGCCCTGCCGGCGCTGTGGACGCACCGCGTCGCCCACCGGCTGCACCGCCGCGGGCGCCGCATGGCCGCCCGGATCCTCGCCTACCTCGCCCGGCGGGCCACCGGCGTCGAGATCCACCCGGGCGCCGAGCTCGGCCGCCGGGTCTTCATCGACCACGGCGCGGCCGTGGTGATCGGCGAGACGGCCCAGGTCGGCGACGACGTGACGATCTACCACCAGGTCACACTCGGCGCGGTCGGCTGGTGGAGCGACAACGACCGGCCCGAGGGGGAGCGCAGGCACCCCCGGGTGGGCAACGGCGTCGTCCTCGGCACGAACGCCACCGTGCTCGGCCCGGTGACCATCGAGGACCACGCCGTCATCGGCGCGCAGGCGCTGGTCAACAAGGACGTGCCCGCCTACGCCAGGGTGCTCGCCCAGACCGCGGTGGTCCGGCCGCTGCACGACCAGCCCCGGCTGATGGAGGACCTCTTCTCGCTCACGGCCTCGGCGGGGTCCTGGTGACCGCGCAGGCCCGCCGCGCCGCGCGGCGGCTGACGCACCGCCTCAGGCTCCGGGCGTACCGGCTCGTGCGGGACGTCTCCCGCGTCGAGGGCTCCCGCGTCGAGCACCTCCGCGGACGGCCCGCGTGAACGCCGCCGCCACCCGCTCCCGACCTCTTCCGCTCCGCAGTGAGGACCGCACCATGCCCCAGACCGTCGCCGACAGCGTCATCGACCTGGTCGGATCCACCCCGCTGCTGCGGCTGCGCCTGGACGGCGTGGGCGAGGAGGTGCGGATCCTCGCCAAGCTGGAGTCGGCCAACCCGCTCTCCAGCATCAAGGACCGTGCCGCGCTCTCCATGCTGCTCGCCGCCGAGCGACGCGGCGAGCTGCGTCCCGGCGGCACCGTCGTCGAGTCCACCTCGGGCAACACCGGCATCGCCCTGGCCTCGCTGGCCACCGCCCGCGGCTACCACTGCCTGATCGTGCTGCCGGACAACGCCTCGCGGGAACGCGTGCTGACGCTGCGGATGCTGGGTGCCGAGGTCGAGTTCACCGACTCCTCGCTCGGCTTCGCCGGCTGCGTGGAGCACGCGCAGCGGCGCGCCGCCGAACTGCCGGACTCCTGGTACGCGAGCCAGCACACCAACCCCGACAACGTGCGAGCCCACTACGAGACCACCGGACCGGAGATCTGGGACGCCACCGGCGGCCGGGTCGACGTGCTGGTCTGCTCGGTCGGCACCGGCGGCACGCTGACCGGCATCGCGAGTCACCTGCGCGAGCGCAATCCGCAGCTCAGGGTCGTCGCCGTCGAACCCGCAGGTTCCGCGCTGCTGTCCGGCGGCGAGCCCGGACCGCACCGCATCCCCGGGCTGAACGGCGGCTTCGTCAGCCCGGTCACCGACCTGACCCTGATCGACGAGGTGATCGCGGTCTCCGACGAGGAGGCCGCCGCCGCGACCCGGGCGATCGCCCGCCGGGCCGGGCTGCTGGTCGGCGTCTCCTCGGGGGCCGCCGCCCACGCCTGCGCGGTGCTGGCCCGCCGCCACGACCTCGCGGGCTCGACCGTGGTGACCGTCTTCCCCGACACCGGTGAGCGCTACCTGAGCTGGTGGCCCGCCGAGACGCCCGCGGAGACGCCCGCCGAGGCGTCCGCGGACCCGTCCCCGCAGGCGCCCGCCGGCGCCTCCGCCCAGAACCTCGTCACCGCGGGAGCGACCCGATGAACTTCAAGGACCTGCACCCCAACCTGCGGCTGCGCGTCGGCGTCGGCTTCGTCCAGCGCTTCTTCGACATCATGCTCGTTCCGCTGATGGTGATCCACTTCGCGAAGCTCTACGGCCCCGCCACCGCGGGCCTGATGACGCTGACCGTGTCGCTGGCCGCCATCACCTGCAACCTGGTCGGCGGGCACCTGTCCGACACCTACGGCCGCCGTCCGGTGCTGCTCGGCGGCGAGCTGGGCGCCTTCCTCGCCTACGCCGGTCTGGCCCTGGTCGCCTCGCCGGTCGGCGGCGGCGACGGCGTCGCGATGTTCGTCCTCTACCTGTGCGCCGCCTGCTCCGCGGGCACCGCGCTGCCGGCGAACGACGCCATGCTCGTCGACGTCACCACGACCGAGTCGCGGACGGCCGTCTACACGATCAACTACTGGTCCACCAACCTGGCCTTCATGCTCGGCTCGCTGGTCGGCGGCTTCTTCTACAACGGCTACTTCTTCCAACTCCTGGCTGCCGCCGCGGTGATGCTCGGGGCGAACTTCACCACCACGTTCTTCGGCATCAGCGAGACCGCGCCCGCCGAGGGCACCGCGAACCCGCGCGGCGTGAAGTCGGCCCTGGTCGGCTACGTGTCCGTGCTGCGCGACCGGGTCTTCCTGCGGCTGATCCTCGCCGCGCTGCTGGTCCGCTCGGTCGAGGTGCAGATCTCCTCCTCCATCGCGGTGCGGCTCGGCGACCACTTCACCACCCAGGACCTGATCCACATCGGCTCGTGGCAGCTGCGCGTCACCGGCGTCAACATGCTCGGCATCATGCGGGCGGTCAACACCCTGCTGGTCGTCTGCTGCGCCCTCTGGCTCGGCAAGCTGCTGGGCAGGGTCGACGAGCGGCGGCGGCTGATGGTCGGCCTGGTGATCTTCACCCTCGGCTACATGGTCTGGGCGGTGAGCGGCGACGCCTGGACGCTGATCGTGGCGACCTTCGTGGTGACCGCCGGCGAGCTGATGAGCGCGCCGGTCAAGCAGACCCTGCTGGCCAACGCGGTCCCCGACCACTCGCGCACCAAGTACATGGCCGCCTACGGGCTCCAGATCCGGCTCGGCCTGCTGGTCGGCTCCCTCTGCGTCACCCTGAGCGCCGTCGTGCCCAGCTGGGGCATGGCCGTCCTCTACGCGGTCTTCGGCGCCGCGGCCATGGTCCTGTACCGCGCCCTCTTCCGTGCCCAGGACGCCCAGGAGGCCGCCCGCGCGGCCGGCCCGGCCGCCTCGGCCGCACCCGAGTCCGCGGTGGCCCGATGAGCACGCAGCGAGCGACGACGAGCTCCGCCGCGCACCCCCGAGACCTTCCCCACCCCTCCGAGAGGACCCGAACCGCCATGACCGCCAACCACCGGATCCTGATGGTCCAGCCCTACCGCCAGCTGGTGGAGAAGGCAGCGGCCGCCGGATTCCAGGTCTGGTCGATCTGGGACCCGACCCTGCAGTCCGAGGCCTATCTGGCCGACGTCGCCGCGCACTCCGCCGACCTGCTCCACGTCGACTTCGAGGACGAGGCCGCCCTGCGGGCCCTGGTCCGCGAGACCGCCCTGGCCCACGACGTCGCCCACATCCTGCATCTGGGCCAGGAGGCCACGATGCTGGCGGTGGTGGAGGAGGCCGAGGCGCTCGGGCTGGCCGTCAACCCGGTGCGGGCGGTGCGCTTTCTCAACGACAAGGCGCTGACCCGGCAGCTGCTCGCCGAGCGCGGGCTCTCGCCGGTGCGCACCGCGGTGGCCGCGACGGCGGGCGAGGTCCCGGCGCTGATGGAGGCCTTCGGCTACCCGGCGGTGGTCAAGCCGACCCGGCTGGCGGGCAGCGCCGCGGTGCGGCTGGTGCACGGACCCGAGGACCTGGGCGCCTGGCGCGGCGAGATCGACGACTTCGGCTACCAGGGCCCGGTGGTGCTGGAGGAGTACCTGGAGGGACCGGAGTTCAGCGTCGAGACGCTCAGCGCCGGCGGTGTCCACCAGGTCGTCGGCATCACCGCGAAGCGGGTCACCGACGGGCCGCTCTTCGTGGAGACCGGGCAGCTCTTCCCGGCGCCGCTCCCGGCCGACACCGCGCGCGACGTGCGGGAGCTGGTCGTCGCCCTGCTGGACGCCGCCGGGCACCGCTTCGGCCCGGCCCACACCGAGATCATCCTGACCGCGGCCGGGCCGCGCGTCGTCGAGTCGCAGGCGCGGCTGGGCGGTGACCGGATCCCGCAGCTGATCCGTATCGCCACCGGCTTCGACATCGAGGCGGCGATCTTCGAGGCCCTGGCCGGGCGCGACGTCGTGCCCGCTCCGGCCGTCAGGTCCGCCGCGATCTCCTTCTTCCAGCTGGAGCCGGGGCCGATCACCGCCGTCGGCGGACTCGACGCGATCGGCCGGCTGGGCCACGTCCACGACCTGAACTTCCCCTACGGGCCCGGCGACCGGCTGCCGGTCACGGTGCACTCGGGCAGCCGGCACGGTTTCGTGATCGTCGACGGGTCCGACGCCGAGCAGACCGAGCAGCGGGCCGCCGCGGCCAAGGCGCTGCTGCGGCTGACCCGGCCGGACGCCCCGGCGGTCGGCCGAGGATCCGCCGCGGCCATGGACCCGGCGAAGACCCTGCTCGTCCTCGGCCACCTCACCGAGCCGCTGCGGATCGCCAAGTCGCTGGGCCTGCACGTGATCCTGATCCAGCACAAGGACAGGTTCGAGCCGGAGCAGGCGCAGCTCGCCGACGTCACCTTCGTCGCCGACTTCACGGACTGGACCGTGGTGGAGCCGCTGGTCAGGGCGGCCCACCAGCGCTGGCCCTTCGCCGCCGCGCTCTCCCTGACCGAGCCGGGGCTGGAGATCGCCGGACGGGTCAACGACATGTTCGGCCTGGGCGGGACCAGTTGGTCCGCGGCCAACCTGCTCCGCGACAAGCTCGCCATGCGACGTCATCTCGCGGTGACCGCGCCGCAGTTCGCGATCGGCGCGGAGCCGCTGGTGGACCGGCACAGCATGGCCGCCTTCGGGCGCGCGCACGGCTACCCCTTCGTGGTGAAGCCGGTCGACCTGACCGCCGGGTTCGGCATCTTCAAGGTCCAGGGCCCCGAGCAGCTCGACGAGGTCTGGCAGCGGATCGGCGCGGCCAGGCAGACCGGCGTCGACCGGGGCAGCACGCTCTATCGGCTCGACGACTACCTGATGGAGGAGTACATCCCCGGACCGGAGTTCAGCGTCGAGTCGTTCAGCTTCGGCGGCCGCCACGTGCTGGTCGCGATCACCGAGAAGCTCGTCGACGAGACCCACTTCGCCGAACTGGGCCACGCCCTGCCGGCCCGGCTGGAGCCGGAGCAGGAGCGCGGCGTCGAGCAGGCGGTCGCCGCGTTCCTCGACGCGATGGGCGTCCAGGACGGCCCCGGCCACACCGAGCTGCGGCTCTCGCCCCGGGGACCGCTGATCATCGAGGGCCACAACCGCAACGGCGGCGGCCGGATCCAGAGCCTGGTCGAGGCGGCCTACGGCATCGACCTGGTCCGATACGCACTCGCCTGGCCGTTCGGCCTGGTCGACGCACTGGAACAGCGGCCGACGGCCCGCGCCGCCGCCTGCGCCCGCGGCGTCATCGGCCGCGAGGGGACCGTCCGCGAGGTCGAGGGCGTGACGGAGCTGCGCGCCCACCCCGACGTGATCGCCCTGGACCTCGCCGCCCGGCCGGGCACGGTCGTGCCGGCGACCAGGGACAACTGGGACCGCCTCGGGATGCTCGCCGTCACCGCCGCCGACACCGACAAGGCCGTGCTGCTCTGCGAGGAGCTGCTGGCGACCCGGCTGACCATCCGCATGGAAGGCGAGGAGCAGTCATGACCACCCTGGTGATCCTCCACCGCGCCTCGCTCGGCGAACTGCCGTACGGCCAGTGGCTCGGCGACACCGGCCACCGCATCGTGCGGATCGGCGACACCGAGCTCCCCGGCTTCGCCGACACCGCCGCCGCCGAGCTGGCGGTCCTGCGGACCGCCGCCCGTACGCCCGTCGCAGGCGTGATCGCCCTGCACCCGGACGACCAGATCCGGGCGGGCTCGCTCCGCGACCACCTGTGCCTGCCGGGCCAGACCCGCGACCAGGCCCTGGCGGGGGCCGACCTGATCCTGGCCGGCGAACTGCTGGCCGCCGCCGGGGTTCCCACGCTGCCGCGCGCGGCGGCGGGCCGGATCCCCGACCTCTACCGGGCCGCGCACGCCTGGGGCTACCCGCTGGCCGTCCGGCGGCGGCGCGGCGCCGAGCGCGGGGTCGTCGCGGAGCTGACCGACGAGGCGGCCCTGCGGGCCTTCGCCCGGGGCGGGCTGACCGAGGGCGAGCGGAGCACCGCCGCCCTGGTGGTGGAGCCGATGACCCTCGGCGAGCGGCACCGCGGTCCCGGGCTCCCGGTGACCGACGCCGCGCTGACCGCCCTCGCCCCGTCGGCGGGCCACCCACTGGAGGTCGACGCGGTGCGGGACGCCCATGGCGCGTGGGTGGTGGACCGGGTCCGGTACACCGGCCACACGGCGCCCACCCGCGCCCTGGTCCGCGCCCAGGCCGGCGTGGAAGGACCGTCCCCGATGGCGCGACGGTCGACGAACGAGCTGCTGGAGACGGTCCGATGAGTGTCATAGTCCTGCACCAGGTCGGCTCGGTGCACGCCGTCCCCTACGACCGCTGGCTCGCCGACCACGAGGACGACGTGCTGCTGCTGGCCTGCCCGGACAATCTGGCCAGGGTCGGCGAGGAGATCCCGGAGAGCGGCTCCGGCTACGCGTACACCGAGGCGGTCGCGGGCTACGACGCCAGCGGCGCGCTGGAGGAGCGGGTCGTCGACCTGGCCCGCGAACGCGGCGTCACCCACGTCCTCGCCAGCCATGAGCGCGACCTGGAACGAGCCGCCGCACTGCGGGAGTTCCTCGGACTTCCGGGCCAGCAGCCGGACTCGGTACTGCCGTTCAGGGACAAGGCGGTCATGAAGGAGCTCGCGGCGGCGGCCGGGGTGCGGGTGGCCGCGCACCGGCAGATCGAGACGGCCACCGACATCCTGTCCTTCGCCGCCGAGTACGGGTACCCCGTCGTGCTCAAGCCCAGGGACAGCGCCGGCTCGGTCGGCCTGCGCATCCTGGAGACCCCGGACGAGCTGGACGCCTATCTGGCCGACGACTTCGACCTGTACGGGGCGGGCCAGCCCAACCTGATCGCCGAGCAGTACGTGCCCGGCGCCCTCTGCCACGTGGACGGCCTGGTCCGCGGCGGCCGGACCGCCATGGCCTGGCCCTCGCAGTACCAGTACCCGCTGGCGACCTTCGCCACCGACACCGGGCCGCGGATCGACCTCACCCTGGACCCGGAGGACCCCCTCACCCACCGCCTGCTCGCCTTCGCCGAGCGGCTGCTGGAGGTGATGCCGGGCCCGGAGAACTTCGCCTTCCACGCGGAGGTGTTCCACACCCCCGACGACGAGCTGGTGCTCTGCGAGATCGCCTGCCGCACCGGAGGCGCGGCCATCCGCGACGTGGTCGGCCTGCTCTTCGGCGCGGATCCGACCGAGAGCTGGCTGCGGGCGGAGCTCGGACTGCCGGTTCCGGTGGCCGAAGCGCAGCAGGACCGGTTGCCGGAACCGCGCATGATGACCGGTCAGCTGGTGCTGATGAAGCGCCCCGGACGAGTCGTCGCGGTACCTGAGGCCGCCCCGGACCTGCCCTGGATCGAGCGTTTCCGGGTCTTCGTCACGCCGGGGCAGACCATGGCGGCGGCCAGGACCTCCTCCGACTTCCTGTGCACGGTGCTGGTTTCGGGCCGCAGCCGGTCCGAGGTGGAGCAGCGGCTGCGGCAGGTCGAGCAGTGGTTCCTCGGCGGACTGGTCCTGGAGACCCGGTAGTCGGGACCGGGCGTGGTCCTGGGGCGGGACCGGCACGGGAAGGCTTCGGGACCGGGGACGGCCAGGCTGGGTGCAAGCCAGGAACGAAGCCGCTCCGTCTCTCCGCAGTGAGGACCGCACCATGCCCCAGACCGTCGCCGACAGCATCACCGACCTGGTCGGCTCCACCCCGCTGCTGCGGCTCCGCCTCGAAGGCGTCACCGACGAGGTGCGGGTCCTCGCCAAGCTGGAATCGGCCAACCCGCTCTCCAGCGTCAAGGACCGCGCCGCGCTCTACATGCTGCGCGCGGCCGAGGAACGCGGGGAGCTGCGTCCCGGCGGCACCGTCGTCGAGTCCACCTCCGGCAACACCGGCATCGCGCTGGCGGCCTTCGCCGCGGCGCGCGGCTACCGCTGCGTCATCGTGCTGCCGGACAGCGCCACCCAGGAACGGATCTCGCTGCTCACCGCGCTCGGCGCGGAGGTGGTGCGGACCGGGAGGGACGAGGGCTACCAGGGCGCGATCGCCAGGGCCGAGGAGATCCACGCGGCCACGCCGGGCTCCTGGTACACCTGCCAGCACGAGAACCCCGACAACGTGCGGGCCCACTACGAGACCACCGGGCCGGAGATCTGGACCGGGACCGGCGGCGAGGTCGACGTTCTGGTCTGCGGCGTCGGCACCGGCGGCACCCTGACCGGGATCGCCAGGTACCTCAAGGAGCGCAAGCCCGAGGTGCACGTGGTGGCGGTCGAGCCGGAGAGCTCGCCCGTGCTCTCCCTCGGCACCGCGGGCCAGCACCGCATCCCCGGCCTCAACGGCGGCTTCGTGGCCGGCACCACCGACGTGTCGCTGATCGACGAGGTCGTCACGGTCTCCGACGAGGACGCCATGGGGACCGCCCGCGCGCTGGCACGCGGCCAGGGCGTCCTCACCGGGGTCTCGGCGGGGGCCGCCGTGCACGCCTGCGCCCGGCTCGCCGCGAAGCCCGCGTACGCGGGTCGGACCGTCGTCACGGTGCTGCCCGACACCGGCGAGCGCTACCTCAGTCTCTGGGCCTGATCCCGTACTTCGCCCGTCCAACCGTTCATCTGGAGGAACCCCGTGCCTGTGATCACCGTCGACTGGTGGAAGGGCAACGACCGCGACGCCCGTGCCGAGCTGGTGGCCGAACTGACCGCCAGCGCCTCACGGATCGCCGGCTGCCCCAAGGAGGCCGTGACCGTGCTGATCCGCGACGTCGCCCAGGACCACTGGGGCAGCGGCGGCAACCTCTGCGACCACCTGGCCACCGCCGCGCAGTCGGAGAGGGACCGATGCTGACCGCCGAGCGGGCCGCCGCCCGGGCCGGGCGTCTCCTCGGCGACCACGCGGCGCTGCGCCGACTGCTGAACGAGAGCGGCCGCTGCCGCGTCCGGGCGGCCGAGGCCGCGACGCTCGGCGAGGTGCCGGACGCGATCAGGGAGCTCGGACTGCCGCTGGTGGTCCGGCGGACCGACGGCGCCGGCCGCCGCCGCGTCGGGCTGCTGTCCACCGCGGCGGAGGTGACCGCGTGGTTCGCGCGGCGGGCCGCGGAACGGGCGCGGGGGCCCTACCTCCTGGAGGAGCTGGTCGAGGGTCCCGTCTTCGGCGTCCTCACCCTCACCGTCGAGGGCTCCCACCAGGTCCTCGCCCTCACCTCGCGGCGGTCCGAAGGACCCTTCGGCAGGGCCGACGTCGAGGAGTGCTATCCCGCCGTGCTCGACGACGCGGACGTGGCCGAGCTGCGGGCGGCCGCCACCGCCCTGCTCGACCTCGCCGGTTGGGAGTTCGGGCTCAGTTACGTCCAGGCGGCGCTCACCGACCGGGGGGCGGTCGTCCTCGCCGCCGAACCCGGCGCGGGCGACCGCACCCCGACGCTGCTGCGGCTGGCCGCGGGCTTCGATCCCGAGCTGTGGCTCTCCCGTGCGCTGACCGGTGAACAGGTCCCGACGCCCCGCCCGGAGACCGCCGCCGCGACCGTCGACTTCCGCCTGCACGAGCCCGGCGGAGGCGGCTCGACGGCCCCCGCCGCGGGCATCGCCGCGGTCGCCGAGCTCCCGTATGTCCGGGTCTGCACCGCTGATGCGGGGACCGGAAGGGTCGTCGTGGAGGGGCCGGAATCCGCCCTGGTAGCGGAACGCGTCGCCTCGGTTCGGCAGCTGCTGGGGCGGGATCAGTCCGGTATCCGAACGGGATAGGTTCAGTAACGGCCGACAGCAATGTGGGGGACATGAAGAGCGGTTCGGAACCGGGCCGCGCACGGCACAGCAGAATTCAGGGGCGGGGACATGCGTATCAAGAAGGCCGGATTCATCGGTATCGCCGCGGCGGCACTGGTTCTCGGCTTCGGGGGGATCACGATGACGCAGGCACAGCACGGGGGTACGACGCAGGTCACGGCGGGCAACGGGATCGGTCCGAACGCACCGGCCGAGGTGGAGGTCCTGGCGAACGGCATCGGCCCGAACGCGCCGCTGGTGGCGCAGCCCTCGGGCAACGGCAACGGCATCGGCCCGAACGACGGTCAGCCGGGGAGCTGACCGCGACGCGCGGCGCACGCACGACACCGACGACGGCGTCCCACACTCCACCTCGGAGTACGGGACGCCGTCGTCGTTCGCGTCGCGCCCTCAGCGGGCCTCGTCCGGCACGCCCATCCCGGCGAAGAGCGCGTCGGCCCGCTCCCGGCTCCGGGTCGCCGAGGAGGTGTCGCCGAGCGCCTTCGCCGCCTGGGCCATCCCGTCGAACGCCCGCGCCAGCTCCACCCGGTAGTCGATCTCACCGGCCCACCGCGCGGCGCTCTCGTGCAGCTCCAGCGCCTGCGCGTAGGCGCCGCGGTGCCGGCGCAGCCGACCGATGATGTTCTCGACCTGGCACCGCCGCACGGCCGTGCCCCTGGCCCGCACCAGCTCCAGCGCCCGCTCCTCGTGGGCCGAGGCGGACGTGGTCTGCTGCAGCCGGTGCGCGGCGTCGGCGGCGAGCGCGAAGGCGAGCGCCAGCTCCTCGGGGAGTTCGGACTCGTCCCCGATCCGCAGCGCCTTCTCCAGACAGGTCGCGGCCTGGTCGGGCCGGCCGAGGCCGAGCCTGGCGATGGCCAGGTCGTTCAGCGCGGTGATCTCGTTGAGCCAGGCCCCGTCGGCGCAGCCGAGCCGAAGCGCCTCCCCGGCCGCGGCCGCTGCGTCGTCGTACTGGCCGAGCCAGGCGTGCACCGTGCTCAGATTGCACAGCGCCATGGCCTTGCTCGCCGGGTTGTCCAGCAGCTCGACGGCGCGGGTCAGGTCCGCCCTGGCCTCCCGGAGCCGACCGAGGCTGCTGTGCAGGAGGCCCAGCTGGTCCAGGCAGACGGCCTCCCCGTGGGTGTTGCCGGAGGCCCGCGCGATCTCCAGCGCCTCCTTCGCCACGGCGATCCCGTCCTGGAAGCGGCCGAGCTTCCAGTGCGCGTTGGTCAGATTGGAGAGGCTGATCTCCAGCGCCCTGGGCTCGCCCTGGCGCCGGGCCGAGTCCACGGCCAGCAGCGCCACGCGCTCGTAGTCGTCGATCGAGCTGCGCAGGTTCAGATAGAACATCACATTCCGGGCCAAAGCCCCCACATGACGGTCGAGACCCCGCTCGTGGGCCAACGTCACGGCCGCCAGCAGCGCGACGCTCTCCTGGTCGAACCAGCCGCGGGACTGTTCGGGCCGCGACAGCGCCGGCAGTTCCGCCGGGGTCGCCGGCAGCTGGACGCTGTGCCGCACACGTCCGGGGAAGAGCACGGCGCAGCCCTCCTCCGAGGCCGCCACGTAGTAGTCGACGATCCGCTCGACGGCGGCTCCGTCCGCCGTCGCGGTGGCTTCGGTGCGCAGGCTCTGCGCGAAGCTGCGCACCAGGTCGTGCAGGCAGTAGCGACCCAGCACGTGCTGCTGCGCCAGGTGCACGTCCAGCAGCTGCTCCAGCAGGTCCTCCGCCGCGCGGAGATCGGCACCGAGCAGCGCGGCGGCCGCGTGGACGTCGATGTCGGCGCCCAGGTGCAGGCCGAGGAGCCGGAACGCGGCCCGCGCCTCCTCCTCCATCGCCTGGAAGGAGAGCTGGATCGTCGCCGCGACGCTCCGTTCGCCCGAGCTGAGCTCGCCCAGCCGGCGGGTCTCGTCGCGCAGCCGGTCGACCAGGTACTGGACCGTCCACCGGGACCGGTTGCGCAGCCGCGCGCTGGCGATGCGGAGCGCCAACGGCAGATGACCGCAGAGCTCGGCCAGCTCGGCGACCGCCTCGGGCTCCGCCGCCATGCGCTGCGCGCCGAGCGTCTCGGCGAGCAGGCTGCTGCTGTCGGCGGCGGGCAGCACGCCGATGGAGATCCACTCGGCGCCGTCCAGGTCGATCAGCCGGGTCCGGCTGGTCACCAGGACCAGGCAGCCGGGCGAGGCCGGGAGCAGCGGCAGGACCTGGGCGACGTCCAGGGCGTTGTCGAGCAGGAGCAGCACCCGCCGTCCGGAGAGGGTGGCGCGCCACAGCGCCGCCCGCCCGCCCTCCTCCTCGGGGATCTGCTGGTCGGGCACCCCGAGGGTGCGCAGCAGCGAGGCCAGCACGGCGGAGGGGCGGCGCGGCTCCTCGCCCGGCGAGTAGCCGCGCAGGTCGACGAAGAGCCGGCCGTCGGGGTAGCCGTCGGCCATCAGGTGCGCGGCGCGCACCGCCAGGGAGGTCTTGCCGCTGCCGCCCATGCCGTCGACGGCCACGATCCGGGTGCCGTGCTCGGCGTCGCCCTCGGCGAAGCCGAGCAGCCGGCGCAGCTCGTCGTCGCGCCCGGTGAAGTCGGTCAGGTCGTAGGGGAGGGTCGACAGCGGGCCGCCGGACGGCTGGGCCGCCGGCGGGGGAGTGCCGGTGGCGGCGGGACGGGCCGGGGCCGTCGCCTCGGCCCGCTCGGGGCCGGCCAGCTCGTCGCTGTCCCGCAGGATCGCCTCGTAGAGCTTGACCAGGCGCGGTCCCGGGTCGATGCCCAGCTCCTCGACCAGCAGGTCGCGGACCTTCCCGTACTCCTCCAGCGCCTCGGCGGCGCGTCCGGACCGGTACAGGGCGAGCATCAGCTGGCCGCGCAGGGTCTCCCGCAGCGGCTGCTCGGCGATCAGCTCGCGCAGGTCGCCGACGAGCTCGGCCGCCTCGCCCTCGTTGAGCCTGAGCTGGAACAGCTGCTCGGCGGCGGCCAGCCGGCGCTCGTCCAGCGCGGTGGCGGCGGCGGTGACGGTGTCACCGCCGAGGCCCGCCATCACCGGCCCGCGCCACAGCGCGAGGGCGGCGCGCAGCTGCTCCGCCGCCGCGGCGACGTCGCCCGCGGCCAGCTCCTGCCGGGCCCGGCCGGTGAGTGTGCTGAACCGGTTGAGGTCCAGCTGCTCGTCGTCGACGTCGGCGCGGTAGCCGGGGCCGTCCGTGACCAGCAGGCCGCCGCCCCGGGGATGCGGCGCCTGAGGTCGGCGACGGCCTTGCGGATCTGGTGCACGGCGGTGGCCGGGGGCTCCTCGTCCCACACGGCCTCCACCAGCCGTGTGACCGGCACCACACGGCGGGCCTCCAGGAGCAGCGTGACGAGCACCCGCTCCTGGATCGGACCGCCGAGCCTCAGCCGATGCTGATCGACCCAAATCTCAAGCGAGCCAAGGATGTTGAAATGCACCGTCTGCGGCGCGGTTTCGATCAACGCGGGCTCCTGCTCACATACTCAAAAGCCCTGCTGACAGGCTTGCTGTCCAGACCATAACAATCCAGGTCGGCTGCGGTCAGCTCAGTTGGGCGAGCCCTTCCACGGCGATGCGCTCGAAGACCGCGAGATCGTTTTCGAAGATCGAATCAGGCACCGGCCAGTGGATCACCACTTCGTCGATGCCGAGCTCCTGGTAGCGCCCGGCCCAGTCGACGAACGCGTCCACCGACTGCAGCGGCCGCTCCGCGGTGGAGCCCTGCAGCAGCATCTTCTCGACCGTGGCGACGTCCCGCCCGGCCGCCTCGCAGGCGGCGGTCAGCTTCTCGATCTGCTGCGCGATCACCCCGGGGGCCTGCTCGACCGGCACGTCGGCCGGGCCGCGCGGATCGCCGTAGGTGACCCAGCCCTGGCCGTACTTCGCGGCCAGCTTCAGCCCGCGCGGGCCGGTGGCGGCGACGTAGAAGGGGACGCGCGGCGTCTGGACGCAACCGGGGATGTTCCTGGCCTCGACGGCGGAGTAGTACCGGCCCTCGCGAGTGGTGACCGGCTGCGTCAGCAGCTCGTCCAGGAGCGGCAGGAACTCGTCGAAGCGGTCCGCACGCTCCCGCGGCGTCCACGGCTCCTGCCCGAGCGCGGTCGCGTCGAAGCCGACCCCGCCGACCCCGATCCCCACCGTCAGCCGACCGCCGGAGACGTCGTCGACGCTCATCAGCTCCTTGGCCAGCGTCACCGGATGCCGGAAGTTCGGCGAGGTCACCAAGGTCCCCAGCCGCAGCCGCTCGGTCGCCGTGGCGGCCGCGGTCAGCGTCGGCACCGCCCCGAACCAGGGCTCGTCGCGGAAGGACCGCCAGGACAGGTGGTCGTAGGTGTAGGCGGCGTGGAAACCGAGGTCCTCGGCCCGTCGCCAGATCTTCTGTCCCTCGCTCCACCGGTGGATGGGGAGGATCACCGTGCTCAGACGCATGGCATCGACCCTACGTGAGCGGGATGTCTTGTCGGGTCGTGGCGGGCCTGCGAAGGTGTGACGGCAGGGGCGGGCGCACGGGTTCGGGGGGACCGATGGCGGAGTCGACGGATCGGCCGGAGCCTGCCGCCGTGGCCGGCCCGTGGGCGGCGACACTGCCGCCGCGCGGCTTCGCCGCGATCCGCGCGGCGGGCTTCGACCCGGTCGGCCGGGTCCGCGGGACCGGCTCGTACCACGTCGAACTCAGCGGCGAGACCTGGAACTGGCACGCCTACGACTGCCGCCTCTCCGTCACCGCCCCGAGGAACCCGAAGGACCCGGCGCCGATCCGGCTCTCGGGAGCGGGCGCGACCAGCGAGGTCCTGGTCCAGGTGCTGGAAGGGTCGCGCCGCCGGGCCCTGGAGCGGCTGCGCGCGGCCTGCTCGGCGCTGGGTGGGCACGGAGTGGTGGGCGTCCAGGTCAACATCGCGCCGTCGGAGGTGGCGTCGCTGGGCATGGACTTCCAGGCGAGCGGCACCGCCGTCCGGGCACGCGGCGTGTCCGGCCCAGTCGCCCGGCCCTTCGTCTCGCACCTTCCCGGCGAGGACCTCACCAAGCTCGTCCTGGCCGGCTGGGTCCCGGTGGACCTGCTGGTCGGCCGCTCCATCGGGGTGCGCCACGAGGACGCCTCGATCCACGACCAGCTGCGCGCCGCCACCAACCAGGAACTCGACGGCTGGACGGCCCTCCTCACCGGCATCCGCGCCGACGCCCGCACCCGCCTCCTCCGGCAGGCCCGGGAACACGGCGGCGACGGCATCCTCCTCGACGCCGGCGAGATCACCGTCCACGAACACCCCTGCGCGGCCAAGCTCCTCTCCCCCGGCCACCAGGAACCGACGGACCGCGTCGCCCAGTGCCTCCTCATCGGCACCACCCTCACCCCCTTCACCCCCACCCCGCCCGGCCCGTCCCCCTCACCGTCCTCCCCCTGCGCGACGGCGGGGCCGGGGTGAGCGGAGCCTGACGCGGCGCTCACCCCTCGGACGGCCCGGCCGACCCCGCGGCGGAGGCCGGTCGGCCGAGGGCCGACGCCCAGGCTTCCAGCGCGGTGAAGTCCTCCGCCCGGAGACCGTGGTTCGGGTCGATGCGGAGGAGCAGGGCCGGGGCGCCGTGGTGGGCGGCCACCCAGGCCCGGTCCGCCGGGGTGATCTCGTCGTCCACCCAGGCGAACGGGCGCCCTGCGGCCCAGGCCACCAGTCCGGGCGTCTTCCAGTGCGGCTTCCCGCCCGGCTCCGGGCGCGACTCCGGGCGCCGGCCCGGCCACGGGACGAACGGCAGCTCGGGCAGGCCGATCAGCGGGGCGATGAAGTCGTTGGCCTCCGCCTCCCAGGTCGTCGCCCAGACCAGCTCGTACGGCAGGGCCGACAGCCGCGGCCCGTGCGCGGGGTTCAGCCAGACCGGCAGCGGGGTCGGCGACCGCTCCGGGCGGCCCCAGGCACGCAGCCTGGCCCGCTCGGCCGCCTCCCAGCTGGGCGGCATCAGCCGGTGCGCCAGGTAGCCCTCGGGGCGGTCGTCGGGCATCGCGCCGAACGGGTTCAACGGTCCGTCCACGTCGAGCAGCAGCAAGGGTCGCATCCGGCCCTCCCCCTCGAACGCGCGCGCGGGCGCGGTCAGCGGCCTGCGTTCTGCTGGTCGCGGTAGTCGTACTGGGTGTACGGGTAGTTGGGCTGCTCGTACTCGTGGCCGAGGCGCTCGGCGGCGTAGGCCTCGGAGACCCAGGCGTCAGCGAGGGGCGGTTCGGGCGGGAGGGCGTGGGCGGGGATCGGGATGTTGGTGAGGGCGGTGGCCGCGGCGGGGTGGGTGGCGGTGGAGGCCGGGGTCGCCGGGGCCTGGAGGGAGCCGTAGCGTTCCATCCGCTGCCAGCGCAGGCGGACGCCGGCCAGCGCCGTGATCGCGGACTGGATCACCACCAGGTACATCAGCTGCCGGTAGACGAACTGCTGCAGCGGCAGGCTCCACAGCGGACCGGGGCGCTCGCCGTCCAGGCGGAAGGCGTAGAGCCCCATCAGCAGTTGCAGCAGCAGGAAGCCGCACCACAGTGCCAGCACGTACCAGGGGTTCAGGAAGACCAGCCCGTAGAGCGCGAAGATGTCCACCACCGGCGCCAGCAGCGGCAGCAGCACCTGGAAGAGCAGCAGGTAGCCGAGGCCGCGGCGGCCCAGCTTGCCCGCCGCGCCGCCCTGGAGCAACGCGCCGCGGTGCTTCCACATCGCCTGCATCGTTCCGTAGCACCAGCGGTAGCGCTGCCGCCACAGCGCCCCCAGCGACGCCGGGGCCTCGGTCCAGGCGACGGCCTGCTCCTCGTAGACCACCCGCCAACCGTCCCGGCACAGCGCCATGGTGAGGTCGGTGTCCTCCGCCAGCGTCGCGTCGGAGACGCCGCCGGCCCGTTCCAGCGCCTCCCGGCGGAACGCGCCGACCGCGCCGGGGACGGTGGGCATGCATTCGGCCAGGTCGAAGAGCCTACGGTCCAGGTTGAAGCCGACCACGTACTCGATGTGCTGCCAACGGCCGAGCAGGCCGCCGCGGTTGACCACCTTGGCGTTGCCCGACACCGCGCCCACGTGCGGCTCGGCGAAGGGCTGGATCAGCCGGCGGACCGCGTCGGGTTCGAAGACCGTGTCGCCGTCGACCATGACCAGCAGGTCGAAGGAGGCCGCCGCGATGCCGGTGTTCAGCGCGGCGGGCTTACCGGCGTTCTGCTGGCGGATCACCCTGACGCCCGGCAGGCCGAGCGACTCGACCAGATCCGCGGTGCCGTCGGTGGAGCCGTCGTCCACCACGATGATCTCGACCGGATGGTCCGAGGCGACCAGCGAGCGCACCGCCGCCTCGATGCCCGCGCTCTCGTTGTAGGCGGGCACGATGACCGTGGCCGGCTCGGTGACCGGGTCGCCCCAGGCGTACCGGGTCCACCTCTTGTGACGTCGCGCGGCGACGACGCTGATCACGGCGCGCAGCACGCTGAGCCCGCCCGCCGCGTACATGCACCAGCCGATGACGGCCAGCAGCCAGTGGCTCAGCAGCAGCGCCCAGATCAGCGCAAGGCCCATCCAGTGGTCCCTCGCGGCGGCCGGCTGCATCGGGGACGACAGACCGGTGGTGGCGCTGACCGTGCCCACGGTCAGGCCGCGACGCTGGTAGTCCGTCAGCAGCGCGTCGAGCGCCGCCACCGACTCCGAGCGGTCGCCGCCCGCGTCGTGCATCAGCACGATCTGTCCGGCGCGGCCGTGGACCGTGCCGTTGTCGACGATCCGCAGGACGCCGGGGCGCTGCCAGTCCTCGGTGTCCTGGGTGGTGAGGACGGTGAGGTAGCCCTCGCTGCCGGCCTGCCGGATGGCCGCCCAGTCGGCGTCGTCGAGCGAGTCGTTGCCGGCCGAGTAGGGCGGACGCAGCAGCGTCGTGGTCCGCCCGGTCGCCCCGGCGATGGCCAGCTGCGTCTCACGCAACTGCAGCGTGCGCTGCCAGGCCGGGATCAGGCCGAGGTTGGGGTGGGTGAAGGTGTGCACGCCGAGCTCGTTGCCGTCGGCGACGATCTGGCGGGTGAGGTCGGGATGGGCGGTGACGTTCTCGCCGATGACGAAGAAGGTCGCGTGCACGCCGTGCCGGCGCAGCACCTCGAGGATCTGCGGGGTCCATGTCGGGTCGGGGCCGTCGTCGAAGGTCAGCGCGACCGTGCCGGGCCGCGGCCGGGTGGTGCGCGGGGTCGCGCCCGAGGCGGAGATCACCGGCCCGCCGTGGGATATCGCGTTCGGGACCTGGCCGGAGGGCCCCTGGGTGAGCCCTGCACCGTCCGGCGTACTGCCGAACATGTGCTGGGTGTATCCCTCGATGAGCAGCGCGAGCGTCAGCGTCACCGCGAGCGTGCCGAGCAGCAGCCAGTGCGTGCGCAGCGGCAGCTCACGGCCGGAGCCGCGACGCCGGCGTCGGGACCTGCGCCTGTTGGAGCTCATCGTGCGTACGCTCAGGCCTTCTTGGTGGGATGTACGTGGGTGGATCCTGGCGGGGCCGCGGTGTGGGTGCTGTGCCCGTGCGCGACCGTGGTGGCGGTGCTCGTCGCCCCGGGGGCGGAGCTCGCGGCCGAGGTCCCCGGCGTGGGCTGGGTCCCCGTGCCGGCGCCGGAACCTGAAGCTCCGCCGGTGCCCGGCTGCGCGTTCGCGCCGCTGCGGTCCGGGGTCGGGTGGACGCCCTTCCCGGGGCCGGCCGTGGCCGTCGGATCGGCGACCGGCGCGTGGGAGGCCCTGGGGGCGAGGGGCAGTGGCAGATAGGGGCTGTTGACGGTGGGCCCGCCCAGCACCGAACTGATCAGCAGTGCGACATAGGCCAGCGCGGGCACCACGAGGAGCCGGCCGAGCCTGCGCACCCGCCGCTGCCGTCGCCCGCTCGCGTCGAC
This sequence comes from Streptacidiphilus rugosus AM-16, assembly GCF_000744655.1. Lineage (NCBI taxonomy): Bacteria > Bacillati > Actinomycetota > Actinomycetes > Kitasatosporales > Streptomycetaceae > Streptacidiphilus > Streptacidiphilus rugosus. Next base: position 554,554 of record NZ_JQMJ01000003.1, on the reverse strand, counting down.
GAAGACCGGGCGGGCAGGGACCCGCCGATCGGGGGGTCCGACCGCCCCCGGCTCGGCGTTCGCGAGCCCCGTCGTTGTTCTCTGCACAAGCACGGGACCTTAGCGCCGCTTGGACGCTTTGACCACGCCTGGCAGACGAAACCCGCGGGGCCCGGCGACCCCCCGACTGGGGGTCACCGGGCCTCGCCGCGGTCGGTGCTCAGGCGACCTGGGCGGCAGCGGGGACGGCTGCCGGTTCGGCGCTGCTGCCCTCCGCCCCCGGCCGGTCCTCGATCACTGCGGGGACCCCGCGCAGCCGACGGACCACCAGACCCGCGCCGAGCAGCAGCACCGCACCGCCGGCGATCACGATGGCGTGGAAGCCGTCGACGAAGGCGTGCTGTGCGCCGGCCGTCAGCGCCTCCCCGAGCCGCCCCGGCAGGCCGGGGCGACGGCGACCGCACCGCCGACGGACTCGTGCGCCGAGGCCGCGGCCTGCGCCGGGAGCCCGGCGGGCAGCTGGAGCCGGTCGCGGTAGACGGCCGTCAGCAGGCTGCCCAGCACCGCGATGCCGAGCGCGCCACCGAGCTCGGTGCCGGTGGACTCCACGGCACTGGCCGCACCCGCCCGCTCCTTCGGCGTGCTGGCGAGCATGGTGTCACTGGAGATCCCGAAGACCAGCCCGATGCCGAGACCGGAGACGAACATGACGCCGCCCATCACCCAGTAGTTGGTGTCGACGCCGACCAGCACATAGCCGAAACAGGAGACGGCCATCAACGCCAGCCCGACGCCCACCGACCGGGCCCGCCCGAGCGCCTTCACCGCGACCGGACAGAGCGGACCGGTGACCATCGCCCCCAGCGGGCCGAGCAGCAGTGCGAATCCGGTGCCCATCGGGGAGTAGCCGCGGACGTCCTGGAAGTAGAGCGAGGCGGCCAGCGACTGGGCGGCGAGGGCGAAGATGCTGAGCGTGTTGGCCCCGATCGCGCCGGAGAACCCGCGGTCGCGCAGCAGAGCGACATCGACGAGGGGGTTGGCGATCCGGCGCTGCCGGGCCACGAACGCGACGAGCAGCGCGGCACCGATCCCGGCGGAGAGCCAGACCGAGGACTGACCGAGTCCGTCCCTCGCGGCGGTCTTCAGCCCGTAGATGACGCCGACGACACCGAGCGCGGAGAGCGGCACGCTCAGCCAGTCGATCCGGCTGGGGGCGGGGTTGCGCGACTCCACGAGCAGGGCGGCGCCGAAGCCGATGACCAGGGCCATCACCGGGATGTTGATCAGGAACACCGAGCCCCACCAGAAGTGGTCGAGCAGCGGCCCACCGACGACCGGTCCCAGCGCGAAGCCGCCCGCGGCGACGCCTCCGGAGATGCCCATGGCCATGGTGCGCTCCTTCGGGTCGGTGAAGGCGTTGCGCACCAGCGACAGCGTCGACGGCATGATCGTCGCGGCGGCGACGCCCTGGAGGGCACGCGCCGCGATCAGCAGGCCGGCACTCGGCGCCTCGGCGGTCAGCGCGGACGCGAGGGCGAAGGCGACCCCGCCGAGCAACAGCAGCCGCTTGCGCCCGAAGCGGTCACCGAGGTTCCCCATGACGATGACGAGCCCGCCGAGGGCGAAGCCGTAGGCGTCGGCGATCCAGAGCAGCTGGGTGGCGGAGGGGTGCATGTCGTGCACGAGGTGCGGGAACGCGAGGTTCACGACGGTGTTGTCGATCCCGAGGACGAGGGACGCGACACAGCAGATGGCGAGGGTGCCCCACTTGCGGGCTCCGGAGATGTGCTCGGTCGAGGTCATGCATGCAGCTTCACCGCCACCCCTGACCGCCCCCTGACCGCGTGCGCACCGCCCGCGCCCCTGGATCGTGCAACCGGCCCCTCGTCGAGAGGTGCCGCGCCCGCCCGGCGGAGTCGGAAATAGGCAGAGCCTCGCGCCCTGAGGTGCAACTAGGTGTCGAGCCAGAGGCGGAGGAAGTCGACGGCGTCGCGGGGGTCGCGGGTGGCGCCCTTGGTGAAGGACGTGTCGTAGCCGGCAGACCCGAGGCGTTCGCGGAGGCGCGCGGCGATGCGGGCGACGGAGGGCTCGCCGCCCAGGGGGTCCAGCAGGACCGCGACGCCGCACAGCTCGGCCGCCGTCTCGAACCGGCCGTCGCCGAAGGCCAGTTCCGCCGCGGGCGCCGCGAGCGAGCCGTAGTACGGCAGGTTGTGGCGGCCGGGGATCGCCGCCGCCGCGTCCCGCAGGCGGGTGCGCGCGGCGTCCCGCGCGCCCTCGCCGAGGTCGATCCGTGCGAGCAGCAGCAGGACCGAGGCCTGGGTCCACTCGCCGCTGGCCCAGCCGACCAGGCGGCTCGCCAGCGCCTGCGCGCACAGCTCGCGTGCCTCCCGCGTCCGTCCGCGACGCAGCGCGACCTCCGCGAGGCCGAGACGGGCCTGGGCCAGGTTGTCGCTGACGCCCAGCGGTTCGACCAGCTTCACCGCGCGCAGCAGGTCCGCCTCCGCCGGCTCCAGGTCGTCGGCGACGAGACTGAGCTCGGCGCGGCTCCACAGCAGTTCCGCCATGTCCTCAGGCGACTGCAGCTCGCCGGCGAGGGCCAGGCCCCGGTCGGTGCAGCGGGAGGACGCCTCGCGGTCGCCGCGGCGGCCGATCGCCCGGGCCAGCTCCATCAGCGACATCACCATGCCCCAGCGGTCGCCCTGATTCTCGAAGTCCCGCAGCGCCAGCGCGAACTCGCGCTCGGTCGCCTCGGCGTCCGCGTGGACGAACCAGTACTGGAAGCCCATGCCGGTGTGCAGCAGTCCGCGGTACCAGGGGTCGGTGAGGACGGCGTCGGCCGCCTCGTTCTGGGCCGCCATGGAGACGTCGTCCGGCACCCCGACGAACGGCGCCCACTGCACGATCAGGTGCGGGAAGCGCAGCGGATGCGCGTACATCAGGCGGTCCATGACCGGGCGACAGCTGTCGATCCAGCCGGCGAGTTCCGGGGTGTCCATACCGCCGGAGATCGCCGCCATGACCGCCAGCACGAACTGCTCCTCCCGCGCCGGCGGGATCACCCCGCCCAGCGCGGTGAGCAGCCGTTGCGCGGGCGCGCGGCCCTCGGTGCGCAGACCGCGCAGCATCCAGTAGGCGGAGAGGCAGGCGAGCAGGTCCAGCGCGCTGTCGGTGTCCGTCGCGATGGCGTGGCGCAGGGCCGCGTTCAGGTTGTCGTTGTCGGCGGCGAGCCTGGCCAGCCAGTCCAGCTGGTCCGCGGTGCGCAGGTACGGCTCGGCCTCGGCCGCGAAGCCGAGGAAGCAGGCCAGGTGGGCGTCGGCCTGGGCGCGCTGCTCGTCGGCGGCGGCGAGCTGGTCGGCGGCGTAGGCGCGGACGGTCTCCAGCATCCGGTAGCGCATCTCGCCCGCCGCGTCCGGCTGGTAGGCCACCACCAGGGACTTGTCGACGAGCGCACCGAGCAGGTCGAGGGTGTCGTCGCCGAGGTCGCAGACGGCCTCGGCCGCGGCGAGGGTCCAGCCGCCGGAGAAGACGGAGACCCGGCGCAACAGGGTCCGCTCGCTCTCGGGCAGCAGGTCCCAGCTCCAGTCGACGACGGCGCGCAGGGTCTGCTGGCGCGGCTGCGCGGTGCGGCTGCCGCCGGTGAGCAGGCGGAACCGGTCGTCCAGCCGGTCGGCGATCTGGCGCGGGGTCAGCAGCCGCAGGCGGGCGGCGGCGAGCTCGATGGCGAGCGGCAGGCCGTCGAGGCGGCGGCAGATCTCGGCGACGGCGTCGCCCTCGGCCGGCGCTTCCGCCGCGAACCCGGGCCGGACGGCGGCGGCGCGCTCGGCGAAGAGGCGCAGCGCCTCGGCCGCGGGCAGCGGATCGAGCGGCCGGACCAGCTCGCCGGGGACGGCCAAGGCCTCCCTGCTGGTGGCGAGGATCCGCAGCTCGGGACAGGCGGCGAGCAGGCCCTCGGCCAGGGCGGCGACCTCGGCGACGATCTGCTCGCAGTTGTCCAGGACCAGCAGCAGGTCGCCACGTCGTGAGAGCGCGGGCGCCAGGCGCGCCGCGGGATCACCACCTGGCCCGCCGGGGCCGATCACGCCGCCCTCCCGCACGCCGAGCGCGCCGAGCAACGCGGGCACCAGCGCGGCCTCGTCGCCGACGCGGGACAGGTCGACGAAGCAGGCCGTCCTGGAGTCCGTCGCATAGCGGGCGGCAGCCTCCAGGGCGAGCCGGGTCTTGCCCGTGCCGCCGGGTCCGGTGAGGGTGACCAGGCGCGCCGCGCCCAGGGCGTGCGCCAGCCCGGCGAGTTCGGGCTCCCGCCCGACGAAGCTGGTCAGCGGGCGCGGCACGGGGGGTGGGGACGCCTGCGGCCGGGGTGCGGGAGCAAGATCGCCAGATGCTTCACGTGAAGCACTTTGCGATCTTGCTTCAGGCGCCGCGGCCTGCGCCTTCGGCGCCTCGGGCGCGCGCAGCGCCGGGTCGGCGCGGAGGACCGCGACATGGAGCTCGGCGAGTTCCGGCCCCGGGTCCGCGCCCAGGGTGTCCGCCAGCGTCTCGCGCACCGACGCGAAGACCGCGAGCGCGTCGGCCTGGCGACCGGCCGCGTAGAGCGCGCGCATCAGCAGGGCGGAGAGCCGCTCGCGCAGCGGCTCCTCGGCGACCGCCGCCCGCAGCTCGGCGATCAGCTCACGCTCGCGTCCCAGGGCGAGGCCGGCCTCCGCCCGCGCCTCCACCGCACCGAGCCGCAGCTCGGCCAGCCGCACCACCTGGCCCGCGGCGAAGGGCGCACCGCCGACGTCCGACAGGGGCTCCCCGCGCCACAACGCCAGCGCCGCCGTCAGCGCGGTGAACGCCGCCTCCGCGTCGCCGCGCCCCCAGCCGGTCTGCCCCTCGGCGACCAGGCGGGCGAACGCGTGCGCGTCGACCTCGTCCGGGGCGGTGGCGATGCGGTAGCCGCCGGGACCGCCCTCGACGGCGACCCCGACCGGCCGCAGCGCCCCGCGCAGCCGGGACACCTGCGACTGCAGCGCGTTGCCGACGTTCCCCGGCGGCTCCTCCCCGTACAGGCCGTCGACCAGCCGCTCCGTCGACACCGTCCGCCCGGCGTCCAGCAGCAGCAGCGCCAGCAGCGCGCGGCGTCCCGGGCCGCCGAGGGCGAGCTCGTCGCCGTGGTCGGTCCATGCCTGGGTGGTGCCGAGGATGCCGAATCTCACCACGTGATTCTGACCCATCCGTACGCGGTTCCGCCGAGAGATCCACAACGGGATGTGAGGATGTACCTGTGCTCCCCTCCCTCATCGCCACCGATCTCGACGGCACCCTGCTGCGCAGCGACGGCACGGTCTCGGCCCGTACCGAGGAGGCGCTGCGCCGCGCCGAGGAGGCGGGTGTCTGCATCGTCTTCGTCACCGGCCGCCCACCGCGCTGGATGGACGCGGTCAGCACAGCGATCGGCCCGCACGGGGTCGCCATCTGCTCGAACGGCGGCGCGCTGTACGACGTGCGCCGCAAGGAGCTGCTGGAGACCCACCCGATGCGCGCGGACGACGCGCTCGCGACGGTCGGGGCGCTGCGGAAGGCCCTGCCGGAGGTGAGCTTCGCCTTCGAGTACCCGGCCGGCTTCTCCCACGAGCCCGCCTACCCGCGGACCCTGTGGGACATGGACGCGGCGGACCAGGTCGCCCCGGCGGAGGAGATCCTGGCCGGCCCGGCCGGCCACCAGATCTTCAAGCTGCTGGCCAAGCATCCGGACATCGATCCCGACGAGTTCCTGCGCCGCGGCCGCGAGCTCGTCGGCGACTTCGGCGAGGTGACGCGCTCGGCGGCGGTCCCGATGCTGGAGATCAGCGCGCCGGGCGTCACCAAGGCCGCGGCGCTGGCCGCGTGGTGCGGCGAGCGGGGCATCATCGCGGAGCGGGTGCTGGCCTTCGGCGACATGCCGAACGACCTCCCGATGCTGGCCTGGGCGGGCACGGCCTACGCCGTCGCCAACGCCCACCCCGAAGTCCTCGCGGCGACGCCCCGGCACACCACCGACCACGACACCGACGGCGTCGCCAGGGTCATCGAGTCGCTGCTCTGACGCCGACCGGAACGCCGGCGGGCCTGCGGATCCCGGTGGGATCCGCAGGCCCGGTGCTGGTCGGGTCGGAGCTCAGGAGCCGAACCCGGCCCAGAGGCCGGTGTTGCCGAGCATGTAGATCCCGCTGTCGCTCAGGTGGCCGGTGCCGTCGTTGGTGTAGAGCTTCAGGTTGTTGTTCGCGTCGATCCCCGCGACGCTGATGCGCCCGTCACCGAGGTAGTTGCCGGCCACGACACTGCGGAAGCCGCCCCAGAGGCCGGTGTTGCCGAGCATGTAGACGCCGCTGTCGCTCAGGTGGCCGGTGCCGTCGTTGGTGTAGAGCTTCAGGTTGTTGTTCGCGTCGATCCCGGCGATGTCGATCCGCCCGTTGTTCAGGAAGTCACCCGCGGTGATCTGCTTGAACCCCGCCCACAGACCCGTGTTGCCCAGCATGTAGACACCGCTGTCGCTCAGGTGGCCGGTGCCGTCGTTGGTGTAGAGCTTCAGGTTGTTGTTCGCGTCGATCCCGGCGATGTCGATCCGCCCGTTGTTCAGGAAGTCGCCCGCAACGATCTGCTTGAAGCCGCCCCAGAGGCCGGTGTTGCCGAGCATGTAGATCCCGCTGTCGCTCAGGTGGCCGGTGCCGTCGTTGGTGTAGAGCTTCAGGTTGTTGTTCGCGTCGATCCCGGCGATGTCGATCCGCCCGTTGTTCAGGAAGTCACCCGCGGTGATCTGCTTGAACCCCGCCCACAGACCCGTGTTGCCCAGCATGTAGACGCCGCTGTCGCTCAGGTGGCCGGTGCCGTCGTTGGTGTAGAGCTTCAGGTTGTTGTTCGCGTCGATCCCGGCGATGTCGATCCGCCCGTTGTTCAGGAAGTCGCCGGACACCAGTCGGGCCATGCCCGAGGAGACCTGCACGGTGGTGGCGGCGTAGGTGTGGTTGGCGCCGTCGGTCTCGTTGGCCACGGGCTGGATCGAGTACGTTCCCGAGGCGAGGCCGCTGGTGTTCCAGGCGTAGGCGTAGCCGGTGGTGTTGGGGTTGGTGGGGCCGCCGCCGGCGCGGAAGGTCTGGTTGTAGCCGCCGGGTCCGGTGATGACGTAGTTGACGTAGTTGACGTAGCCGTTGGCGGTGACGGTGGAGGTCAGGTTGACGGTGCTGCCGCTCTGCTGGGCGTGTGCGGTGACGTTGAACCCGGCCGGGATGGCGCCGACGGGGCTGACGTAGCCGAGGAAGTTGTAGCCGCCCTCCAGCTGGGATTCGATGTACGCGGCAGTACCGGTGATCTCGCTGACCGTGCCGCTCTGGTTACCGCCGATCTCGGTGATGGTGCTGCCGGAGACGCTGACGACCAGGCCCACGTGGGCGCCGCCGCTGGCCTTGGTCGGATACCCGGAACCGCCGAAGATCATGGCGTCGCCTGGCTGCGGGGTGTAGCTGCCCGGATCATGCCAGGTGCCGTTGTTGTCGCCGTAGTTGACGAAGGTGGTGACGGTCGCGCCGAGCGCCGAGACGTCCACACCGCCCTGGGACCAGGCCCACCTGGCGAAGTCGGCGCACCATTCCTGGCTGCAACTGCCGTAGTAGCTGTTGGGCGAGCAGCCGTTGTCGCCGATCTGACCGACGGCGGCCGAGACGATCGCGCTGCGGTTGGTGGTCGCCGAGGCGGGTGCGGCACCGAGGCCGAGCAGGGCGACGCCGCTGAGGCCGGTGGCGGTCAGGCAGGCCAGGGCGCGGAGCGTGAAGCGGTGGGAAGGCATGGGTGTCCCCCGTGAGGTGGTCGGAATGAAGGAGATGACGGCGCGGGTGCGCGCCGGCGCGGGCCGGGCGGCCCGGTGGACGGAGCGGGGCGGCGGTGCGGCTGCCCTGCAGGAGCAGCCGTGTATGCGGCCCGAGGGGCGGCGGAGGCCGGAGCCTCGTCGGACGCGCCGCCGGAGTGCTTACTGCCAGCCGAGGCTGTCGGGTCCGGTACCGGCGTCGGTGACGGTCACCGGTGCGGCGTCGGCCTGGACAGTGGCGGTGGCGGTGGCGGTGGCGGTGGCGGTGGCCGCGGCCGGGCCCGACGCCGAGGCGACGTCCAGGGCGGCGGGAACGAGCAGGGCGGTGCAGGCGGTGAGGGCGGCGACCGCGGCGGCCTGGGCGAGACGGGTGCGAACCATGGTCGTTTCCTGTCCTGTGGGAAGGGGCGTGAGGTCCGGTCCAGGTGCTCGCGTCCCGCGGTGACGCTTGCTCCGGTGGCCGTCCAGGGCGCTGGGCCCCGTCGGCGAGTACTACTCTCCCCGCAGCTCAGCGGGGGTGGAAGGGCCGGCCGCTGGCCGGATCCGTCCCCGGACGGTTCCGGCCCGGACCGGCCCGGTCGACCAACAGGTCCTCCCACACGGGGGTCACGAGCGGCACCTGGGCGCAGGTGAGCCGCCAGCCCACCAGCTCCTGCCGCCCGGCCAGGGCGCGCCCACAGACGCGCGCGGCACAGGTCTCCGCGTCGTCCAGGCTGTCGGCGATCAGATAGACGCCGACCACGGGGACCGGACGCGCGCCGGCATGGACGGCGACGTGCTCGATCCGGTCCTCGGGTGACGCGGCGGCACGCAGCCAGTCGCGGATCCCTCCGGGCAGCGGATCCGCGGCGGCCGGAGGGTGGAGGTGGAGGTGGACGAGATACATGCCGCCGAGCGTCCCAAGCCACGCATAGCGGAAGCCAGGGAACCTATCGGGACGGTTCCGTCCCCGGCCGGTTCCGTCCACGCCTCGGAGCGGTGCGTGGCCCCCTCCGCAGGCCCCTCACCACGTCGGTGTTTAGCCGCAGAACCGAAAAGCTTTCCTCCGCACCCCTCCGCGTGCGACCTTGTTGAACGGCCGTCAAATCGTTACGCCGGGGGGCACGCGGCCACCTCGGCATGCCCCTGGGAGACCGTGCGCTCATGCTGACCGGACTCGGACTGACCCGTGACGCCGACCGCGTCTACCGCGCGATGCTGGCCCAGCCGCAGCTCGACGTCGCCGGGCTGGCCGCGGCTCTGGACCTGGCCGCGATTCAGGTCGGCGACGCCCTCGACCTGTTGAGCGAGCTCTCCCTCGTGCGCACCTCCGAGGGTGTGCCGGGCATCCGGGCGGTCTCCCCCGACCTCGGCCTCGAGATCCTCCTGGCCCGGCAGAGCGCGGACCTCGCCGCCCAGCAGCAGCGCCTGGAGGCGTCCCGCGCCACCGCCGCCCAGCTCATCTCCGAGTACGCCGACCTGCGACCCACCGAGGCCAGCCCGGGCGTCGAACACCTCATCGGCATCGACAGGATCCGCTCCCGGATCGCCCGCCTCACCAACGAGATCAGTACCGAGGTGATGGCCTTCAGCCCGGACGGCGCCCAGACCGCCGAGAACATGGAGGCCGCACGTCCCCTGGACCTGCGGGTGCTGGAGCGGGGCGTGATGATGCGCACCATCTATCTCGACAGCCTGCGCAACAACCCGCCCACGGTCGACTACGCCAACTGGCTGGCCGCCCACGGCGGCCAGGTCCGCACCACCGCGACGCTGCCCACCCGGATGATCATCGCCGACCGAGCTGTCGCAATCATGCCCGTGACCAGCGACAACACCGCGGCGGGCGCCGTGGTCCTGACCGGCTCCGGCACCGTCACCGCGCTGGTCGCGCTCTTCGAGACGGTGTGGGCCGCCGCGCGGCCGCTCTCCACCGCGCCGATCCGCGACTCCCACGGCCTCACCCCCCAGGAGGCGGCGACCCTCGCCCTGCTGGCGCAGGGTCACACCGACGACTCCGTCGCCAAACGTCTGGGCGTCTCCCCGCGCAGCGCCCGTCGCACCGCGACCGACCTGCTCGAACGCCTCGGCGCCCGCAGCCGCTTCCAGGCCGGCGTCCGCGCGGTCCAGGAAGGGCTGCTCCCCGGCGACCTCTGAACGCACCCTCAGGGGGCGGCGGGTCGCGGCTACAGCAGCGCGGTCCAGGACACCGTCGTGCCCTTGCCGTCGGGGCCGGTTTCGAACCAGGCGTCGCCGCCGAGCGCGGCGGCGCGTTCGGCGAGGTTGCGCAGGCCGCTGCGGCGGCCGCCGTCCGGGATGCCGACCCCGTCGTCGGTGACCGCCAGGAGGACCGCGGGGCGGCCCGCCGCGCGAAGGGCGTCGGCGAGACGTTCGGGGGTGTCCTCCGACATCGTCCGGGGGCCCTCGGTCACGCGGCCCTCGCCGTCGATGTGGGTGGTGCTGTCGACGCGGACGTCGACCTTCGAGGCCCGCGCGTGGCGCGCCGCGTTCGACAGCATCTCGCGCAGCGCGGCGACCAGCTGGCGGCCCGTCGCCTCGCTGATCATCGTGTCGACCGGGCCGACGAAGGTGATCGCGGGCTTGAAGCCCAACGGTCCGGCAGCCTGCGCGCCCTCACGCAGGACCCGGCTGCGCAGGTCCTCGCCGCCGCCAGGGGTGTCGTCGTGCTGGAGTGCGTAGATCGTGGTGCGGACCTCCTGGATCGTCGCGTCCAGTTCGTCCACCGCCTTGCCGATCCTGACGCCGACCTCGGGAACCTTCGCCAGCCGCGCCGCGCTCTCCAGCATCATGCCGGTCGCGAACAGCCGCTGGATGACCAGGTCGTGCAGGTCGCGCGCGATCCGGTCGCGGTCCTGGTAGACCGCGAGCCGCTGCTGGTGCTGCTGCCCCTCGGCCAGCCGCAGGGCGAGCGCCGCCTGCGCGGCGAAGCCCTCGGCGAGAATCCGCTCGTCCTCCGTGAAGGGCGGCATGCCGTGGCGGCGCCAGACGCTGACCCCGCCCAGGATCCGGCCCGCACTCTGCAACGGCAATGCCATACCGGGACCGAAGGCCTGCCGGATGCCGGAGCGCATGTCGGAGTCGTTGCGCATGTCGTCGACGATGACGCTGTTGCCGGCCAGCAGGAGCGCGTTCCGCTCGTTGATCGGCAGCAGCTCGCCGGTGACGAAGTCCGCGCCCTCGCCGGAGGCGTGCGAGACGCGGAAGCCCCCGTCGCCGGTCGGCAGCAGGATCATGCCCAGCGCCGCACCCGCGAGGTCGCGCAGCAGTTCGGCGGTCGTGGTGAGCGCGGCCTGCGCGTCGTCCGCGGTCAGCATCACCGTCGTGACCTCCTTGGACGCGGCGATCCACCGCTCGCGGCGCAGGCCCTCCTCGTAGAGGCGGGCGTTCTCGATGGCGACCCCGGCGGCCGCCGCCAACGCCTCGACCACCTGCTGGTCCGCGGCGGAGAAATGCCGGCCGTGGTGCTTCTCGCTGAGGTAGAGCGTCCCGAAGAAGTCGTTGCGGACCCGGACCGGCACGCTGAGGAAGGTGCGCATCGGCGGGTGCCCGGGCGGGAAGCCGACCGCGCTGGGGTGCTGGTTCAGATCCTCCAGCCGCAGCGGCTCGGGATGCTCGGTGACGAAGCCGAGCAGCCCGAGCCCGCAGGGCGGCCCGCCGATCTCCAGCTCCTGCGCGGAGGTGATGCCGACCTGGATGAAGTCGGAGAGCCCGTGCGTGTGCGGGGCCAGCACACCGACGGCCGCGTACTCGGCGTCGACCAGGTCGGCGGCGGCGGAGGCGATGCGCTGCAGCGTCGCGTGCAGGTCGAGGCCGGAACTGACGGCGACGACGGCCTCCAGAAGCTCCCGCATCCGGTCGTTGACCGCCGCGACGGCGTGCAGCCGCTCGGACACCTCGGAGACCAGCGCGTCGACCTCCAGCGAACCGAGGTCGGGGATGAAGTGCGCGTCGCTCTGTTCCATGGTCGAGAGCGTAGTTTGTCCGGATTTATGGCGACAGCGGAGGCATGCTCAGGCCTCCACCAGCAGCTCCCCGCTCTCGTGCCGCCAGAGCGTGCGCAGCGGTCCCTCCACGGCGACCAGCTCGGCCCAGCTGCCGCGCTGCACCACCCGGCCCGCGTCCAGGACGAGGATCTCGTCCACGTTCTCCAAACCGGTGAGCCGGTGGGTGATCAGCAGCGTGGCGCGGCCCTCGGTCGCGGCGAGCAGGTCGGCGGTGAGCGCGTCCGCCGTCGGCAGGTCGAGGTGCTCGGCCGGCTCGTCGAGGATCAGGACGGGGAAGTCCGCCAGCAGGGCCCGGGCCAGCGCGAGGCGCTGCCGCTGGCCGCCGGAGAGGGCCGCGCCGTGTTCGCCGACCATGGTGTCCAGGCCGTCGGGCAGCTCGTCCACGAAGGCCGCGAGGCGCGCGGCGGTCAGCGCCCCGTGCAGTTCCGCGTCGGTCGCCTCCGGCCGGGCCAGGCGCAGGTTCTCCCGCAACGAGCTGTCGAAGACATGGGCGTCCTGTGCGCAGAGTCCCACCGCGCGGCGGACGTCCTCCCCCGCCAGCGTCGTGGTGTCGACGCCGCCGAGGGTGACCTCGCCCGAGGCCGGGTCGAGGAACCGCAGCAGCACGTGGGCCAGCGTGGTCTTCCCCGAGCCGCTGGGACCGACGACCGCGACGCGGCGCCCCGCGGTCAGCTCCAGGTCCAGCCCGGCGAGCGCCGGGGTGGTGCGCCCTGGCCAGCAGGCCGTCAGGTCACTGACGCGCAGTGGCAGCGGCTCGGCGGGCGGCGCGGCCGGATGCTCGGGCTCGCGCACCGGCTCGTCCGCCTCGACCAGCTCCGCCAGCCGTGCGGCCGACTGCGCGCTGCGCTGCCGGGTCTGGACCGCGGCGGTCAGACCGGTGACCCCCTCGAAGGCGGCGAGCGGCGTCAGCAGCAGGACGGCGAGGAAGACGCCGTGCAGCCGCCCCGCCGAGACCGCTGCGATGCCCGCCGCTCCGCAGGCCACCGCGGTGAGGCCGGTGAGCGCCGTGGTGAGGCCGGTGCCGAGGCCGAGACCGGCGGCGGAGCGGCGCTGCAGCCCGGTCAGTTCGGCGTCGGTGGTCCGCAGCGCGCGCAGGCGGGCGGGGAGCGCGCCGCTGACGGTCAGTTCGGCCGCGCCGTCCAGCAGGGCGACGACCTCGCCGCTGAGCCGCCCGCGCGCGTCCGCCCTGGCCCGTTCCGCGCGCAGCGAGAGCCGCAGCGCGAGCAGCGGCACGGCCACCCCGGCGAGCAGCAGGCCGACCGCGAGGGCCGCCCCGGCGAGCGGCAGCAGCCAGGCCGTGACGCCGACGGTCAGCAGGCCGGCGAGCGCCGTGGCGGCCAGGGGGAGCCGGTAGCGGAGGTAGTGGTCCTGCATCGCGTCCACGTCCGCGACCATGCGCGCGAGCAGGTCGCCCCGGCGGAAGGTCGCGCCCAGCCCCGCGGGGGCGAGACGCTCCAGCCGCCGGTACACGGTGACCCGCAGCGCGCCCAGGCTGCGGAAGACCGCGTCGTGACCGACCAGCCGCTCGGCGTAGCGCAGCACGGAGCGGCCGATGCCGAAGGCGCGGACGGCGGTGACGGCCATCATCAGGTAGAGCACCGGCGGCTGCTGGCTGGCGCGGGAGATGAGCCAGCCCGAGGTGCCCATGAGCGCGGTGGCGCAGCTGAGCGCGAGCGCACCGAGCAGGATCGCCCCGGCGAGCCTGGGCCGCGGCCACCGGATCCGCCCCGAGGCGAACCCGGAGGCGGACGGGGCCACGAGCGCGACCTCGGCGTCCGGCAGAGCAGCACCCGCCCCTGCCGGGACGCCCTGCCGCGCACCGGGTGCGAAGCCGTGCTCACGTGCGGGCACGTCATCGACCCGGGGCCACCCGGCGGTTTCCGCCTCGACGCCGGGGTCGCCCACCGCCGCCCCGGCCGCAACGGTCCGCCGCGCGCCGGGGGAGACGGCGGCGAAGCCGGCGTCCCGTGCGCCGAGCCCATCCACGCGGGGCCGCACAGGGTGTGCCACCTCGACCTCGGAGTCGGCCGCAGGCTCCGTCAGGACGGCCCGGCGTGCGCCGGGCGTGACAGTCGCGAAGCCGCCGTCCCGAGCCGCCCCGCCGTCGGTGTGCGGCCACGCGCCATGGTCGTCGGCGGCGCCCGTGGCCGGGAGGTCCACCCGGCGGTGGGCCAGGGCGAGCAGCGCCGGGCGGTGGGCCGTGAGGATCACCGTGCGGCCGACGGCGAGTTCGCGGATCGCGGCGACGACCGCCGCCTCGTTCTCGTTGTCCAGACCCGCCGTCGGCTCGTCGAGCAGGACGAGCTCCCGGTCGGCGAGGAACGCGCGGGCCAGGGCCAGACGTTGGCGCTGCCCGGCGGAGAGCCCCGCGCCGGACTCGCCGAGGAGGGTCAGCCGGCCCAGCGGCAGCGCCGAGACGAAGTCCCAGGCCTGCGCGGCCGTCAGGGCCGCGCGTACCTCCGCGTCGGTCGCGTCCGGGCGGGAGAGGCGGACGTTGTCGGCGATCGTGCCGGCGAACAGGTAGGGCTGCTGCGGAACCCAGGCGATGCGCTCGTGCGCGGGCGCGGCGACCTGCCCCTCGAAGGGCACGAAGCCCAGCAGGGCGGCCAGCAGCGTCGACTTGCCGGCTCCCGAGGGGCCGGTGATCGCCAGGATCTCGCCCGGTGCGGCCGTGAGCGAGACGCCGTCCAGCGCGGCCTCCTCGCGGCCCGGGTAGCGGACGGTGAGGCCGCTCACCGACACCGCGTCCGCAGGGGTGACCGCGTGGACGGGGGCCGGCTCCTCCAGGACCTCGAAGATCTGGTCCGCCGCCGCGAGCCCCTCCACGCTGGCGTGGTAGTGGGTGCCCACCTGGCGGATCGGCAGGTACGCCTCGGGAGCCAGGACCAGCACCACGAGCCCGGTGTAGAGGTCGATCCCGCCGTCGACCAGCCGCATCCCGATGCTCACCGCGACCAGGGCCACCGACAGCGTCGACAGCAGCTCCAGCGCGAAGGAGGAGACGAAGGCGACCCGCAGGGTCCGCAGCGTCGCGCGGCGGTACTGGTCGGTGATCCTCCTGATCGACTCCGCCTGCGCCTTCGCCCGACCGAAGACCTTGAGCGTCGGCAGTCCGGCCACCACGTCGAGGAAGTGGTGCGAGAGGCGTCCCAGCGTGCGCCACTGGCGGTCCATCCGGCTCTGCGTGGCCAGGCCGATCAGGATCATGAAGATCGGGATCAGCGGCAGTGTCACCACGATGATCACCGCTGAGAGCCAGTCGGCGAAGACGATCCTGGCCAGCACCGCGACCGGCACGACCACCGAGAGCGCCAACTGCGGCAGGTACCGGGCGAAGTACTCGTCCAGCGCGTCGACGCCGCGCGTCGCCAGCGTCACCAGCTCACCGCTGCGGCGCCGCGACACCCGGGCGGGGCCCAGCTCCGCCGCCCGCGCCAGCAACCGCTCGCGCAGCTGCGACTTGACCGTGGCCGAGGTCCGGTGGGCCACCGTCTCCGTCGCCCAGGCCACCAGGCCCCGGCCCAGCGAGACGGCCGCGAGCGCCGTCAGCGGCCCGGCCAGCCTGCCGAGCCCCTGACCCTGCTGGAAGCAGCCGACGACGATCTGCGCCACCAGCATCGCCTGCGCGATCACCAGGCCCGCGCCGACCGCGCCCAGCGCGACCGAGGCCAGCAGGAAGATCCGGGTGGCTGCGGCGTACCGCATCAGGCGCGGGTCGACGGGCTTCACGACAACTCCTCCGTGGGACCGGAAGCGGTTAGGCGGGGATGTTGTGCACGCCGATGCGGCGGCGGAACACCCAGTAGGTCCAGCCCTGGTAGACCAGGACCACGGGCGTCATGATCGCGGCCACCCAGGTCATGATCCGCAGCGTGTACGGCGAGGCCGAGGCGTTGCTGACGGTCAGCGACCAGGCAGGGTTCAGCGTGGACGGCATGACGTCGGGGAACAGCGTCAGGAAGAGCATCGCCACCGCGGCCACGATGGTGACGCCGGACAGGAGGAAGGCCCAGCCCTCCCGGCCGAGCTGGTTCGCCACCAGTGCCCCGACCAGGGCGAGCGCCGCCACGACCATCGCCGCGAAGCTCCAGTTGTCGCCGTGGTGGAGCTGGGTCCAGATCAGGAAGGCCAGCGCCAGCAGCGCCGCGACCACGCCCACCTTCAGCGCCAGCGCGCGGGCCCGCTCGCGGATCTCCCCCACCGTCTTGAGCGCGGTGAAGACCGCCCCGTGGAAGGTGAAGAGGAAGAGCGTGACCAGGCCGCCGAGGATCGCGTAGCCGTTCAGCAGGTCGAGGAAGCTGCCGACGTACTCCTTGCTCGCGTCGATCTTCACACCGTGGACGATGTTGCCGAAGGCCACGCCCCACAGGAAGGCCGGCAGCAGCGAGGTCCAGAAGATCGCGGTGTCCCAGTTGCGCTTCCAGGCCGC
The DNA here is from genome assembly GCF_000744655.1 of Streptacidiphilus rugosus AM-16. NCBI lineage: Bacteria > Bacillati > Actinomycetota > Actinomycetes > Kitasatosporales > Streptomycetaceae > Streptacidiphilus > Streptacidiphilus rugosus. Next base: position 538,323 of record NZ_JQMJ01000003.1, on the reverse strand, counting down.
GTCGTCCCGCTTGCCCCGGTACTCGAAGGCGACGCCGCGGACGATCAGGCAGACCAGGATCAGCAGCAGGGCCAGGTAGAAGCCGCTGAACAGGGTGGCGTACCACTCGGGGAAGGCCGCGAAGGTCGCGCCGCCCGCCGTCAGCAGCCAGACCTCGTTGCCGTCCCAGACCGGGCCGATGGTGTTGATCAGGACCCGGCGCTCGCGCTCGTCCCTGGCCAGCGCCTTGGTGAGGATCCCGACGCCGAAGTCGAAGCCCTCCAGGAAGAAGTAGCCGATCCAGAGGACCGCGATGAGCACGAACCAGACGTCGTGGAGTTGCATCTCAGGGTCTCCAGTCAGCAATCAGTACGCGAAGGCGAAGGGCTTGTCGGCGTCCTCGGACCCCGGCGGCGGACCGCCCAGGGTCGGGTTGCCGCGCGGCGGCTCCTCGTCCGTGGGACCGGCCTTGGCGTACTTGACCATCAGCTTGACCTCGACGACGGCGAGGATCCCGTAGAGCAGCGTCAGCACGACCAGCGAGGTCCACTGCTCGGCGATGGTGACGCCGGGGGAGACCGCGTCGGCGGTGGTCATCAGGCCGTAGACGGCCCAGGGCTGACGGCCCATCTCGGTGAAGATCCAGCCCCAGGAGCAGGCGATCACCGGGAAGAGCAGGGTCCAGATGGCGGCCCGCCAGGCCCACTTGTTCAGGAAGGGGCCGAGCTCCCGGTTCTTCGTCAGCATGAAGCGCGGGACCTCGTCACCGGCCCGCCGGAACTCCGGGGCCAGCCAGAACCTGCGCCGGGTCAGCCAGAGGCCGGCCAGGGCGATCACGAAGGAGGTCATCCCGAAGCCGATCATCCACCGGAAGGCCCAGAAGGTGGTGGGGATGTTCGGCTTGTAGTCGGGCGCCTTGTCGCCGTACTTGGCCTTCTCCGCGGCGTTGGTGTCGTTGATGCCGGGCACCGGCGAGGAGAAGTCGCCCTTGGCCAGGAAGGAGAGCAGACCGGGGATGGTGACCTCGACGGTGTTGTGGCCCTTGGCCACGTCGCCGTAGGCGAAGATCGAGAAGGGTGCGGGCGAGTCGGTGTCCCACAGCGCCTCGGCCGCCGCCATCTTCATCGGCTGCTGTTCGAACATGACCTTGCCCAGGGCGTCGCCGCTCACCGCGGTGCCCAGACCGGCGATCAGGCAGGTGATCAGACCGAGCCGCAGCGAGGTGCTCATCGCCGCGACCTTGACCGGGTTGCGATCCGCCTTCGCCGCCCTGGATGCCTTGCGCAGCTGGTAGGCGGAGATGCCGATCATGAACGCGCCGCCGGTCAGGAAGGCCGAGGTGATCGTGTGGAAGACGACGACCAGGGTGGTGTTCTGGAAGAGCACCTTGGGGAAGTCGGTCAGCTGGGCCCGCCCGTTGGCGAGCTCGTAGCCGACCGGGTGCTGCATCCAGGAGTTGGCCGCCAGGATGAAGTAGGCCGACAGGGTGCTGCCGATGGCGACCATCCAGATCGACAGCAGGTGCAGCTTCTTGGGCAGCCGGTCCCAGCCGAAGATCCACAGTCCGATGAAGGTGGACTCGAAGAAGAAGGCGATCAGGGCCTCGAAGGCGAGCGGGGCTCCGAAGATGTCACCGACGAAGCGGGAGTAGCTCGACCAGCTCATGCCGAACTGGAACTCCTGCACGATCCCCGTGACGACGCCCATCGCCAGGTTGATCAGCATGAGCTTGCCCCAGAACTTGGTCGCCCTGAAGTACTTCTCGCGCCCCGTCCGCACCCAGGCCGTCTGGAGCCCCGCGACGAGCGCGGTGAGGGAGATGGTGAGCGGCACGAAGAGGAAGTGGTAGACGGTGGTGATGCCGAACTGCCACCGCGCCATCGTCTCGTGCGCGAGCGCGAGATCCATGGGAGTCCCTCCTGATCGGCTGACCTTCGTGTCCATGTATGCACTTTTCGACCCACTGATGTGGGACGTCCCTATCGAACACGAAATGCTAGTTCGCTTGTGAACGTGAACACGATCACAAGCTATTATCTACATGTCGTCCGCGGCAGCTTCGCAGGGGGGTGGGGTAAGTCGTCAGAGCCATTCGGCACAGGAGGGCACGCCAAACGGTCCACTTCGGCGATTGCTGCCGACGGCAGCTCTGAGCTGGGCCTCCCGGGGGTGCTCGTCCCGGCAGCGCGCTCAGGCGTGCGGCAGCCGGATCCGGAAGGTCGCGCCCGCGCCGGGGACCGTCTCCAGCTCCACCCGGCCGCCGTGCGCCGCCGTCAACGCGGCGGCGATCGCCAGTCCCAGGCCCGCTCCCCCGCCGTCCTGCCGGCTCCGCGAGGCGTCCACCCGGTAGAAGCGTTCGAATACCCGGGCCGCCTGCTCGTCCGTCAGACCGGGGCCCTGGTCGGCCACCTCCAGCACCCCCGCGCCGTCCAGCGTGCCGACGCCGATCCTGACCGGCGTCCCCGCCGGGGTGTGCTTGACCGCGTTGCCCACCAGGTTGGTGACCACCTGCCGCAGCCTGGCCTCGTCCCCCAGCACCAGCGCCGCGCCCGGGGTCGAAGCCCCGGCCGGGCCGGTGAGCTGCACCGGCCGCGAGGGGTCGAGCGCGGTGGTGTCGTGCAGCGCGTCGGCGGCGAGCGTGCGCAGGTCCATCGGCGCCAGCTGCAGCGGTCGCTGCTCGTCCAGCCGGGCGAGGGTCAGCAGGTCCTCGACCAGACCGCTCATCCGGACCGCCTCGCTCTCGATCCGGCTCATGGTGCGCTTGACGTCGGCCTCGGTGCCCAGCGCGCCCATCCGGTACAGCTCGGCGAAGCCGCGGATCCCCGCCAGCGGGGTCCGCAGCTCGTGGCTGGCGTCGGCGACGAAGCGACGCATCCGGTCCTCGGAGCGGGTACGTGCGGCGAAGGCGGACTCGATCTGCGCCAGCATCAGGTTGAGCGAGCGGGCCAGCCGGCCCACCTCGGTCCGCTGGTCGGCGTCCGCGTCGGGGACGCGGTGGGAGAGCGGATGCCCGGCGGCGATCTGCTGCGCCGTCTCCTCGATCCGGCGCAGCGGCTTGAGCCCGGCCCGTACCGCGAAGAAGCCGGCCACGGTCAGCAGCACCAGCACGACCGCGCCGATCACCAGGAAGCCGTCGTTCAGCTTGGCCAGCATGGCGTCGGTGTCGTCGAGCGAGACGGCCACCACGACCCCGGCGCCCGAAGGCGTGCTCAGCGGCAGGATCACCACACGCCAACTGCCGCCGCCGTGGTCGGCGGGCACGGTGAACGCGGTGCCCATCCGCGCGGCGAGACTCGTCGCGTTCAGCGTCGGCAGCTCGGGCCGCGGGTCGTCCGCTTCGAGCGGCTGCGCGAGCAGGTGGCCGTAGCCGCCGTCCGCGCCGACCTCGGCGGCCACGTACTGACTGGGCAGGTAGGCGCGCCGCCCGCTGGTGGGGAAGAAGTGGCGCTGCGGATCCTCCGCCTGCCGGGCCGCCTGCGTGCCGAAACGGCGCAGCTGGCTGTCGACCCGGTTCAGCAGCTCGCCGCGCACGTCGCCCAGTACGAGGGTGTCGCTCACCGTCAACCCGAGCGCGACCAGCGCGACCGCGAGCGCGAGCAGGCGCACCCGCAGCGAGAAGCGCCCGCGCAGCGGCGGACGCACCCGCAGGCTCCTGCGCAGGGCCGCCCTCAGGCGGTCACCCAGCGGGGCGGCGAAGGACATAGCCGATACCGCGCACGGTGTGGATGAGCTTGGGGGAGCCCTCGGCGCCCGAGTCCATCTTGCGGCGCAGGTAGGAGATGTAGGACTCGACGATGCTGAGGTCGCCGCCGAAGTCGTAGGCCCAGACGTGGTCCAGGATCTGCATCTTGGAGACCACCCGGCCGGTGTTGGTCATCAGGTACTCGAGCAGCTTGAACTCGGTCGGGGAGAGCGAGACCGGCCGTCCGCCGCGGGTGACCTGGTGACCGATCGGGTCGAGCTCCAGGTCCGCGACGACCAGCCGCCCGTCCTCGGCGGGCCCGCCGGTCCGCCGCAGGATCGCCCGGATCCGGGCGATCAGCTCCTCCAGGCTGAACGGCTTGGTGACGTAGTCGTCGCCGCCCGCGGTGAGACCGTTGATCTTGTCGTCGACGCCGTCCTTGGCGGTGAGGAAGATGACCGGGATCTTGTCCCGCTCACTGTCGTCCCGCAGCCGCCGCACCAGCGAGAAGCCGTCCGCGTCGGGCAGCATCACGTCGAGCACGACGAGGTCCGGCCGCGAGCGCGCCACCTGCGCGACCGCCTCGGCGCCGGTCGCGGCGGAGGCGACGCGAAAGCCGGCGAAACGGAGCGAGGCGGAGAGCAGCTCACGGATGTTCGGCTCGTCGTCGACGACGAGCAGGCTGGCTTCGGCGGTATCCATTGGGCGCGCCCCCGGGGAGGTCGGATCTGGCTGCGAGCAGGCTATCCGCCGCAGATGAGGACTCTATGAAGACAGCACACGGACGGTCGCACCAGAGCTCCGCGACGGCGAGACAGTTGCACTGCCCCAGGGGCGCGAGGAACTGCGCGACAAGCCACCCACGCAGGTGGTTCGCCGAACGAGCAGGGCCATCCGCACGCCGGTGGTTTCTCGCGCAGTTCCTCGCGCCCCTTCGGTGCCCATGTGCCGGGAGGCGTCAGCCGCCGAGCTGGGTGACCGTGGTGGCCGCGACGTCGCCGGAGGAGTCGGTCGTGCCGCGGATGGTCACCGTCGAGCCCGGCTTCAGGTCGCTGACCTTGCCCGTCTTCGAGATGCCGACCTTGGTCGAGCCGCCCGTGGTGACCTTGACCACGTTGCCTGAGGTGTCCGTCACATAGATCGTGGTGCCGTCGACGAGCTTGACGGTACCGACCGTCGCGCCGCCGCCCGCACCGCCGCCGCCGGCCCACCGAAGCCGCCCGCGCCGCCGAAACCACCGGCTCCGCCGAAGCCGCCGCCGCCCGCACCGGTGCGCGCTCCCGCCGTGAACGAGCGTCCCGTGCCGCCCGCGGCAGGCGCCTGGCCCTTCTGGACCTCCACGCCCCCGATGAAGCCGAGCCCGGCCACCACCGCGGCGGCCAGCACCAGCGTCAGCCACGGCAGCTTGCGCCGCGGCGGGGCCGCCAGCTCCGCGCTGATGTCCAGCGCGTCCGGCGGCTCGGCCAGGATCGCCTCCGGCGACTCCATGCCGTCCGTGACGTCCGCGATGTCCACGCCCATGGTCTCCCTCTGCCTCTCACTCATGCCGCAGCGCCTCGATCGGGCGCAGGCTCGCCGCCCGGCTCGCCGGGTAACTGCCGAAGAACAGGCCGATCGCCACCGCGATCCCGAACGCGCCCCAGACCGAGGCGGGGATCACCACCGGCTTGATCCCCACGATCGTGAAGTGCGCGCCGACCAACGCGGTGACCACCCCGAGGCCCGCGCCCACCAGTGACAGCAAGGTCGACTCGGCGAGGAACTGGCTGAGGATGACGCCCTTGGGCGCGCCGATGGCCTTGCGGATGCCGATCTCACGGGTCCGCTCGGTCACCGTGACCAGCATGATGTTGGTGATGCCGATCCCGCCGACCAGCAGCGAGATCGCCGCCACCGCGCCCAGCAGCACCGTGAAGGTCTGCGTCGTGGAGCTGCGGGTGCTGAGCAGGGTGGTCTGGCTGCCGATGCGGAAGTCCACCGCCGACGAGCTGGTGATGCCGTGACGGCCCATCAGGATCGTGGTGATCTCGTTCTGCGCCTGCGTCGTCGAGTCCGCCGACTTCGCCTCGACCAGGATCTGGCTCAGCGAGCCGAAGCCGGTGAACGCGTTCTGCACGCTCGGCAGCGGCAGCACGATCGTGTCGTCGGGGTCCTGGAAGCCGGTGCCGCTGCCCTTGGTCGCCAGTTCGCCGACGACCGTGAACGGGGTGCCGCCCAGGGTGATCTTCTTGCCGATCGGGTCGTCGGTGCCGAACAGGTCGGTCGCCGTGGTCGAGCCGATGACCGCGACCTTGCGCGAGGCCAGCACGTCGTCGGCGCTGAAGTAGTCGCCCTTGGTGACCTTGCTGTTGGACGCCTCGAAGTAGGCCGGGTAGGTGCCGATCACCGAGCTGACCGTGTGCGAGGTGCCCTGGTAGAGCGCGGTCTGCGAGGTCTGCACCTCGGGGGCCACGCCCTTGATGTCCGGCGCCTGGCTCGGGTCGGCCAGCGCCCGGGCGTCGTCGACGGTGAGCGGCTTGGTGCTGGTCGCGGTCGACTGCGCGCCGAAGCCGGCGCCGGAGCTCACGGTCAGCGCGTTCGTGCCGAGGGCGTCGATCGAGTTCTTCACGGCCTGCGAGGAGCCGTTGCCGACCGCGAGCAGCAGGATGACGGCGGCGACGCCGATCAGGATGCCGAGCATGGTCAGCCCGGAGCGGACCTTGTTCGCGGCCAGGCCCAGCACGGCGAAGCGAAGCGTCTCCAGCGGGTTCACCGGGCGACCTCCTGCAGCGGGTGGAGCATCGGCGGCGGGCCGTCGACCGGCGCCTGCCGCACGTCACTGGTGATCACGCCGTCGACCAGGCGGATCACCCGCTTGGCGTGGTGCGCGACCTCGTCCTCGTGGGTGATCAGCACGACGGTGCGGCCGGTCTGGTTGAGCCGGTCCACGATGCCGAGGACCTCCTTGGTGCTGTGGCTGTCGAGGTTGCCGGTGGGCTCGTCGGCCAGCAGCATCGCGGGCGCGGTGACCAGCGCACGGGCCACGGCGACACGCTGCTGCTGGCCGCCGGAGAGCTCGTTGGGCTTGTGGTCGGCGCGGTCGGCCAGGCCGACCATGGTCAGCGCGGCCAGGGCGCGACGCCGCCGCTCGGCCGCCTTGACGCCCGCGTAGGCGAGCGGCAGCTCGACCTGGGCCAGCGCGGTCGTGCGCGGGACCAGGTTGAAGGACTGGAAGATGAAGCCGATCTTGCGGTTCCGCACCAGCGACAGCTGCCGCTCGTCCAGCCCGCCCACGTCGATGCCGTCGAGCAGGTACCGGCCGGTCGTCGGCACGTCCAGGCAGCCGAGGATGTTCATCAGCGTCGACTTGCCCGAACCCGAACTGCCCATGATGGCCAGGTAGTCACCCTGGCGGACGGTCAGGTCGACGCCCGCCAGGGCGTGCACGACCGCGTCGCCCATGCCGTAGGTCTTCACCAGCTGCCGGGCGGCGATGACCGGCGCGGGGACGGGAGCCTGGCTCATCCCCTGCCGCCCGTACCGCCGCCGCCCGTCCGGCCGCCGCCGCCGAAGCCGCGTCCGCCGCCACCGCCGCCACCGAAGCCGCCGGGGAAGCCGGTGCTCGGGAAGCCGTTGCTGCCGCTGGTGGAGACCACGGTGATCTGGACCTTCTGGCCCTCGGTGACCCCGGACAGGATCTGGTCCTCCGTGTCGCCCTGCACGCCGAGGGTGATCGGCGTGCGCTTGGTCGTCCCGTCCGCCTGGACCAGCTGCACGCTCGCGTTGGCGCCGGTGCCGTTGATCGCGGAGGTCGGCAGGTAGAGCGCGCCGGAGGCCTCGCCGGTGACGACCTGGACGCTGGCGCTGAGGCCGGTGCGCAGGCTGGAGGTGTCGCCGGTGATGGCGAGCAGCGCCGCGTACTGGACCGCGCTGGAGGAGCCGCTGCCGCTGCCCGAGCTGCTCACCGGCAGCGAGCTGATGGAGACCACCTTGGCGTTGAGCACCTGGCTGGTGTCCGCGTTGAGCGTGACGGTCGCGCCCTGACCGGCCTTGAGCTTCAGCGCGTCGCTCTCGGAGAAGTCGGCGCTGACCTCCATTCCGGCCGGGTTGGTGATCACGACGAAGCCGGACAGGCTGCCGGCGCTCGACGAGCTGCTGCTCGACCCGCTGCTGCCGCTGCCGCTGCCCGAACCGCCGGAGCCGCCCGAGCCGCCGGAACCGGAGACGGTCTCGCCGACCTTGCCGCTGACCGACGCGACGGTGCCGCCGACCGGCGCCCTGAGCACGGTGCCGTCGACGGCCCGCGCCGCGGCGTCCACGGCGTTCTGCGCGGAGGTGACCTGCTGCTCGGCGCTGGCCAGCTGCGCCTGGTTCACGGTGGGGGTGGGGCTCGGCGTCGGCGTGGACGCGACGGTCGTGCCGCCGCGGCCTCCGCTGCTGCCGCTGCCGTTGTTGCTGTTGCTGTTGCTGTTGGAGGCGGACGCGGGGAGCGTGCCGGCCTCGACCTGGGTCAGGTTCGCCTCGGCCGCGGAGAGCTGGGCCCTGGCGTTGCTGAGCGTCTCGTTCTCGGTGGTGGCGTCGACCTTGCCCAGCACCTGTCCGGCGGTCACCTTCTGACCGGCCTTCACGTCCACCTCGGTCAGCGTGCCGCCGGTGGTGAAGTTCACCCCGGCGTCGGACGGCGAGGTCAGTGTGCCCGACCCGGAGACCGTCGCGAGGACCGTGCCGCGCGCGACCGTCGCGGTGCGCGTCGTGGACGTGCCGGTGGTGCTGGAGCCCTGGGCCACGGTCGCCCAGGCGATGCCGGCGGTGGCCAGCAGCCCTGCGGCGAGCACGGAGTTCAACAGGACGGACTTGCGCCGTCGTGGGAGCACCTTCATGCCGGACACCTTGACCGTGCGGACCAAGGGCGTCCTGCGAGGCACCTTGGAGTTCGCCGAGCGCCCGAACCCGACAAACCCATGCAAACTATGGCTTGTCGGTCGTACCGCTGCTCTGCCCGGGGGACGCGAGGGCCCCCGATCCCAGCAGATTCCCAGGAATCACCCAGGACTTCACCACCCCTGTGCGATTCCTTCGGGACCATGACGACACTCAGCTCTCGCGCCGCCTGCGCGGCAGGACTGCTCGCCGGCGGCGCGCTGCTGCTGTCCGGCTGTTCCTCCTCCAGCGCCGCCACCGCCACCGCCGCCCCTTCGGCGAGCGGTCGCGGCGCGGCGATGCAGGCCTACCGGCAGTGCCTCAGCCAGCACGGGGTCACCCTTCCGAGCGGCCGCCCCGGCGGTCGTCCGAGCGGCCGTCCCAGCGGCGGCTTCGGCGGCAACGGCGGCGGTTACGGCGGGGGAGGCGGCTTCGGCTTCGGCGGAGCCTCGCCGGACCCCGCGATGCAGGCGGCCATGCAGGCCTGCGCGTCGCTCCGGCCCAGCGGCGGGGCCGGCCGGGGCGGCGGCTTCAACTCCACCGCGCTGGCGGCGTTCCGCAGCTGCCTCAAGGACCACGGCGTCACCCTGCCCGCCAACGGCAACTTCCGCGGGCTGAACACCGCGGACGCCAAGACCGCCGCGGCCTACGCCATCTGCAAGCCACTGCTCCCCACCCGCGCCCCGAACGCCTCGCCGAGCCCGAGCACCAGCCCCACCGCCTGACCGCCCCGCCCCGCCCCGCCCCGCCCCGGGCACGACCAGAACAAGATCGCCAAGTGCTTCACGTGGAGCACCTGGCGATCTTGTTCTCATGTGTTCCCAGCCCTCGGGGAGAGCCGTCACAGACCCTTGTGGAACAGTTCCGCCGTCTGCAGGAACAGGTCGTTCGCCTCGGTCTCGCCGATCGTGATCCGCGCGCCCTCGCCCGCGAACGGACGGACCACCACGCCGGCCGCCTCACAGGCCGCAGCGAAGTCCATGGTCCGGTCGCCGAGCCGCAGCCAGACGAAGTTCGCCTGCGTCGTCGCCACCGTCCAGCCCTGGGCCACCAGCGCCGAGACCACCCGCTCGCGCTCGGCCACCAGCGCGGCCACCCGCTCCAGCAGCGCGGTCTCGGACCGCAGCGAGGCCACCGCCGCGTCCTGCGCCAGCTGGCTCACACCGAAGGGCACCGCGGTCTGCCGCAGCGCCTGGGCGACCGGCTCGTGCGCGATCGCGAAGCCGACCCGCAGCCCCGCCAGGCCGTAGGCCTTGGAGAAGGTGCGCAGCACGCAGACGTTCGGGCGGTCACGGTAGACCTCGACGCCGTCCGGCACCTCGTCGTCCCTGACGAACTCGTTGTAGGCCTCGTCCAGCACCACCAGGACGTCGGCCGGGACCGCGTCGAGGAAGCGCTCCAGTTCGGCCCGGTGCGCGACCGTGCCGGTCGGGTTGTTCGGGTTGCAGACGAAGATCAGCCGGGTCCGCTCGGTGATCGCGGCGAGCATCGCGTCCAGGTCGTGGGTCTCGTCCGCCTTCAGCGGCACCCGCACCGAGGTCGCGCCGCTGATCTGGGTGATGATCGGGTACGCCTCGAAGGAGCGCCAGGCGAAGATCACCTCGTCGCCGGGGCCCGAGGTCGACTGCAGCAGGGACTGCGCGACACCGACCGAGCCCGTGCCGGTGGCGATGTGCGACTCCGGCACGCCGAAGCGCTTGGCCAGCTCGGCGATCAGGCCGGTGCAGGCCATGTCGGGGTAGCGGTTGAAGCTCTGCGCCGCCGCGACGGCCGACTCCAGCACGCCTGGCAGCGGCGGGTAGGGGTTCTCGTTGGAGGAGAGCTTGAAGGCCGGAGCGCCGTCGGCGCCCTGCGCGGGCTTGCCCGGCTTGTAGGCGGGAACGCCCGCAAGCGCCTCGCGCAGTCGGGGTCCGGGAGTGGTTTCGCTGCTCACCGTGGTCGTCCTCCAGAGAATCGCGACGCTCGTCACCCCATCGTGACGGCCTCGCCGTAACCGGTCGAGATCACCATACGAGCCGATCGCAAGAACCTCACCCGTGCGAGTGACATGTGCCGGTCCGACCGCGCGCGAAGTCGCTGGGCGACACCGTGAGTACATGACCAAAACGCAGGTGAATGCGCCCGAAACGGTCGTTGGTGCAAGGAGAAAACGCACGAATGCTCATGGAGAAACGTATCTCCAGCCAAGCCGGACAGACCATCCCCTTACGACAGTTCCTCGCCATACGATCGGCCCGACATGACAGCAGCAGCGAATCACCACGGCCGCCGGGCCACCACTCGCGCGCGTCGGCTCGAACGGGCGGGGATCAGGGACGTGGCGGCCGCCGCCGGGGTCTCCATCACCACGGTCTCCGACGCGCTCAACGGCAAGGGGCGCCTACCGGACGAGACCCGCACGAAGGTGCGCGAGGTCGCCGAACGGCTGGGCTACCGCCCCTCCGCCGCCGCGCGCACCCTGCGCACCGGCCGCTCGGGCCTGATCGGCCTGACCGTGACGACGTACGGGCAGGAGCCCTTCACCTTCACCGAGTTCGCCTACTTCGCCGAGATGGCACGGGCCGCGACCTCGGCCGCGCTGAACCGCGGCTACGCCCTGGTCGTCCTGCCCGCCTCCTCCCGGCACGACGTCTGGAGCAACGTCGCGCTCGACGGCACGGTGGTGATCGACCCGGCGGACCACGACCCGATGGTGGCCGACCTCTACCGCCAGGGCCTGCCCGTGGTCAGCGACGGCAAGCCCGGCAACTGCCCGGTCACCGCCTGGGTCGACAACGACCACCACGCCGCCGTCCTCGGCATCCTGGACCACCTCGCCCAGGCCGGCGCCCGCAGGATCGGTCTGCTCACCGGCACCAGCACCGACACCTACACACGGCTAAGCACCGAGGCCTACCTCGGCTGGTGCCGGGGCGTCGGGCAGCAGCCGCTCTACGAGGCCTACCCGGCGCACGACCCCTGCGCCGGCGCGGTCGCCGCGGACCGGCTGCTCGCCCGCCCGGACCGGCCCGACGCGGTCTACGGCCTCTTCGACCCGAACGGCACCGACCTGCTCGCGGCCGCCCGCCGCTACGGTCTGCGCGTCCCCGAGGACCTGCTGCTGGTGTGCTGCAGCGAGAGCGACGTCTACGCGGCCACCGAGCCGCCGATCACCACCCTCTCGCTGAAACCGCGCCGGATCGGCACCACCGTGGTCAACCTGCTGATCGACGCGATCGAGGGTTCGTCGCCGCCGAACCAGGACAGCTCGGGGCAGCTGATGCCGACCGAGCTGATCGTGCGTCGTTCCTCGCAGCGACGCACGACCCGCACCACGGTGGCCGCGCCACGCCCGCCCGGCGAGGAGTGAACCACCGCACTTCCGACGACCACGAACTGGGGCAGGCCGCCTGACCTGCCCCCTTTTGTCACCCGATGATCCGTCTCTGATCCCGACGGACGAACGATTTCGACGGGCTGATCCCTCCCAGGTGCGGACGCCGGGAAGGACGGCTTTATACGATGGGCTTCATGACACCCGTGGACCGTCCCGCCTGGCCTGACGAGCCGGACCCAGGCCCGCACGCCGCGCAGACAGCGGACGGGTCCACGTCGTTCGATTTCTTCACCCCTCCCGCGGGCGTCCCGGTCGTCCCGCCGCCCGCTCCGCCGGCGGCTCCGCCCGTCGCTCCGAACGCGCCGATCACCGCGGTCGCACCGCTGTCCGCGCTCGCGATGGCCGCGGCGGCCGCCGCACCGCAGGACCCGCCCACGCTCGAGCTCGGCGCGCCTCTGGCCGCCGCCCCGCACGCCGTCGCCGTCGCTCACGGCAGCGGAGGCCACGTCGCCACCGGGCTGGAGCAGGGCCCGGCCACCCTGGTCGACGGCCTCCAGCCGCCCCCCGAGGGCCCGCTCTTCGTGATCGGCGACGTCCACGGCTACCTCCAGGAGCTGCTCCAGGGCCTGCACGCCCAGGGCCTCATCGACGCCGATGGCCACTGGTGCGCCGGGCGGGCCAGGGTCTGGTTCCTCGGGGACTTCACCGACCGCGGCCCCGACGGCATCGGCGTGATCGACCTGGTCATGCGCCTCGCCGCCGAGGCCGCAGCGACCGGCGGCTACTGCCGGGCGCTGATGGGCAACCACGAACTGCTGCTGCTCGGCGCGGACCGCTACGGCGACGACCCCGTCCAGTCCAGCGCGGGCACCGCCTCCTTCCTGGCCGCCTGGCGGCTCAACGGCGGTCAGCCCAGCGACATGGAGCGCCTGGAGGACCACCACGTCGCATGGCTCTCCCGGCTGCCGGCGATGTCCGTCGAGGACGACCACCTGCTGATCCACTCGGACACCACCGCGTACCTGGAGTACGGGGACTCGGTCGACGCGGTGAACGACGCCGTCCACGAGGTGCTGCAGCACGGCGACGCGGACGAGTGGTGGGACTGCTTCCGCAGGATGACCAAACGGTTCGCCTTCCGCGGCGACGCCGGGGCGGAGGCGGCCCGCGAGCTGCTCGGCGCCTTCGGCGGCCACCGGATCGTCCACGGCCACAGCCCGATCCCGTACCTGCTCGGCGACGCGTCCAGCGAGGACGGCCGCTCGGGCGTCCAGGTCACCGGCCCGCACGTCTACGCGGACGAGCTGGCGGTGGCGATGGACGGCGGCGTCACCATGGAGGGCGAGGGCAAACTGCTGATCGCCCGCCTGCCGTTGGCCTGATCGCCCCTTTCGTTCCTTTCTCCCTGGCCGTCTCCTGACGGACCGGCAGCACGAGCCATGTCTCTGGCAATTGCCAGAGACAACTCCTGCCCCTTCCGACACGAAAATTCCGGAAACCCGCTGTCACTGCGTCAGCCTCCGCGCCTAGCATGTGCGTTAACAGCCCATAACGCCGAAGCACCCGCAGCACCAACCCCCAGCCCGCGACCGACCGGTCGATCCTTCCACGGGGGAGCAGAACGATGGACATCGCTCCGCACATGCTGGCCGAGGACAAGCCCGACTACGTGCGGATCCTGGACGAGGCCCTGCAGAGTCCGCACATCCGCGACGCCCTCCGGGCCAGCCGCGGCGCCACCACCGCTGAGCAGCTGCACGACCGCGCCCTGCGCGAGCTGCCCGACATCAGCGCGGGCGCCGCGCCGGAGTACGCCTACTACCGCCGCCTGCGCGAACAGCTCGACCGGATCGGCGCAGGCCCGGACACCGACCGCCTCGGCAGCACGGACCCGGCCCAGTGGGTCGAGCCGGACACCCCGCTGGAGGCGGCGGGCCGGGCCGGCCTGCCCGCGATGGCGACGGTGCTGGTCCCGATACTGTCCTGGACCAGCGCCCTGGTCCTGCTGCTCGCCGGCTTCGCCGTCCGGGCGGGCTCGCCGAAGCTGGCGCTCGGCCGGCAGCTGATCACCGCGGCGGGCGTGCTCGCCGTGGTCGGCGCGGGCGCGCTGGTCGTGGCGACGGTCGCCCTGGTGCTCACCGCACGCAGGGACGCGGCGGTGGAGCCCGAACGCCCGCAGCCGGAACTCGCCGCGGAGGTGGCCAAGGCCCGCGAGAGCTGGCGCGCGGCGCTCCGCACCCGGGCGATCCTGCCCTACCTGGAACGCGAGCTGGCAGCGCGGGCGGCGGCGCAGGCGAGCGAGCACCGCAGCAAGGTCGACCTGGTCCGCCACCACCCGAAACTGGGCTTCACCTCTCCGGGCTTCACCAGCCCGGGCTGCGAGGGGATCACCAACGGACACGGCGAGGAGAAGCCCGAGAAGGAGCGCGAGGACGAGGTCTACTTCTCCTCGCCCGGCTACAGCTCCCCTGACTTCACCTCGCCCGACTACGAAGGCCCGGCCCACCTGAGCCGGTTCCTGCCGAACGCGGACGACTGAGTCGGAAGCTCTGCCGTTCGCTGCCACAGGCGGGTGCGACACCAAGGGCGCGAGGCTCTGCCTGAGCCTCGCGCCCCCGAGGCGCGTTACGCGCTCCGCAGCTCCGCCGCGACCAGCTCCGCGATCTGGACCGCGTTCAGCGCGGCGCCCTTGCGCAGGTTGTCGTTGGAGACGAACAGCGCCAGGCCGTTCTCGACCGTCTCGTCGCGGCGGATCCGGCCCACGTAGGACGGGTCCTTGCCCGCCGCCTCCAGCGGCGTCGGCACCTCGGACACGACCACGCCCGGCGCGTCCGCGAGCAGCTCGTAGGCGCGCTCGGGGCTGATCGCGCGGTCGAAGCGAGCGTTGATCTGCAGGCTGTGGCCGGTGAAGACGGGAACCCGGACGCAGGTGCCGGAGACCTTGAGCTCCGGGATCTCCAGGATCTTCCGGCTCTCCTTGCGGAGCTTCTGCTCCTCGTCGGTCTCGTTGGTGCCGTCGTCCACGACCGAGCCCGCCAGCGGCAGCACGTTGAACGCGATCGGCTTGCTGAACTTCTCCGGCGCGGGGAACTCGACCGCCTCACCGTCGAACGCCAACTGGTCGGAGGCCTCGGCGACCTTGCAGGCCTGCTGGTACAGCTCGGAGACGCCGGCCAGACCGCCACCGGAGACGGCCTGGTACGTCGCGACGACCAGGGCCGAGAGTCCGGCCTCCTCGTGCAGCGGCCGCAGGACCGGCATCGCCGCCATCGTGGTGCAGTTCGGGTTCGCGATGATGCCCTTGGGGCGGTTCGCGATCGCGTGCGGGTTGACCTCGGAGACGACCAGCGGGACGTCCGGGTCGCCGCGCCACGCGGAGGAGTTGTCGATCACGACGGCGCCGGCCGCCGCGACCTTCTCGGCCAGGGCCTTCGACGTCGAGCCGCCCGCGGAGAAGAGCACGATGTCCAGACCGCTCCAGTCCGCCGTCGCGGCGTCCTCGATCACGATCTCCCGGCCCTGCCACGGCAGCGTGGACCCGGCCGAGCGCGCGGACGCGAAGAGACGCAGCTCCGTCACCGGGAACTCGCGCTCCTCAAGAATCCGGCGCATGACGCCGCCGACCTGACCAGTGGCACCCACGATTCCAATCCTCATGCCCCTACAGTAAGCGCCCGCGCCGCCGACGCGAGCGGTTATCCACAGTGCGGAACGCCGACCACACAGCCCTGAGCTGCGAAAACAGGAAGCCTTCCGGTGCCGGGGGAGCACCGCCCACAAGCCCTGCGGGCGGAGCCGCCCTCCCCTGTGGAAAATTTCCCGGCTCCCCCCGCAAGCGGCCCGGACGGTATCCGGCCACGGCCACGGCCGGGCGGGGCGGCGCCGGTTCCACCTCGCCCAGCGCCTCGTCCCCTTGCGCTGGAGCGTCGGCCCCTGAACTGACGCCCTGCGGACCGAAGATGCGACAAATAGCCATGCTGCTGCGCGACAGTCTCGTCGCCCAGCACGCCCGCACCTACCTCCTCGACCTCGAGGCGGAGGTCGGTCGGACGACCCGGCCGGAGCCGACGGAGCCCCAGCCCCGTCGCCATGGCATGCACCCTGGCCGCCGGCTCCGTCCCGGTCCCCACTGGGACGAGCACCAGGTCACCTCGACCGCCCCCGCCGCCGAGGCCTGGCGGCAGGTCATCGACGGCGAGGCGGCGGCTCCGGCCGCGCCGGGCCACCACGTCACCCGCGAATGGACCTAGAGCGTCGACCGACGCCTCGACTCCATGGGCCGCGTCTCCAGCGCGCTCAGCCGCAAGCTGGACGACATGGGCGAGGCCGTCCGCGACATGCGTCGTGACATCCGCTCCCTGCGCGACGATGTCGCCCGCGTCACGCCCCTACGACCGGGCCATAAGCCCGACCACCAGGGCTGACCTGCCTGAACGAAATCGCTTCAGCGGTTGTCCACAGGCCATCCGGTCCGTGGACAACCGCTGGCTCGGCTCAGACCCCGGCTTCGGTGAAGTAGCCCTCCAGGTCGGCGATGACGTCGGTGGTCCCCGACGAGTTGGAGATCCGGACGGAACCGTCCGCCCCCACAGGGACCAGCACCAGATTGGGTACCGGACGGCCCACGATCAGATTGAGAGCAGAGCTGGCCGGTCGAGCGCTCCCGTCGGCGTAGGCCGTGAGGAACGCTCCCCGTGCCGTGGCGTCGACGCCCGTCAGATTGACCAGGACGTAGCGGATCGGGGCCGGCTCTGTGGCCCTTCCGACATGCAGAGCGATGCTGCCGCCGGGGCCGAGCTTCGCAACCGGCGCGCCGACCCCCACCCTGGTGTCCAGAAGGCGCGTGGGTGCGGTGGGAGTGAAGATCAACGCCGAGGGGGATCCAGTGGGCGTTCCGTAGTAGCCCTGGACGTCGACGACCAGGTCGACGGAGGTCGCCGAGTTGTACAGGACAACCTTGCCGTCGGGGCCGGCCGGCACCGTCACCTGGTTGGCGACCGTCGTCCCCGCCATGTAGTTGACCGTCGACGCATCAGGACGGCGAGCTCCGCTCGGATAGGCGGTCACAAAGCCGTTCGCGGTCGCATCGACCACCGTGACATTCAGTACCGCTGCATGCGCACCGGCCGGAAGCTGAAGGCTCACAGACCCACCGGCGGCCAGCTTGTGCTTCGGCGTGCCAAGCCCGGAACGGGTGTCAAGCAGGCGTTGCGGCAAAGCGAGACCGCTGGCCAGGCCCAGACCACCGGGCAGCGTCGTGGCGTCGCTGCGATAGCCCTGTACATCGGCGATGAGGTCGTCGCGGCCCGCGTGGTTTGCCAGATTCACATAGCCGTCCGCGCCCACCGGAACGGTCACAGCGTTGGAAACCGTCTCTCCGGCCACGAAGTTCAGATTCGAGGCCGTCGGAAGCGCCGATTTCGAGGGAAAAGCGGTGACGAAGCCGACTGTGCTCGGATTCGTCACCGTCAGGTTCATCTCCACAGCGGTCACGCCGCTGGTCGGCACTCCGCCCACGCCCGCAACTTTCAGCCGCACCGTTCCGTTCGCAGCGACCTTGGCCCTCGGTGCCCCGATGCCGCTCCGCGTGTCGAGAATCCGAACGGGACCCAGTGGAACGAACGAGCTTCCGACGCGCATCTGCGCGGTGGTGACGAGCTGCTCTCCACTCCCGTCGGTGGTCTTCGCGGTCAAGGTGTAGAGCCCCGCTGCCGGAAACGTGTGCGGATGCTCGGCGTCGGGCTCGGCCGTGGTGTCGACGGCGGGGGATCCGTCTCCGAAGTCCAGCGTCTCAGCGACGATGCCCCAAGGGCTGAAGGGGAAGACCGAGCCCTGCACCGTGAGCGGATGGGTCGGGTTCCCGCCGTAGGCGAAGATCGGGGCGGTGAACGCTCCCGGAGCGGTGACGCGTACCTCAACCACAGAGCCTGGAAGCGTCGTTCCGTCCGAGAGCGTCGCCGTGACCTGGACGGCGAACTGCCCGTTCAAGCCGTTGCTGCTCGTCGTGTCGTAGACGTGCTGCGTGCTCGGGTCGGAGACCGTGGTCCCGCTGCCGTCGCCGAAGTCGAAGCGGTAGGAAACGACCGTCTTGCTGCTGAGATCGGCCGGTGCGGCCGTGACGGTCAACGTGGCGCCGGTGGGCAGCGTGGCATGGTCGACGCCGGTTGTGAGCGTGGGCTCGCCGTCAGCGGCCGAGAGGTGGCCCGCAATCAGGCCGGACGCCCTGGTCTGCGCATCAGCCGCGGGTGCCACCGCCAGCGCGAGAACGGCGGTGACTGCTGATATCACAACGGATCGGCTGGGCAAGAATCGCTCCGAGAGATAAGGGGAGCCGCACTCTACAGCCAACCAGCACCAGCGCCGACCCGCCCACCTTCATGCGCGGTAGCGGATGTCCGCTTCCGAGGCATCCGTCAGAATCCGCCCACGGCGACCGAGTTACTCGCAGCCGCCAGTGGACTCCAGGTGAGAATGCGGTGTGACCTCCGCAATCCAGATGTTCCCTGCATCCCGATAAGGCCCAATTCTGCGAATCCCTGCGGCCATATGATCACGCAGCAGTCATCGCCTCAGGAGTGAGCAACACACATGCCTCCAAGAGTTTCACGACGTTTCACCCCCCTCGCCGTGCTTTCCGCCTCGGTTCTCGCGGCCTCAGGACTGGGAATCCTCACCGCGCCCGTCGCGCAGGCCGCGCTTCCCGGGACGCCCGGGCTGCTGGCGGGTTCCAAGGTCATGCCGAACGGTGGGGTCACCACCGGTACCGAGAAGCTGGACGGCTCCCGCCTGGTGCTGGACCTGACCGCCAGCGGCGGGACCGACCAGGGCGGCGGGGTCACCTGGTCGCCCGACGGCAAGCACGTCGCCCTCGTCAACGGCGCGCCCGGCATCGAGATCTACTCGCCGAACGCGACCGGTGTGCGTGACGTCTCCGAGACGTCCGTGGACCCCGCGTTCACCCCCGACGGATCGACGATCATCGCCACCGGCTGGGACGCCGGCTCCAACAGCGACCAACTGCGGTCCATACCGAGCAGTTGGGATCTGATCGCCCAGAACGGCAAGGAGAACCAGACCCCTTGGTTCTCCACTCCGACCGGAGGCACCGACCGCTACCCGACGGTGTCCGCCACCACGGGCACGGTGTATTTCGAGCACACGACCGCGACCGGCAAGGACGTCTGGACGGACCACGGCGACCACACCGCAGGCCTGCTGATCTCCGACGGACGCCAGCCGGACATCTCCCCCGACGGCTCGAAGCTCGCCTTCGTCCGCGCCGTGGCCGGCTACGCCCAGATCTTCGAGCAGGCCGCCGACGGTTCGGGGAGCGCCACCCAGCTCACCAGCGGTTCGGTCAACCACACCCACCCGAAGTGGGCCCCGAGCGGACTGGCTCTCGACTACGACGCCAACCCCGGAACCGACTACGTCAACACGACCGGTCGCCACCTGGTGCTCGCCACCAAGGCGGACACGCTCATCCCTAACGGTCTCTTCGACGTGACCGAGCAGCCCACCGCGCCCACCTCGCTCGGCGTCGGGTCCACCTTCCATACGACCGGGCCGACGCGACTGCTCGACACCCGGTACGGCACCGGGATGGTCGCGCCGAACGCGGTGCCGGCGATGGGGACGGTGCCGCTGCTGGTCGAGGGAGCGAAGGGGCTGCCCGCGTCCGGCATCAGCGCCGTGGTGCTCAATGTCACGGTCACCTCGACCAAGGCGTCGGGCTTCCTCTCCGCGTACCCCGAGGGGACGGCCGCCTCCGGCGCGTCCAACCTCAACTGGACGGCCGGGCAGACCATCGCCAACCAGGTGATCGTCCCGGTCGGCGCGGACGGTGAGATCGACCTGTACAACCGGAGTTCCGGCACCGCCCAGGTGGTCGCCGACATCTCCGGCTACTTCACCGCCGACGGCAGCGGCGCGCTGTTCACCGCCGCCGGGCCCGCCCGCGTCCTGGACACCCGCGCGGCGAACGGCGTCACCACCAAGACGCCCGTCGCCGCCAACGGGACGGTCTCGCTGCAGGTGGCCGGCCGGGGCGGCCTGCCCCAGTCCGGCGTCTCCGCCGTCGTCCTCAACGTGACGGCGACCGACACCAGGACGGCGGGCTTCGCCACGGTCTACCCGGACGGCACGCCCAAGCCGAACGCCTCCAACCTCAACTGGACGGCCGGGCAGACCATCGCCAACCACGTGCTGGTCCCGGTGGGCGCGGACGGCAAGGTCGAACTGGCCACCCACAGTGCCGGGACGGTGGACCTGGTCGCCGACGTCTTCGGCTACTTCTCGGCGTCGGGCACCGCGACGTACCACACCACGGCCCCCACCCGCCTGCTGGACACCCGCCAGAGCGGCGGCGCCATCGCTGCCCGCGGCACCCGCTCGCTCAGCCTGGCCGGAACGGTGGTCCCGGCGAGCGTGAAGGCGGTCGTCCTCAATGTCACCGCGACCGACACCAAGCTGGGCGGCTTCCTGACGGCCTACCCGGACGGAACGAACCTGCCGACCTCGTCCAACCTCAACTGGTCGGCGGGACAGACGGTTCCCAACCTGGTCACGCTGCGCGTCGTGGACGGAAAGATCGACTTCCACAACGCGAGCGGCGGCTCCGTCGACGTCGTCGCGGACGTCTTCGGCTACTACACGGACTGACCGACCCCGCGCATGACGTCCGGCCCGCGCTCCCCCCGGAGCGCGGGCCGGACGGCGTCGAGGATCCCTGGACTGCTTCGGGATCCTCGGGAAACGCGGCGAGCGGGGACCGTTGTGGGACGGTCCCCGCTCGCGCGCTTCGGCTTCGTCAGCCGCCGCTGATCAGGTCAGGGCGATCAGGCGACGGTGACGTCGTCGTAGTAGGTGTAGGTCGGGTCGCCGGCGTAGTTGTCGTCCTTGTTGGTGAGCGTCAGCGTGTAGCTGTGGCCCGCCGTGACGGCCGAGGAGACCTTGGTCCAGGCCGAGGAGCTCGCGCAGGTCTTGGCCAGGACGGTGGTGGTCACGCCGGTGGTGTTGTCCTTCAGCGTCGCCGTGGCCCAGTCGTAGGTGACCGTGTCGGGGCAGGTGTTGCTGTAGTAGAAGGACATGGTGCTGCTGCCGGTCGGCGCGGTGAAGGTCTGCGCCGCGGTCGAGGTGGTGCTGGGGTTCGTCGAACCGAGCATCGCGCCGTAGCTGCCCGAGTGGGCCGCGCCGGAGATCACCGTGGCGTTGCCGGTGGTGGTCCAGCCGGTGAAGGCGCCCGCCTCGAAGCCGCCGTTGGTGACACCGCCGCCGGTGCCGCCGGTGCCGTTCTCGGTCCAGGAGAAGGTGGCGGAGCCGGTGGCGCTGGTGGTGTCCGTCGCGGTGACCGTCACCGAGGAGGTGCCCGACGCGGTCGGCGTGCCGGAGATCAGGCCGGTCGAGGAGTTGATCGACAGGCCGGCCGGGAGACCGGTGGCGGAGTAGGTCAGGGTCTGACCGCTCGCCGAGTCGGAGGCGCTCATCTGCAGCGAGGCCGCGGTGCCCACGGTGCCGGTCTGGGTGCCCGGGTTGGTGACCGTGACCGTGTTGCCGTGGGTCAGGATCGTGTGGGTGATCGCGCAGGAGTTGGTGTCGTTCGACCAGCTGGCCTGCTCGGCGTAGGTGCCGAAGGAGCCGAACGAGACGTTGGCCGCGCCGCCGGTGGTGCCGGGCTGGAGCCACGCGCACTCGTCGGAGTTCTCCTGGCCGTTGTAGGACGAGCCGGAGACGTGGTTGGTCCAGCCGCCCGCCGGGTTCTGGTCCGACATCATCTCGTGCCACTCGTGGCCGAGGGTCATCGTGTAGCCGTCGAGCTGGCCGGCCGAGCCGGTGCCGTTGACGAAGCCGACGCCGCAGTTCTGGCCGGCGTCGATGTTGTAGGGCTGGTTCGAGAAGGCGATGTCACCGTAGGACGAGGACGCCGCGCCACCGGAGAGGGTGGTGTCGCCGTTCCAGTCGTGCCAGGCGCAGTAGCCGGTGTTGGGGTCCTGGTAGCCGTCCGGGTCGGTGCCGTGGGGCGACAGGACGATGTAGTAGGCGTCGCGGTTGGCCGCGGCGGTGGTGTTGCCGAAGTGGCCGGCCGCGTTGATGGCCTCCTGCGCCAGCTGGTGGCCGGTCGCGCCGGACGGCGAAGCCGCGGAGTTGTCGTACCAGACGCCGGAGAGCACGCCGCCGCTCTGGTACGGGATGAAGTTGGCGTTCGACGGGCAGCTGGTCGCACCGGCGGCCACGTTCGGGCCGTCGCACCACTGGGTCAGGTCCGCGGACCACTTCTCGCCGTTGGTGCCGATGCCCTTGAACATCTGCTGCACGGCGCTCGCCGCACCGTACTGGTCGCCCGAGAACTTGGCGTTGCCGTTGGCGTCGGTGGTCTGGGTTCCCCACTGGGTTCCGTAGAAGACCAGGTAGACCTTGGAGTGACCGCTCTGGACGCCGATGCCGTCCACGCCGCCGCCGTAGGACAGCGTCTCCTGGCCGGTGGCCGCGGCAGCCGCGCGGTGCGCGATGCGGGCACGCTGCTGCGCCTCGTACTGCTTGATCCCGGGGATCTTGCTGGCGTTCAGCGACGGGCTGTACGGGTTGTACTCGTTGTCGATCGGGCTGGCGCCGACCATGGCCGCGTTGTGGTGGGCCTGGCCAGAGGCGTGGTGACCGCCGGAAGAGGCCTGGGCCGGACCAGCCAGGATGGCGAGGCCGGCAGCGGCCAGGGAGAGCGAGGCGACGCCGGCTATGGCGGCGCCTCTGGTGCGGGAGGTGCGCATGTGGGGAGTGATCCTCTCTCGTCACGGACGCTGGGGAAGAGGGGTGCGTCCGCTTGCCCTGGGAGAATTCGCAGGTCGGATCAGGTCGCGAACACCAACTCCGCTGATGCGCACTAGAGTTGGCACCGTGTCACCACTTGGTGTGGTGCTGATCGATCTGGGGCGAAAGCAAACCAGGGTTGACGAATCTGGGTCAATAGGCAATTCACAGGGAGCAAGCTCTCAGGCGGCGCCCGGATGAACAAACGGCAAGCTCAGCGTGGTACAACGCGCGTAGCCCGCCGCTTGGTGGTTTTTGTCTCCCCCGGCCGGGGGATTGAAGGTTCGTCCACGACTGTGAGAAGTAGTCACCACCCCAGCCGCCGGGGAACATGCGCGGCGTGCGGGCCCGGGTCCCTTTCGTGCCGATTCCGACCGGCTCTCCCCTGGCAGGACAAGCGTCGTTCGGCAACGCATCACCGGGACCGCCCGGCGCCCGCGGCCTGCAGGATCATGCCCCGCTCCCCCGGGAACACCGCCGGCCGCGTGGCTCCGACGGCAAAAAGGGTCAGTGCGCGCACTCCCCCCAGACCGCGCGCACTGACCCTGGCTCGTGTCCGACCGTCAGTCGACGACCGGCAGGTAGACCCGGTTGCCCGCGGCGGCGAACTCCTCCGACTTGGCCCGCATGCCGGCCTCCGCCGCGGCCGCGTCGTCCGCGTCGACCGCGAGGTCGGCGCCGTACTCGTCGCGGATGCTCTGGGAGATCTTCATGCTGCAGAGCTTCAATTCAACCAATATAGAGCTAACGTCATGTCAGAAGCTCTACATGCGGCGGAAGGGGCCCGACATGGCTACGCGAGACGAGAAGGTCAACAAGCTTCGGGGTTTACCCCCCGATCTTCCCAGCGTGGAAGAGGTCAAGGCGCTCCTTGCGGCGAATCCGCAGATGAAGTGCATAGTCTGCTACGCCCGCATCTCCTTTGACGGACGGGTCAAGGACGCCCACGGCGTCGAGGACCAGCACCGCGGCCTCAGTGCCCGTGCCTCCGCTCTTGGATGGTTGGTCGTCTATCGCTACACAGACAACGACAAGAGCGCGAGCAAGGAAAGCGTCACCCGCGACGACTTCGAGCAGATGCTCGCCGACCTGGCCGGCGGGCACACCCCCGAGGGCTATCCCATCCACGGCGTCATGGCAGTCAATGACGACCGCCTGTACCGGCGGCCAGGCGACTGGGAGCGTTTCCTTCGCGCGTTCACGACCTACGAGGAACGTGTCTACTGGGACTCCAACGGTCTGCAAGATCTCTACGCAGAGGGCTTTGAGATCAGAGGGCTCCTTGGTGTCGCCATGTCGCTGGCCGAGACCCGTAAGAAGCAGCGTCGCTCACGTGCGAGCCATCACAGCCGCGCCATCCGCGGACAGTCAGTAGCAGCATGGCGGCCATTTGGTTGGGCAGACGACAAGCTGACCCTGCGTCCCGACGAAGCGGAAGCCATCCGCAGAGCCGTACGTGACGTCATCGCTGGAGCGTCGATTTCCGAGATCACTCGACAGTGGAAGGCGGCCGGATTCCTGACCGCCCGAGGAAACCTCTTCCAGTACCAGAGCGTGAAGCAGGTGCTTCTCAACGCACGGTTGTGCGGGTACCGCGAGATCAAGGGCGAACTCGTGCGGGACACGGACGGACAGCCGATCGTCGGCGAGTGGGAAGCGATCGTCTCCCCGAAGGAGTGGTTTGCCGCCGCAGGCACGATCCGGTCTCGCGGGGGTAGCGGGCAACCTGGCGGCCCCATGGTGCACAAGTACCTGCTAACCGGCATCCTCCGGTGTGGTGCCCGCAAAGAGGATGGCACGGTCTGCAACCACCCCATGCAGGGCCAGAAGGCCGTGAAATGGGTGAAATATGAGCACGGCTACTTCTGCCGCAAAACGGTGGACGGCGGGTGCAATGGGACCTTCAAGCGTGGCGACGAGACGGACAAGCACATCACGAATCTCGTACTCGCCAAGCTCAAGGAGGAGGCCTCCGCTGTTCAACAGGACGTTCCAGCATGGGGCGGCGCAGCCGACCTTGAACGGCTGACCGCCAGCCGCGCTGACCTGGAACAACGATGGCAGCGGGGCGACCTGGACAATGAGTCTTTCTTCCGACTCCTTGCGGGCCTCGAATCGCAGATCAAGGAACTGCGCAGCGACCAGACCCGACACCTCGCGCTGCAAGCCGCAGCGGAGGCCGCCGCCGTGGACATCGTTGCTGAGTGGACCCGGAGCACCCTGACGCAGAAGCGCACTCTGATAAAGAAAGTCCTGCATGCCGTCGTCGCAGTCCCGAGCGGCCCAGGGAACAAGAAGTTCAACGTTGACCTGCTCACTCCCGTGTGGCGCGACGCGGGACAAGGGTGAGTCCAAGGATCTGCCCGATCTCCCGCAGCTGCTGGCCGCTCAGGCGCGGCGCGGTGGCCAGGTGCCTCTCTATCCAGCGCCGCGCCGACTCGTCGTCGCAGAGACGGTCGTTGTCGTCTCGTTTCCGGGGCTCAGACATCGACGCTGGCCGCCTTGAGCAGCGCTAACAGCGCTACGTGATCCGCGTGTACTTGCTCGGCAATCGCGGCCTCAGCCGAGGTGTGTCCTGCCCCAGCAAAGGACCAGGCAGTCTCGGCAAACGTGTCCCCCTCAACGCCGTGCGTGTAGAGGCCGCCTCGATGCCTGGCGCGTTCGGCGCGCAGTTGTCCGTAGGTGGTGGAGTAGGTGCGGCTTTTGGTGAGGCAGTGTCCGCGGTAGCCGAGGGTGTGTGCCCAGGCGTGCAGGTTCAGGTGGGCGAGTTCGGGCACGTCGCCGAGCCGCCAGCAGGTGCCGACCAGGGCCCGGGTGTGGGGGCCGACGTGGAGGTGGGGGATGCGGTCGGGGTGGTCGATGCGGTGGTCGATGGCGCCGGAGTCGTGGGCGCTCTTGGTGGTGTACTTCGCGACGTACGCTGCCACCCGCTCATCCGTGAGCCGTCCGCCGGAGTCGGCGCGCAGCGGGTGGACGTCGAGTTGTTCGCCGTAGGCGAGGTGGCGGTGCCCGTAGGCGGGTGAGGGGGGCGCGCTGAGCCTGACTGCGCCGGCTGCGGTGCGGATGGCTCCGGTGAGCAGGTCGGTGGTGGCCCAGGGCGGGGGCGGGGTGTCGGGTCCCTCGGGTCCGTCGAGGCGGATGACGGTGTGGAAGTGGATCGCGCCGCGGGCCTGGTACTCGGCGACCTTGACGGCGCTGATCCGCACCTGCTTGCGGATCTTCGAGCGGCTCACCTCGGCCGCCGCCGCGAAGTGGTGGTAGAGGTTGTCGCTGAACGCCCCCCACAGGCGGGGTGCGTGGGCGTTCCAGAGCACGTGGCCGACGTAGTCGTAGCAGGCGGGGCAGAGCGCCTGCCCGACCTTCGGGTCGTCGCCGGTGTGGGGGGTGGTGCAGCGGCGCGGCAGTCCGTGGCGGCAGGTGCCGCGCCGCCGAGTGTGGCAATCGCCCATGCGGTGGACCGGTCCGAAGGAGGGGGCGGTGAGGGTGGCGAACACGCGCGGGTGGTCGCGGACGTGTTCGGGGATGCCTTTGCCGCCGGCCAGGCCGGCGCGGACGAGGTGGTAGCTGTCTCCTTGGTGGAGGCGGGAGCAGGAGGGGCAGCGGCCGGCGCGGCGGTTGCGGCAGCGGATGGCGAGCCTGCCCCCGGGTTCTCCCGTGGTGCTGTACTCGCGCAGCACGGCCCCGGTGAGGGTGTCGCGGGTGGTGGTGTGGCCTCGGATGTAGATCGGGTGGGCGCAGCCGCCGATGTTCTCGATCTGCTGGAGCCAGCGCCCCAGGCCGGGCATCTGCCCAAGCCGGACGAGGTCCTGCTCGGTCTCGTCCAGGGCCGCGATCCGGTCGAGCTGGTCGAGGTAGGCCCGTCGGGCCTCGGGACTGTCGTACGGGTTGCTGCTGGTGGTCATGGTGGGTGTCTCCAGGGCGGGTGGGGCCGTAGCCCCGGCCGCCACCCACGAACGGGCAGGCAGCGGCCGGCGGCCACGGCGGGGGCTGGGTGTGGGTGGGCTGGGTCGGATGGCATGGGAACTCCAGTTCGATCTAGTGGTTGTGGGTGAAGCCGGTGACGAGCCACTGCACGGTGTAGGCGAGGACGTTCCCGAGCGGGGTGCGGGCGAGGTAGAACCCGAACACGGTCAGCAGGACCGCTTGCCAGGTGCGCAGTTCGCCGGAGCGGATCAGCAGGAACACCACCACGGCCAGGAAGGCGACCAGCGGCATGGCGAGCGTCATTCCCCGATCACCCCACTCACCGCGTCCACGTCACCGGGGTCCTGGTCGGCCGGGATGTCGGGCTTGGCCGGGTGGGCGCCCAGCGCTTCGGGCATGGCCGGGGCGGGGTGGTCGCCGAGTGGCGGCAGGGCCGGGGTCAGGTGGGCGTGTTTGAGGGAGGTTTTGCGGGCTTGGTCGGGGGTGACCAGGCAGGAGCGGGCCCGCATGACCTGCCCGTCGGCGTAGGTGACCATCACGCCCTGCTGGGTGTGGCTGATCTGCTGCGCGGCGATCACGGCTTCCTTGCTGATGTCGCCGAGGACCATTTCGGCGGTGGCTGGGTCGTTGACGCGGTGGCAGACCCGGCCGCCGAGCTGCGCCCGCAGCGCGGTCACCCCGGCCCCGAGGTCGGAGCCGACCCGCTGGCCGGCGATCACCAGGTGCACGCCGAGGGCGGCGCCGAGCTGCGCCAGCCGCAGCAGCGCCGTGGCGACCCGGCCGACCTCCGCCTTCTCCGCGGTGGTGGCCATGAGGTAGAGCTCGGCGACCTCGTCGACGAGCACGATCACCGGCACCGGCCGGGACTTCTCGTCCAGTTCCCAGATGGAGCGGGCCCCGGCTTCCCGGCAGAGCCGCATCCGGTCCAGGGCGAGGTCGACGAGGTAGTCGAGCAGGTCCGCCGCCTCGGCGCGGGTGGTGGCGAGCGCGGAGAGGCGGGGGGCGAACAGGCTCAGTTCCATGCCGCCCTTCAGGTCGATGCCGACCAGGGCCAGGGGCTGCCGGGCCCACTCCGACACCAGCGCGGCGATGAGGGTGGATTTGCCGGAGCGGGTGGCGCCCACGATCAGCCAGTGCGGGATCTCCCGCAGGTCCACGGTCCAGGTGAACCCGTCCTCCCATTGCCCGACCGCCGCCCGCAACAACTGCCCCCGGTGATGCGCCGGAACCGTCGGCCTGGCCAGCGGATCCCACGCGATCACCCGCAGGTGGACGTAGCCGTACTGCTGGGAGTGGACGTGGACCCGGAAGACCCGGAAGGCGTGGCCCATGGCCTCGGCCGCCGCCGCGTACTGCTCGGGGACCTGGCCGGGGTGCATCTTCACCCGCACCACCAGGCCGCCGTGTTCGACCTTCGGCCACCCCAGCCGGGGCGGCGACGGCTTGAGCGCCCGCCCCTTGACCACCAGGTCATCCCCGAGCAGGGCCCACGGGGGGCGCTTGGCCACGGCGAGGTTCTGCAGGTCCGTCAGCTTGCGCCAGGTCCACCAGATCCGAGCCACCGTGAGCGGGGCCCCGATCAGCCGCCACCACACCTGCGGCCAGCGGGCGAACAGCCACGGCGACAGCACCCGCAACACCACAAACCCCGCCGCAAACACGATCACCACCGTGAGGAACACCGGCACACCCACCGACCCACCACCAGACACGGCCGGAGCAACCGGGACCGCGCTGGCCGCAGCCGAAGCGAGAGTCGAGTGCCGGGCCAGCTCGCACGCCACCCCGACCAGCCCGCCGCACCCCGGCCCGACGTTGACCCCGCTCACGCCGCACCGCCCCGCATGTCGGGGGCGCCCAGGTCGAGGGGCGGCAGGTCGACGCCGTTCTCCGCCATCTCGTTGCGAAGCTCGGTCTCCAGGTCGCAGGCGAGCCGTCCCGCGTCGGTGGCCATC
This sequence comes from Streptacidiphilus rugosus AM-16, assembly GCF_000744655.1. Taxonomy (NCBI): domain Bacteria; kingdom Bacillati; phylum Actinomycetota; class Actinomycetes; order Kitasatosporales; family Streptomycetaceae; genus Streptacidiphilus; species Streptacidiphilus rugosus. The sequence goes on along the minus strand of NZ_JQMJ01000003.1, from coordinate 509,765 downwards.
GGCGCGATGACCGCGAGCAGGAACCGGTACTGCCCCTGCTCCAGCCCGCCGTGCAACTCCTCGCCCAGGGAGGCAAGATCGGACAGGCGCTCGCGTAAGTCGGCCCAGGTACGCCCGCTCACTTCGCCGCCCCCTTCCCCGCAGCCGGTGCAGCCGGTGCAGCCGGTGCAGCCGGTGCAGCCGGTGCAGCCGCGGGCACGCTCTCAACCGAAGCCGGCGGGATGGGGATCGAGGGACCGGGGAGTACCTTCGCGGCGCGGAAGGACAGGCCGGAGCGGCCGTTCATCTCCCACATGAACGCTTCCGGGTCGACCAGTTCCACGTACATCCCCGGTGCGATGCCCTCCGGCTCGCCGGACACCGCGACCTCGATCAGCCCGGCCCGCTTGGCGTCCGGCCGCACGGCGACGCCGACCGTCCAGACGGCGATGCCCTCGCGGTCGGTCTTGATGACGCCGGTCTCCGGGTCGGTCTTGCACTCCACGGACACGCACAACGCCCGCCCGAGCCGCCCCGCGTGCAGCGGCAGATTCTTGATCGACACCCTGTGAACCTCGCAGATTCCACAGACAACATTGGTCAGTTGTCATGATGAATATTGGCGAGGTCGAGGATGCGCCGACTTGACCGCAAGCGCAAGCACATTCATGCTGACAACTGACGATTGAGGTCGGGTGCACCAGGCCCGATCAGCATGAACGGGTTCGAATAACCGTTCGATAACGAGGAGGGTCGGCCCCTGCCGGCCACGCCAGCGAAGGGGGCGGCACCCATGGCGATCATCAAGGCCCAGGCGCTGTACAAGCAGGTAGCAGCCGAAATGCGACGCTCCATCGCCCAAGGCGAATGGACCCCAGGCCAGCAGATCCCCACCGAAGACAAACTCTGCGCCCTCTACGACGTCTCCCGCCCCACCGTCCGCCAAGCCGTCGCCGCCCTACGCACCGAAGGCCTCCTCGACGCCCAGCAAGGACGCGGCACCTTCGTCGCCACCCAGAACCCCGCCGGCACGACCCCCTACCCCCGCGACGCCGATCCCACCGCGCACGGCTGGACCATCAGCGACGACGCCTCCGCCACCCGCCTGCGGCTCAACGCCGACCAGGCCGCCGCCCTCGAACTTGACGAGGGCGAGGCCGCGTTCTGCGTCGACCGCCTGCTGATCCACGAGACCAGCGGAGCCCGCGTGCTACACCGCACCGTCCTGCCCATGGAACGGATCACCGGCACCCCCCTCGCCAAGGCGCCGGCCATGCCGCCTGCCAAGGCGTACGCGGCACTGATCAAGGCCCACGGGCCGGTCGAGTGGCGCGAGTCCGTCACCGCCCGCATGCCCCAGCCCGACGAAACCAGCGCATTCCAACTCGACCAGCCCAAAACCCTGTTGATCGCCCAGCGCGTGACCGCCGCCATGGGCACGGGGCAGCCGCTGATCATCGAGACCACAGCCGCGCCCGCGGATGCCACCCGCTATACGTACAACCTCACCCCTGAAGCCCCGGCATCCCCTACCCGGACCGGCACCAGAAACCTACGACCCGTGTCGTAGGGCACCAAGCACTACGACACCCACAACATCGCCGAGGTCCGGGCGTGGCTCGCGAAGCACTCGCGGTTCCACGCGCACTTCACCCCGACCAGCTCGTCCTGGATCAACCAGGTCGAGCGCTGGTTCGCCCTGCTCACCGACAAGCTCGTCCGACGCGGCGTCCACACCTCCGTCAAGGCCCTCGAAGACGACATCAAAGGCCTGGATCGACACCTGGAACCCCAACCCCAGGGCATTCACCTAGACCAAGGCAGCCGACGAGATCCTCAAATCCCTCGCCGACTACCTCGCCAAGATCAACCCATCCAGCAAGGCAACAGAGCAGTAATTACACTCGTGATTGCGGCGCATCACACTAGCTGGCGTCGAGCAGTGTCCCCGGCAATGAGAAGGTACTCACGGTGCCGTCGGTCAGGTTGACGGCGGCCGCCATGGTGTCGTGCGTGAGGATCTCCGTACCCGAGGCGGAGGTCATGCCGTCGACACCCGAGAGCCCGCTGATGGAGGTGCGCCCGAGTTCGCGTTGTCCGTCAGGGGAGAGCCGGATGAGTTCCACGCCCTGCGGCAGGACCACTGCTGCGAGGAGACCTTGGGGGGTCGACGCGATGCGAGCGATGTCCCCGGTCGATGCGGCGACTACCGTGGCGGGTCCCTGGTGCGTGACGTGCAAGGTCACTTTTCCGGTCGCGCCGTTGGTGCTGCCTCCGACTGCAAGCTGTCCTGACGCACAGTCCAAGGCCTGAGCCTGGAAGCCGTTGAGGGAGGCGGCGGGGCTGAAGGTGAGACGCGCGGGGTCGAGCGTAGAGACCCGGGTGTCGGTGTTGCTGACCTGCGCAATGCACGCGCCGCCCGGGCCGCCTGAGGCGAGCGTTGCGTCGAAGGGCGGCACCAATGCCTCACGCTGGTGCAAGCTTGCTGGATCGAGCACCAGTGCCTGGCCATGCGACGTGCTGGAGGTGGCTGAACTCGCCAGGCCGACCGCGGCACTACCCGCGCCCAGAAGGGTGTGACCGCTGGGAAGCGTGCCCACACCGGTCAGACCGTGGCCCGCGGTGTCGACGGCGTAGACCGTGCTCGCGTGTCCGTTTTTCTTGGGGATCGTCACCATCCAGCGGCCGTCCGTGAGCCTCGTGATCCGGGGGCTGAGCACGTCGTCGTCGTCCGACTGACTCGGCACGACGGCCAAAGGCTCGGCACGATGGGCACGAGGATCGATTCCCACGACTGTGGTGAGCCCGTTGACCTTGGCGAGGACGAAGACCTGCGCACCGGACCAGTCGTTGCCCAAGCTCACGCCACCCGGATCGCAGGCTCCGAGCAGCGGCAGCATCGTGGCGGTGGCGGCGGTGGCGAGGGCGGCGCGGAAGCGGATGTTCGGCAAGAGGTTCACCATTCGCTGATGGCCTCGCTCGGCGCGAGACGGGCGGCACGACGGGACGGAAGCCAGGCACCGACCACAGTGACGGCGGCAGTCAGCAACAGCAGGCCACACAGCAGACCGAGGCCGGGCAGCGGGACGCTGTTCGGCAGGTAAGGGGCGAGCTCGGGATCGCCTCGCAGCGCCGCAGTCGAACCTGCCGCACCGCCGATCCCAAGGACCGCACCGACTGCGGCGCCAAGCAGGGCGACCCCGGCCATTTCGGTCAGCAGCATGACCAGCACCGAGCGGTTGCGGAATCCGACGGCCTTGAGGATGCCGATCTCTCGGACACGCTGCCGGGTGACCGCGCCGCTGACAACGAACGCGCCGACGAGTGCGATCACGCCGAGGACCGCGACGAGCATGCGGCCGGCCGAGCGGATCAGATCCAAGACACCGGGAAGGGCCGTCAGCTCCTGTTGGAGCGCCGTCGCGGCATAGCCGCGCTGCTGGACCGCGGCGAGAAGTGTGGGTACGTGGGCCGCTGAGTCAGCAACGAGGGTGACCTGGTCGTAGCCGACGACGCTGGTGTACTGGTTGACGGCGACCCCTTCGAGCCCTGCTGCCCAGTGGATCACGGTTGCCGAGTCCGCGTAGGCGGCCGAGGGGCCGTCGATCTGCCAACTGCTGTCGAAGAGGCCGACGACGGTGACCGAGTCAGTCTGTCCGGTTCCTCCGTTGGTTCCGGTACGGCGGTTGACGGATACCGTGATCCGCTTGCCGAGCAGTGGGCTGAGGTCGCTGCCCTGACTGTGCGCGGGAAGCACCACCTCCCCGGTATGCAGCGGGAAAAGTACCGGCCTGATGGAATGAACCACCGGCGGGAGCAGTGAAGGGCGCACGGTCGTGGCGTACAGGAGCACACCGGGAACGGTTGCGTCCTTGTACCCGAAGGCGACCTGAGCCCTCGGCTCCACCGAGGAGACGTGCGGGAGATGCGACAGCTCGGACAAGGCCGCGTCACCGAGCAGTTTGGTGTCAGGGCGGTCCATGAGCCGGTCCACAGTGATGCTGCGGTTGGCCGCGCCTTCCTGGACTCGGTCGTGTGCTGCCTGGCCGGCGCTGCTGGAAACGGCCAGCGCGGTGACGCACAGGCCGACCGCGAGGGCCACCAGGACGGACAGGCCCGTCAGCCGTCGCCACAGCGCGCGGGCGTTGGCGAGGGCGAGCAGAATTGGGTTCACGACTGCTCCACAGGCAGGATCGGGTCCGCGTCTGGGGCGGCGGCACTGGGAACGGGCGTCGGGGCGCCGTCGACCATGCGGAATACACGGTCCGCCCTGGCCGCTACGGTGTCACTGTGCGTGATCAGTAGGACCGCGCGACCTTCTGCCGCCAACTCCCGAAAGAGATCGAGGAGCTGTTCTTCGTTGGCCGCGTCAAGATTACCGGTCGGCTCGTCGGCCAGAAGCGCCTGAGGGTCGTTCACCAAAGCCCGCGCAAGAGCCACACGCTGCTGCTCGCCGGCCGACAGCTGGCTCGGATGGTGCGTGGCACGATCAGCCAGGCCAACACGCTCCAGCAGTTGCCCTGCCCGCTGGAGGCCGACCCGTCGCGGCCCGCGGAAGGGGAGCGCAACGTTGAGGACCGCACTGTGCTGTGGGAGCAGGTTGAAGGACTGGAACACGAAGCCAAGGGTGCGGGCGCGTAGATCGGCGCGCGCGTCGCCCGACAGAGACCAGGCGTCGTTTCCCGCGATGAGGACCTCTCCCGCGTCGGGGGGTGTCAGCAGGCCGATGACCTGCAGCAGGGTGGTCTTGCCCGAGCCGGAGCGACCCACGAGCGCGGTGACCTCGCCCGCGGCCAGGGACAGGTTCGCTTCTCGGACTGCGTCGATACGTCGCTGGTGCAGGGTGAACGACTTGCTGATCCCCCGGGCCTGTAGCGGGGGCATGGTGCTGTGTTCCATGACGTCCTAGTTCGGGGTCGGGTGGTTGGTGGCGAGCGGCAGCTTGCCGTCGAGAGCCAGCTCAAGTCTCCAGACGGTCCACGTGGTCACCAGATCGCAGCCGTCCACACTGTCCGCCTGGTAGAGGTCGGGAAAGTCGTCGCAGCCGCGGCGCGGGTCGATGAACCGCTTCACGGTGCCGCGTAGGGCGGGATCCATGTGGCCTCCGGTCACGAGCAGGTACGCCTGAACCACGGTGGCGTACGAGCGTGCGGACGGGAACCTCTCCGGATGCTCGGCCCAAGGCAACAAGGCCGTTCCGGACACCCATGCGGGCAAGCCGTGCGTGGTCCCCCCGTCCGAGAGTCCGGTGACAAGGGTTGCTGCTGCGACGGCGTGCTGAACGTCTGCGAGCCCCCAGGGCGCCGCGCCCGGCGCCGCAAGGTGGACGCCGGCCGCCTGGCAAGCACGAGTCAAGCGCGTCCATTCCTCGATGTTGTCCACAGTGACGGAACGCGGGATGACACCGGTCGTCCTGCAGTCGGCGCTGGCGTCGGCGGAGGCCTTTTTGTCCCCGGCCAGGACCCGTGCCGTGTCCGTGACCAGCTTGGCGACCGGATCGGCAGCGACGTGCGGATCCCCCTCTGCTGTTGCCAGTGCCTGCGCCAAGGACGGGTCTGCGGTCTTCTCGCCAGCGAGTCCCCGCAGAAGCAAGGAGTAGAGAGATGCCTCAGAATCCCCGATGTACGCGCTGGGATCGCGAACCGAGCCGTCAGGGAGGACGTCGGCGGAGAGGCGCGACCGCACCGGATCGAAGGCCGACGGGCCTGCGCCCGCGGCATGCGCAACCACCACAGCGGAGTAAAGGTCGGGATAGGAGAGGGTATCGGCGTTGTGCTCCAACACCTCCGTCCACACAGCAGCGCTCAGGCCCGCCACGGTTCCCGACACGGACTCCCGGTGGATCACCACGTAGGCGTAGGAGCCGACGAGCGCCTGATAGCGCTGAGGGCCGGTCAGTGACGTGAAGTCGCCAACCGCAGGCGCCTTGGCCGCCATGAGACGCTCCGGGACCGTCCCGCCCAACAACCGCAGGCCGATTGCGACCTCGGCTGACGTTCCATCGAGTCCGGATTCGGTACCCGCAACCGACTTCAACCACGGCAGCGTGGCAGCCCGGTCCGCAGGGGTGAGACCACCAATGGCCTGCAGCACCTGCAGCGCCGCCACGGTACCCGCGACCCGACTGGTCACCGTGTCGTCGCCCGGCTTCGTGCCCGGATCGGTGAACCAGCCCTGAGGGGAGCGCAGCTTCCGAACCGCATCCGTGTCCGTGGAGTCCAGCAACCCTTTTGCGCCCGCTGCAACCAGTGGCGCAAGCCATGCCCGGCCGACGAGCGGGGAGACGGATATAGCCTCGCTGCGGAAGAAGGCACTTCGTTTCGCGTTGGGGTGCATTTGGACCCCATCGGCAATCTCCGCACGAATGAGGGCAGCGTATGAATTGTCTTCTGGGCCGGCGGGCTCATCGCGGAGGAATGGCTGGTAATAGAGACCATTCCGACTGCTCTTCAGCAGTGCAAGCTCATGCCCGACAGGCATCGCATCGGTGGATGGCGAGTCGGAACCGCAGCCGGAAAGCGGCAAGAACAGCAATGCGGTGAGCATGACCCGGGCGGCTGCGCGCAGGGCCGAGCCCGGGGCGGGGCGGGGCATCTCTGGTTCCAGGTGTCGAGGGCGGGTAGCGTGTCCGATCGGCGTGCCGGGGTAGTTAGCGTCTGCCCCGGCACGCCAGTTCTCAGGCGGCGCCCGCGTACACGCACTTCTCCGAGACGGAGATGCTGCTGTTGACCTTCGCCGAGCCACAGCTCTGGGTGGACACGTAGACCGTCGTCCAGCCCGGCGTCATGAGGCCGCTGAAGTCCGCTTCCCAGTTGTTCGTGTTGGTCCAGGTCACCGAGCCGAGCGACTTGCTGGTCCAGCTGATGCCGGCGCTCGGGCTGGAGGAGATCGTCAGGCTCGCGCTGATGCCGTGCGCTTCGAGCGACGCCTTGTTGCGGATCCACGAAGCGTTGTACGGCGAGCTGCCGAGCAGCTTCGTGGACGTAGTCCAGCTGCACGCGTTGACGTAGGTCCCGCAGTGCCAGGCGTTGACCTGGAAGACGTCGCCGCCCGGCAGGTTCCAGTTGGTGGACGCGGTGGTCGCGTTGGCCGACCCGGTGCCCAGCGTGAGCGCGGCCAGCGTGGCGGCAGCCAGCCCCGCCGCAGAGCGCATGGAAATGCGCATATTTAGTGCTCTCCTTCAGTCGAGTTCTCATGTGGCAATGACGTCGACGTCGGATCGCAAGGATCAAGCACGACAAAGCCTTGCCGTGCCCCCCGTTGATCGCCCGGTGAAGTTAGCACGTCTACAGGCACATGCCAAATGACCTTCGTCACATCAGCAGTACGCGTTTCGATGTGCGGCTCACCGCAGTCAATAGTCGCAGCAGGGTGACTGAACCGGGTGTCGGTCCGGTGGCGTTCTCTGCTCGCCTTTGCGTGGCTCCTTAGCGATCAAGCACAAGAATGGAGTTGGCCTCCTGCGATTGCCGTGACTCCGTCAGGGCAACCCAGGCCGATCACCCGCTGGACCGTGACGGCGCTCGACGCGATGCGCACGCCCAGCGCCCCTGCAGTCCGGGCTCCGAGACGAGTCAGGGTATGTTGCGTCGCGTTCGCGGACTACTGGCCGATGGCTGCATGCGAGCGTGCGCCGGGTGATCACGGCTGAGGTACAACCAGCAGCACCGACACGAAGGGTGACGTCCCCCTCTGCGCCGAGGCGCACCAGGCAGAGCCGTCGCCGCTCGACCAGCGACAATCCCGCCACGCTATCCACGGGTGGCGACGTGATCAGGCAGGCGGGGCGGGCTGACGGCACATCGAAGCTCCGGCGGTCAGGGCGACTTGGGAAGGCAACCGCCTTCAACCCCAGCTTTGTTGCAATCGTGACCGGTCCGCCTCGGTGCTGCCGTGACCTGCAGACCGGGACTTTGAAACGGTCTCGGCGGTGAGGGGGTCGGTGATCCGGTGGGTGCGGCGGCCTTGATGTCGTGGACCGCGCCCGGCAGGGCCGGTGATGCCAACAGCAGGCGCCCGAACGGGTCGGTGTGATGACCTGCACGTTCAGGCCGTGCCGTTTGTGTTTGTCCGAGTCAACGTGCTGAGGATGCGGCCTGGCCACCTACAGTTTTCGCGCAGGTGGACCCCAGCATTTCTCGCTGACCTGCGGGGGCCGCGACGATGAGATCGGGTTTCAACTCGTGCGCACCAGCCACTCCACTGGGGTGCTGGGTGGTGTCACCACTCACTACGAGTCCAACGGCACAAAACACGCGTACACCATGCCTATGCGGATCGCGATGTGCGCGCCGGGAGACACACAGGACATCTGCCCGGGGCCCCGCTCAGCGCCTGACGAGAAGTGCTGTAGCGCACGACCGGCCTCGGAGACGAGCTGTCGGAACCTGTCTTTACATCCTCAAGCGGCGGCGCTGGCGCGCCGCCGGGCGGCCCGTGCCGCCCTCGGCCGGGCTGCGGCCTTCGGCCGGTCCCGGCCGAGCGGCAAGCCGCCCACTTCGCGATGAGTGGACGATCGTCCGAATGCTTGTGTCTAGGTTCAGTTGATGCTTGACGATTCGGCTTCAACCGACGCTTGACGCTCGGGCTAGGGCCTGTTTGGAGTCGCGATCATGTGGCGGGGCGGAGGCTGCGCATCCAGATGATGGATCCGCGCAGTTGAAGCCCCGCCATGTAGCTCTCGGGCGTCTTGTCGTAGCGGGTTGCCAAGCCTCGCCAAGCCCGGATCTTGTTGATGCAGCGCTCCACCGTGTTGCGGTCCTTGTACTGGTCGGCGTCGTGCGAGACCGGTCGCCCGCCGGCGCTTCCGCGCTTCTTGCGGTTCGCGGCCTGGTCAGCCTTTTCCGGGATCACTGCCTTGATACCGCGTCTGCGCAGGTAGGCCCGGTTGGCCCGCGACGAGTACGCCTTATCGGCGGCCACCGCATCGGGTCTGGTCCGCGGACGGCCGACGGGCCCGCACACCCTGATCTCCTCCAGCACGGCGACGAACCGAGGGCTGTCGGCGGCCTGCCCGGGCGTCAGCACGAAGGCCAACGGGCGACAGCGAAGGTCTGCCGCAAGATGAACCTTGCTGGTCAGTCCGCCACGAGAACGCCCGAGCGCCGCTGCCTTGAGTCGGGCACGGCGGCGCCGACGTAACTTCCGGCGCTCAGCCCGCTTCGTCTCCAGCTCTGCTGATGTCGTGGTCACCGGGGCGGTTTGCCCGGTTTCCGATGCCCCTTTTCCTCCGCTGCGGCCTCTTCCAACGCCGCCAGCACCTCGGGGTCGACCACCATCCCCGCCGCGTCGTGATGCGCGCGAGCCACGGTCGAATCCACGCTGACCAGCGACATGTCCGCCTGACCGCGCCGAGCGGCCTCCGTGATCATCGCCTCCATCAGCGCGGCGAACACACCCGCGTCACGCCACTGGGCGAAGCGGTCGTAGACCGTCTGCCAAGCACCGAACTCAGTCGGCATCTCCCGCCACTGGCCACCGCTGCGGAACTTCCAGATGACGCCCTCGAACTGGTCACGAAGCCGCTGCGGATACGGGCCGAACCGGCCGATGGGCAGGAAAGGCTCGACCAACTCCCACTCGCTGTCGCTCAGTTCGCGTCGCGTCACAGGAGCGTTCTACCAGCCCGGCCCAGCTCGCGAGGGCGAACCGAGCAAGACTGATCACAACTCCAGACAGGCCCTAGTACTCCAGCAGGACTTTGCTATCTGACCTGGGGCGATGCAGGCGGAGTGGAGTGTAGTCAGGGTGCCAGGCGTCAGGGGCGGCTTCGTGTGGGCTGCCCCTCGATCGTGTGACTGCGCCGTCGGTAGTGGCTGCGGCGGGCGACGGCCTGGCGTCGTCGACGCCAGGCGGACCAGCTCAGCGCGTGAGTGCGGGGCGAGCGCCGTGGCGGACACGGGCCACCGCCGCCGCCAACTGCCAGGAGCCTGCGGATCTCCGCCACGGTGAGGTCGACCAGGGTGCCGGAACCGTTTCTGCAGCCCCTTTTGACGCCGCGGCGGCCGCCATCGCGGCCAAGAACGCGTGCGCGAGCATGGCGAGCGTGATGTGCCGCATCCAGCCGGTGTAACGGCGGACTTCGTACTGATCCAGACCGCATTCGTTCTTCGCGGCCTGGAAGCACTCCTCGATCGCCCACCGCATCCCCGCGATCCGCACCAACTCCGTCACGGTGGTCTCCGGCGGCGCGTAGGCGAGGTAGTAGGCGATCTCGTCCGGCTTGGCGATGCTGCGGCGGGCCATCGCCCAGCGTGCTCGGACCAGGACCTCGCCCTGGTAGTCGTACTCCGCCACGGCCCGCAGCCGGATCGCCGCCCAGTCGTAGACGCGCGGGCCCTTGGCGCCGTCACCGCACGACATCCGCTCCCAGGCCTCGTCCGGGGCCTGCGCGAACAGCCAGTCGATGCGGGGACCGCCCAGGCTGAACTGGGACTTGGGCACCGCCAGGACGTAGCCGACACCGGATTCCTCCAGCAGCCGGCGGAAGCGTCCCTCCTGCCCATAGGCCGAGTCCGCGGTGACCCAGGCGATGGGCAGATCGGAGCCCAGCGCCCGCAGCACCAGCCGCTTCGCCAGCTCGCCCTTGGTGCAGAACTCCCGCTCGTCGGGGATCCTCGCCGCACGGCAGCGATCGCGGTCTTCGGTCCATGACTTGGGCAGGTAGAGCTCACGGTCGACCAGGGCCCGGCCCCGGACGGAGGCATAGGCGGCGAACACTCCGATCTGGCAGTTCTCGGTCCGGCCGGCGGTGCCGGAGTACTGGCGCTGCACCCCGGCGGAGGTGGTGCCCTTCTTCACGAAGCCGGTGTCGTCGAGGATCAGTACCCCGTCAGGCTCGCCCAACCGCTCGGCGACAAATGCCTGCAGGTCATCGCGGATCTCGTCCGGGTCCCACGCGGCCCCGGCGAGCAGATGCTGCAAGCCGTCGGGGGTGCGGTGACCGGCCTGCTCGGCCAGCTGCCAGCTGTTCTTCCTGGCGACTGGAGCCAGCAGGCCGCGCACGTAGTCCCGCATCCGGCGCCGCGCTTCGACGCGACGGAAGCGGTGTCCCACGGTCAAGAAGAGTTCGTCCAGTTCGCGGTCCCACGTCTCGGCGACGGTCTCGGTGATCACATCGAGAGGCTGCCCCGCCGCAGCCACTACCGACGGCGCAGTCACACGATCGAGGGGCAGCCCACACGAAGCCGCCCCTGACGCCTGGCACCCTGACTACACTCCACTCCGCCTGCATCGCCCCACCCATGAAGGCCGAGCCTGTCAAGCACGCGTTGGGGTGTGACCTCGGGTTTTTCGGTGGCCGGTGTCGAGGTCGCGTGGTGGATACCGCTCCCCTCTTGGTCGCGGCATGAGCGATGACGCGTGGGAGGGGGTCCAGTTGGAGCGCCCGGAGCCCTGTGAGGAACGAGCGGGCGAGGACGAACGAGCTGGAGCCCGACGAGCGGCGTCGCAGACTTGCCGACTGAGGGAGCGTGAAGTTGTGTTCGGGCGGTGGTGGTCGTTCGCGTAGTGGTTCCCGTGTATGCGGTCGGCGTGAGGGTTCACATCCACCCATTCGGCGTCTGGCCGGCGTGGGCCGGCGCCATGACCGTGGTGCGGGGGTCGGGGCTGCTCAGTCAGGTCATCGAGCGCGGCAGGGCCGTCTCATGGGGTAGATGCGAGCGCGCCCCGGGGCTTGCGGGCGACCAGTGCGGGAAAGTGTCATCGCGTGGCTCGCTTCCGGCCGCGCGGGTGGTCGTGCTCGGCGGCCTGGAGCAGGTGGTAGGCGCGGGTGAGGAGCTTGCGGGCGATGGCGGTGGTGGCGATCTTCTTGCCGCGGCGGGCCGCGATGGCCTGGTAGGTGTCGGCGAAGTCGGGGTGCCGCTTCGCGGTCTGGGCGGCCTCGCACATGATCCAGCGCAGCCAGGTGTCGCCCTGCTTGGAGATGTGCCCGTGGTGGACGGTGAGATCCGAGGCGCGGACGGTCGGGGTGAGTCCGGTCCACGAGGCGAGCTTGCGCGCCGAGGGGAACCGGGTGACGTCGCCGACCTCGGCGATGATGACCAGCGCGGTGAGGGTGCCGACCCCGGGCAGTGCGGTGAGGGTCTTGACTCGGGGGTCGCCGCGGGCGTGCGCGGCCAGTTGCGCGTCCAGGGCGTCGATGGGGACCTGAATGGCGTCGATCAGCATGAGGAGGTCGTCCACCACCCGGCGGGAGGCGTCCGGCAGGTCGAGCGCGGCGAGCCAGGCCCGCCCCGGCGCGGTGGCGAACCCGCCGGCCCGGTCATGGCCCCCGTCCGCGAGCACCGCGTGGATGCGGTTGCGCAGCAGCGTCCGCAGCCGCACCAGCTGGAAGCGGTGCCGCAGCAGGGCCCGCTGCTGCCGCACGTCCAGTGGCGCGATCCAGGCCTCCGGCAGCAGGTCCGCGCGCAGCAGCCGGCCCAGCGTCGCGGCATCGACCTTGTCGTTCTTCAGCCTCGCGGAGGCGATCGCCTTGCACCGCAGTGGGTGGACCAGGTGCGGCTGGTAGCCGTAGTCCTCCAGCATCTCGACCAGCCAGCCCCAGCCGTAGGCGGCCTCGAAGGCGACCGGGGTGCCGATCGGCAGGTCCCCGATCACCCCGAGCACCGTCCCCACCCCGTTGGACACGTTCCGGTTGATCCGGACCGCGCCCTCCTCGTCCAGCACCGCGATCTGCGACCGCTTGCGGTGCACGTCGATCCCGACGTAGACAGACATTGTCGGGCCTCCTTCCCGATCTCGTGTGTACCCGGACGATAAGCACCGCCGGGCTGAGCACGGAAGGGGGCCCGGCCCTCATAGGGTCAGGTCAGATAGCAAAGTCCTGCTGGAGTACTAGACGATCTCCGTTTGGGCGCTCACGCCGAGGCCGGACCGTGACAGACTCCGGGTCGTGGACCACGAACTTGGTGCGGAGATGCTTGGCACGGGCCTCACGTTCCCGCCGAGCCTCGGGGCGGTGGTGCAGCGCACCGTCGCCAACGGCGAGTTGCCCGCATTGGTCGTGATCCACGACCCGGACGGGGACTGGCTGGTGGGTGACGGAATCAACGACCCCAACGTCCCCGACGCATGCGGCATCTACTGCCTTGCCCACATCGCCGAGAGAGACCCCGCTATCGCGCAGACGGCAGGACTGCGGTCCGGCTTCGCCGCCTATCGAGACGATGCCAGGCTGCCATGGAGGGTGGAACCCTTCGCGTTCGGGGACGAATAGCCAAGCCGAGGAACGCGGTGTCAAGCATCACCCGAGACCGGACACCCGGCTTCGCCAAGCATGCTGTGATGACTTTCTCTACTGAATCAAGACGACCACGCCGCGCCATGCGCGGCGCGGCCCGCCCCGCCGCTCGGGCCCGCCTCCGCTTTTAGGCTCGGCCGGGCCCGGCGGCGGGCGGCCGCCGCACAACGACGAGCCACCCCAGTGCAAACCCCCACAAGGGGCGGTCGCTGAGCGCGATCAACAGCCTTTTCGCAGAGCGGACGCGGGGACCGCCAACAGTCGAGCCAGCCAGCGGCGGCGCCTACGGTCACGAGGAAGGTCACCGCGCAGGTCCGGAGCAGCAGCAGTCCGCCGGCCAACCGCAGATCATGGGGCTCCGCCCCAATGTCGTTCTGATCAACCGGGTTGGTAGGGGAGCAGGGTGATGCGGGCGGGGGTGGTGGGTGTGGTGACGGGGGTGCCGGGTGGGGCGGGTCGTCGTCCTTGGAAGCGGTGGCGGATGCGCTTGACGCGGCGTTCGCTGGTGCGGGGGCCGCGGCTGGGATTGCGGTAGCGACGAAGGTCGGCTGCTATCGCCCGGGCGGCGTCGGCTGCTTCGCGGACGGTGCGGGTGAGCTGGCGGATCACGCTGCGGCGGACTTGCTTGAGGACTTGGACGAAGGAGATCCGGGCCGGGTCCTGGCCGCGGGCGTCGGCGATCAGCGTCGTCAGCCGGGTGAGGGCGTGGTTGAGGGTGAGGTGTGCCCAGATCTCCTGGACGACCTGGTCGGGGTGGTGGGAGCGCAGGACCGCCGCCCGTTTCATCTGCAGGGCCTTCAGTTGGAGGATTCCGACCTCGCACTGCCAGCGTTCCGCGTACAGGGCCGCCAGCTCGGCGGCCGGATAGACCTCGACGTCGAGGAGGCTGGTGAACAGGCGGATCTTCTCGCCGCCGAGGGTGTACTCGATCACCCGCACGGTGACGTGGGCGGCGTTCGCCTGCCCGACCCGGCCGTCCTCCCACATCTCGGCGAGGTAGCTGCCGTCGGGAAGCGGTCGCGTCCGGGCTCGGGCGATGTTCGACTTGCCCCGCATGACGACAGCGGCCCCGGAGGCGAGGAAGTCCAGCCACAGGGCGACGCCGGAAAAGCCCCGGTCGAACAGCACGAGATCCCCCGGTCCCAGTAACTGGGCCAGTTCCCCGGCCAGGCCGCGCTCGCCGTCGTGGTAGGTGCCGACCCGGGCGCCACGGACCGCCCGTGTTCCGGTCTCCACCAGGACCACGACCCTGGCCTGCGGGTAGCCGCACACGAAGATCTCGCCCTCGCTGTTGCGGGTGGTCGGGCCGCCGAAGAACACCCGGTTCTCCGTGCTGTCGGGCACTTCCAGCTGCAGTCCGTCCACCGCCCAGGTCCGCAGGCCCCGCCAGAACGCGCCGACCGTCGCCGGCGAGGAAGCCGGCGCGGCCACCCTCTCGAACACGGCCCGCATCGCCTCCGGACCCAGCCGACGGCGAGCCCCCAGCAGCGCGGACTTCGCCGGAACCACAGCGGCCAGCTCCGGCACCGGTCAGATCCACCGCCACGTCCTCATAGGACTGGTCCGGGAACAACGCCAGCGCCAACTCGTAGTACACCGCGAACCGCATCGGCAACGGACCCGCCCGCCGGGACCGATCCAGCGTCCGCCCACGAACCGCCTCGTCCACCAGCTCCCGGGGAATGAACTGCGTCAACTCCCCTAACGCCACCCGGTCCGAGAGCCCTGTCCACGCATGCCCCATACACACCCAAACGAGCCCGCCCCACCCGACGAAACGAGGTGTCAGTGGCGAGTTGGAACTCCCCGCTGCGGCTATCTGCTGGGGAATCAGCTGGCCGCGCTGACGGATACTGTCCGTGACGGCACTTTCACTTCGGCACCGCGGCCACGGTCAGCCTCGTCGGCCGCGCTGCCCTTGCGGTCGTGTGACGAGCCACGTCGCGCCGGCGGATGCAGAAGTTGCCGTGACCATCGCTACTGCCCAGGTCCACGATCCCTGTTGCAGCAGCTGCCCGAGGTCAGCGTGCCAGGGCATCGAATGAGTGGTCGCGAACCCCGTGCTGATGAAGCCAGCAAGTCCCGCCGAGAAGGCCACATGGCGTCGATCCTCGAATCGGCATCGCACGATCCGCCAGGTCGGAGTGCGTCCCCAGCGAAGATGCGCTGCACCGCACGCCGTCTGGGACCACATCAGAACGAGGACGGGTGTCCCGATCCAGAACAGCAACGGCACTGTCAGCCCTCCTCGAAGGTCAAGGAGGGCATCCTTACACGTCGCGTGCCGCTGCAACATCGCCGAGGCATAACTCTGCGTGATACCCAAGGCAGGCCGGGGACCACACCTGGCCGCGTGCGCGTAGGGCTAGCCGGCCGTACGCGGGGAAAGGATCTTGGCCTCTGTTATACGAGGCAAGCCCCCGCCGCGAAGTTGATCAGAACGACATTGGGGCTCCGCCCCAAACCCCGGCCCTCCTCGGAGGGGCCACGCTCCGCAGAGAGAGCTGCGGTGGTGGTGGGTTGGGGTTGGGGGTCGTGGGGTGGTCCCTCCTCGATCGCGCACCGGAGGCGTACCGGGAACCTCCCAGGGCCGCCAGGCCAAGCCCAAGGGTCACGCGGTGAGCCTGGCGGCCCTGGGAGAACCCCGGCTCGGCAAAGCTGCCCGATCGAGGAGGGACCACCCCACTCAGGCTCTGTCTCTGGCGCAAGCTAACGTCAGTCCCCACTGATCACCGTATGCGACCCCAGGAGGCAACGTGCGACTCCGCTTGAGTTACGCGGCAGAACCGGAGAACGCCGCGCTATTCGCGGCCGACGTAGTCGCCCTGGCGGGCCGAGTCAGCGGAACCGTGCTCGATTACACGCCGGGCAGTCTCCGGCAGGTGGACGAGATCCTTGACGGCATTCGGGAGGATGGGACCACGAGCGATGACATCCCCGAGACGATGTTTAGCTTCGGCTGCTACATCGGGGAGGTCATGACGCGTCACGGGGGAGGGGCTTGGCGACGGCCGTCGGAGCAGGAGGCGTCCGTATTTGGCGTGCCGATGGTTGTCGAGATGCCGTCCAAGTGCAGCTACAACCCGATTGGAAAGGCGTTCAAGCGGCTGGACAACGGCCCTGAAGACAGCGTGAGCTTCTTCTACAACGTGGCCACCACGGAGGACCCGAGCTAGACGCGTGCCAGATCCGTGCCAGACGGGGCGGTATCTGAGAGGTCCCCAGAGGGACTCGCGGGGAGTCGCTCGTGAATATCCGAAGGTGGCGCGACACCAGGTCAGCCTAAGGTTACCTAGACGGAGCCTCCTAAAGCCGCTGTCGCAGGCTGGACAGCCCCAGGAGCGTCCTTCTCGATCGGGAACACAAGACGGGGCAGAGCATCGGCGAAGATCCGCCCGCGTGCTAGCGTGCGGCCCCACGGCAGTGGAGGCTGAGGCTGATGGAAACCCGGTACCGGGGCACGCCGCAGATCCGGCGGGGTGGCTGGCAAGCATTGGCCGTCATGCCTCTGGTCGTGGCCGGCACTGCACTGCTGCTCAGCTTCAAGGGTGGTTTCACGTGGAGGCACTTCCTCGTGCTCTGCGCCGTCACCGGGCTACTCGCCGCCCCGATCGCGCTCTACGTCTTGGCACGCTTCTTGGGATCCACCATCGTCGACGACGAAGGCATCCACACGCGCGGGTTCCTGGTCCGTCGCGACCTTCGCTGGGAGGCAGTGCTTTCTCTGGAGGTGGCCGCGATGGACAGGGGTAGCGGCTACGCACTGCATGCCGGACTCGGGAAAGGTCGGTTGGTGATCCTCCCCGGCGTTCTGGCCATGCGCGAAGATGAGCCGAGCTTTGTAGCCAGTGTCGAGGCCATCCAGTTGGCCCGGCGCGAGGCGGCGCAGCGACACGAGGCTTCCCGGTAGCTGACGTACTACAGCGACGTACCGCAACCCCGGCGCCCGCGGACAGTGGACGAAGTTCGGTTCGATCTCGGGCAGTATCTGAGCGAGATCGAGAGGGCGTACCGGGAATGGATCGACGCTGACGGCCAAGATCCGGACCAGTCACGGACCAGACCCCCGGACGCATCAGGGGCGAGATGAATCCGTGCAGACCAGGAGGCTAGTCCCTCCAGTTCGCGGAGCCGACTGTAAAGCCGTCGCCGAAATGCCTCGCGTGCTCCGGCCTCTACACGGCACTCTCCTCCCATGAGCCGTTGGAAGTTGTACGACAACTGGGCCGCCGATCTGGCCGGCCTGACCGTTGAGCAGCTCATCGAGCGTCGAGACTTCGCCGATCAGCGGCAGCGGCAGGCGGACGCCCGGGGGAAGGGCAGGAATCCCAAGGCTGCACGGGACTGGCGCGTGAAGCGGCAAGCAGTCGATGAGGAGCTCCGCCGGCGCGGGGCCTGAGTGCAAGTGCTGCCAGCACGGAAGTACAGCAACCGTGGCGCTCGTGGTCGGCCGCAGCCGACCGCCGCAGGCTCACTGAACTGGCCAGGAGACTTTAGCGACCGAGCTGCCGGTAGTTCGCATCGAGGGGCAACCGGACAGCTGCATACTGTCCGCCATGGTGGACAGCCGAGTCGATGCCCCTCTCCCCCTCCAGATCTCCAGGTTGATCGAATCCCGCAGAGCTGATCAACAGCGTGGCTGGGACATCCCGATTCCCCGGCTCCGACCAGCAGCCTCCGTGGCAGCAGTGGATGCTCTGGAGGCCCGCGCAGCGTTCGACCTGCCGCCCGACTATCGGGAGTTCCTGTTGCTGTCCGACGGCATGGACGACTTCTACTTCTTCTCGCTGCGCCTACTGAGCACGCAGGATTGGCCCGAGAGTCCAACGATCAGCCGCGCGCTCGGGATCCGCGAGGGCTACTACGAGGACGCGCTGTTCTATGAGCTGGGAATCGCCAACGCCCTGGAGGACCTGTTCCCCATCGCCGGCGGAGACGGATCCGACGCGATCTTCCTGGCCAACCCGACGGGCCGCATCGCGCCAGGCCCGATCATCTGGCTGGGGCACTCAGACGTCAGCTGTTTCAGGAGCGTCGCCGACCTCTTCGACAGGGAAGCGGATCGGGGGGCCTACCTCAACGCAGGCAAGATGCTCCCGTTTCCGAGCGAGTAGGGGATCTCACAGCAGGGGCTCATGCGGAGAGACCGTGCCCGCTGCGTGCCCGTCACGAAGGCAATGGGTGGCACATAGCGGTAACTGGCGGTCATCCCCTTGAGACTGTGCAGGTCAACGTCGTCGCACGTCAGTCCACATCCGGCATAGAGTCTTCCCAAGCTTATGGCGCAGCCTTGGGGGGCCAGTGACCAGGTACTTCAAACTCATCTGCGATGAGATCCCTCAGGATCTGCTTCTCTTGGATGCCGGCCCGCGACCGCTGGATGCGGCGAGAGTGCTCCAAGGTCTCACCGGCGTCGGCCTGTGGCGTGCCAAGGAGAAGGTCACCGAGGGGCCGCCGATTCGCCTCCTCGAAGGGGTCAGTGTGGAGCAAGCTCGCGACTGGGCCGAGAGGCTGATTGCTGTCGGTGCTTCCGTGGAAGTGCGCACATGGTGGCGCTACCGACCAGGGAAGACGCCCCTTCCGCTCGAATGAGCGCAGGAGTCGACTGGTACTCATCTGTACAGCAGCGCGATACCGCAACCGAGCCGCCCAGCGCTGCCCGCGGATGCCCGGCGGCGGCGTGCCTGAGACGTGGTTGTCCGTAGATGACCGATTCGACAAGAGCTACGGATCAAAGGGCGTGCAGGCTACGATCCGCTCATGACTTCAGGATGGGCAGATGCCGCGTAGACCCCCGAGCTAGCCCAATTCCATGCTCCCTTGTGTACGCGCCGCTCCCTGTTGTGAGGGGGCGGGGCGAAGCTACACGAAGCCTGCCGCCGGCGGGGAACAGCGGGCGGTCGGGGAAACGTGGCGCTACGAGAGCCCAGCTCAGGGCATAGCTGGTCAAACGGAACGTGCCCCGGGAAGGCTTACAAAGCAGCTGCCAACCTCCGAAGTGGCCGTCGCGGGGTCCACCCGAATCTGAGCGTCTCAAGCTGCGTGACCCAGCCCGGCCAGAAGGTCCAGCAGCAGCGCTAACTCCCGGGCCGTCAGCGTGTCCAGGCGGATATGCACCAAGCCGCTTCCGTCCGCCGCCCAGTCAGCTTGAGCCCGCATCTGTCGGCGCGCGACGCCGAGCCGGGCGAACGAGGTATTGAGCTTCTGGGCGACTGCTCGCGCGCGCAGCCACTCGCCTTCGTAGTCCACTCCGGGCACCAGCGGCCCACCGTCCAGTTCCAGTGCTTCCCACTCCCTCTGGCTGCCGGCCTGTCCCCCGCCGTATTCCATGGTCATCCCGTCCTCACGATCCCCATGCCAGTGCTGACCGTGCGGCACCACGACTCAGGCGAGGAGTCTCCGGAGGCCAAACCGACTGTTGGTGCTCAGAGTTGAGCAGTCGTGGCCGAACATGCGTAATCACCCGAGTACCATCGGTACCGGGTTAATCACCCACCGGACCACCCCAGTCCGTCCAAGGTTCAGGGGTGGTCCGGTTCGATCTTCGGTTGTAGGTGGCTCCCGGCCTTTAACCTGCACAGGGGGGACCGGGAGCCGGGATCCGGAAGGTCAGTCGTCCCCTACCAAGGACGAACCGCCGGATCCGTCCGGACTTGGCGCAGGTGGACTTCGCCTGTCCGGAGATCACCGTGGCTACGACGTCCCAGGAAGCCGCTGGCCGCTGCCTTCACGCCGAGGGCGGCGCTGCCTGAGTCGCAGCCCCGACTCATGGCCGCTACGCTCTCGGCGGCCCGTTCCCTGTAGGCAACAGGTCGAGCCATCAGGCGCCTCGCCTCGGATGCCAGTCGTGGACGTACTGCTCCGTCCCGCGAACCTTCTCTATCCGGGCACGATGTGGTCGTAGCTTCCCGTGGCAGTAGCCGCAACGAAATTGCTGTCCCCGTTGCGCCGCCGATCCGCGATCACGCTGCCAGAACACTCGTCAGCCCTCCTCGGACTCTTCGACTTCGATCCCGTCGGCTTCGTCCGGCCCGTCCTCCGGCCGTGGGACACGTCCTGTCGTGGGTGCCATCGCTGAGCCGGGCCGGTGCGCTGGAGCGAAGAGGTAGCTCCAGACGTAGCTAGCCGGCTGGACATGCGTGCGGCTTTCTTCTCCTTCACGCATGTTCACCACACACCGGCGCCTCGAAGTAGCGGGGCGTGTCGAGACGGGCATACACGGTCTTGCCTGCTCCCGGATGGCAGCGCCACCACACGCGGTCGGCGATCTCGCGCAGGATCATCAGGCCGCGGCCGTCTGCGAATAGCGCTTCTCCTGGATCAATCTCGGGGTCGAGCCAGGTCCAGAGTGGCGGGGCCACGCTGGAGTCGCCAACCTCAACCATCAGGCAAGTGCTTGGGAAATAGCGCAGGCCGAGCGACAGAGGCGTGCTCCAAGCGTCGTGCGACGCCGGGTCCGACTGTCCGTGCAACAGCGCATTGCCGACGAGCTCACTGACACATAACTTGACGTCGTCACTCATCGGCCCCAACCGCCAGTCCGCCAGCGTTTCAGCGGCGAGGCCCCGCGCGATCCCTGCGACCTCTGAACCCGCCGACCGCCAGGCCCAGCACCGATACCAGTGCCGCTGCTGGAGTGTCGTCGTCCAGTCGTCCTCCGCCAGGGCGACGCGGACGCGCCCCGTGCTGGCAGATTGGATCTCTGGGGACTCGATCGTCATCACACCCTCCGGACCACTTGAAGTGGGATGGGCTCCCACGCTTCCCGTGTTGACATTCAGGCAACACCCGTGCGCGCTATGGGAGTACGGTCTACAGGGGTGTTGAAGCCTGTTGAATGTTCGCCGGATCGAGATCCGAGGGTGCCGCAATGGCGACAGCGAATAGGTTGTTAGACGACTGGTTGAAGCGAACCGGCTGGTCACGGAGCGAGCTCTCACGCCGTGTGCTCTCGCGTGCAGCCGGCCGGGGACAGCATCACGTCTTCGCCGACGCCTCGACTGTCCGGCGCTGGCTCAACGGCGAGACGCCACGCTGGCCTGTGCCGGAGATCTTGGCAGATGTGTTCTCGGCCCACTTCGGCTACCGCGTCACCGCCTACGATCTCGGCCTGACGTCCGAGTCCGAGGCAGACCGGGCGCTGGTCTACAGCCAGTCCTACGCAGATACCGTGGAAGCGGTCACTGACCTTGGGAGAGCTGACGTGGACCGTCGCAAGTTCCTGACAGGATCGACCTTCGCCATCGCCGCAGCCGTCGGGCCGTCTCGCGACTGGCTCTTGCAAACGCTCGACCAGATGCCCGAGCCCGGCCGCCAAGTCCGCCTCGAAGACGTGACGGCCGTGAAGAACATGTTCGGCGCTTTCCAGCAGATGGACATCTTCCAGGGCGGCGGCTCCGGCCGCCTCGCGCTGGCCGCCTACATGAACGAGCACGTCTACCCCTTGCTGCGACAGTCACACACCGAGGAGGTTCGGCGTGCCCTCTGCGAGGCAGCCGCCGAACAGACCTACCTCCTAGGCTGGATGGCGTATGACAACGGCGAGCACGGCACCGCGCAGCGCTATCTGATCCAGTCGCTTCGTCTGGCCGAGGAGTCCCAGAACCCGGCGCTCGGCGCCCATGTGCTCGCGGGAATGGCCGACCAGGCCACATTGCTCGGCCACCCCGAGGAAGGTCGCCGGCTGGCCCAAGCCGGACGCAACGGCCTGTCCAAGACCAACCCCGAGTCCCGCGCCTGCCTTGCGGATCTCTGGACTCTCGAAGGCCGGGCGCTGGCACGACTCGGCGACAAACGGGCCGCCGCCCACGCCGTAGCCGAGGGAGAACGGATCTACGAGAGCGTCAATCCCGACGACGAACCCGAGTGGGCCCGCTTCATCGACCCCGCCTACCTGAACGGCGAACACGCCAACACCCTCCGCGACATCGGCGACAACGACCGCGCCGCCGAGTTCGCCCGCCGCTCCATTGCCCACGCTCGCTCCCAGCAGAGGGCGCGCCGGGGAGCCATGTCCCAAGCCGCGCTCGCCGCCTCGCACCTGCAACGGCGCGACCTTGAAGCGGCGCACGCGGCGGGCGTCCGGACACTCAACCTGTCCAGGCAGGTGAAGTCCTCCCGCTGCATCGAGGCCGTCCAAGATCTTCAGCGCCGCATGATCCCCTTCGGGCAACACCAGCTCGTCGCTGACTTCAACGAGCGAACCCGGGAGTTCCTGTCAGCCGCGTAGGTCCAACGGCGCAGAAGGGCCAGTGCGCGCGCTCCCCCCAGACCGCGCGCACTGGCCCTGGCTTGTGTCCGACCGTCAGTCGACGACCGGCAGATAGACCCGGTTGCCCGCCGCGGCGAACTCCTCCGACTTGGCCTTCATGCCAGCAACGACAGTGGCATCGTCGCTGTTCAGGGCCTCATCGCCAGCAAACATCTCTATTACGGTTCGACTAATCTTCATGCTGCAGAACTTCGGCCCGCACATGGAGCAGAAGTGCGCCGTCTTCGCCGGCTCGGCGGGCAGCGTCTCGTCGTGGAAGTCGCGGGCCGTCTCCGGGTCCAGGGCCAGGTTGAACTGGTCCTCCCAGCGGAACTCGAAGCGGGCGTCGGAGAGCGCGTCGTCCCAGGCCTGGGCGCTCGGGTGGCCCTTGGCGACGTCCGCGGCGTGGGCGGCGATCTTGTAGGTGATCACGCCGGTCTTGACGTCGTCGCGGTTGGGCAGGCCCAGGTGCTCCTTCGGCGTGACGTAGCAGAGCATCGCCGTGCCCCACCAGGCGATCATCGCCGCGCCGATGCCGGAGGTGATGTGGTCGTAGCCGGGAGCCACGTCCGTGGTCAGCGGGCCGAGCGTGTAGAAGGGCGCGTCGTCGCAGATCTCCTTCTGGAGATCCATGTTCTCCTTGATCTTGTGCATCGGGACATGTCCCGGGCCCTCGATCATCACCTGCACGTCGCGCGCCCGGGCGATCCGGCCGAGCTCACCGAGCGTCTGCAGCTCCGCGAACTGGGCCTCGTCGTTCGCATCCGCGATCGAACCGGGGCGCAGGCCGTCGCCCAGCGAGTAGGTGACGTCGTAGGCCCGCAGGATGTCGCAGAGCTCCTCGAAGTTCGTGTAGAGGAAGTTCTCCTGATGGTGCGCCAGACACCACGCCGCCATGATCGAGCCGCCGCGCGAGACGATGCCGGTCTTGCGACGGGCCGTCAGCGGCACGTAGCGCAGCAGCACGCCCGCGTGCACGGTCATGTAGTCCACGCCCTGCTCGCACTGCTCGATCACGGTGTCGCGGTAGACCTCCCAGCCGAGCTCCTCCGCCCTGCCGTCGACCTTCTCCAGTGCCTGGTAGAGCGGCACCGTGCCGATCGGGACCGGCGAGTTGCGCAGGATCCACTCGCGGGTGGTGTGGATGTTGCGGCCGGTGGAGAGGTCCATCACGGTGTCCGCGCCCCAGCGGGTCGCCCAGGACATCTTCTCGACCTCCTCCTCGATCGAGGAGGTCACCGCGGAGTTGCCGATATTGGCGTTGATCTTCACCAGGAACTTCGAGCCGATCAGCATCGGCTCGGACTCGGGGTGGTTCACGTTGGCCGGCAGCACCGCCCGTCCCGCCGCGAGCTCCTCGCGCACCGTCTCCGGCGACATGCCCTCGCGCAGCGCGGCGAACTCCATCTCCGCCGTCACGATCCCCCGCCGGGCGTAGGCGAGTTGGGTCACCGCCCCGCCGTCGCGGGCGCGACGCGGGCGGCGCGGGCGGCCGGGGAAGACCGCGTCGAGGTTGGCCAGTCCGGCCCCGCCCCTGGGCGAGGTGTGCTTGAGGCCGTCGTCCTCCGGGCGACGCTCGCGCCCGTGGTAGTCCTCGACGTCCCCGCGCTGGCTGATCCAGGCGTCACGCAGTGGCGGCAGGCCGCGGCGCACGTCGGGCTCGAAGTCGGGGTCGGTGTACGGCCCGGAGGTGTCGTACAGCGGGACGGTACCGCCGGTGCTGAGCAGCACCTCGCGATAGGGGACGCGCAGATCGGGGCGGGCACCCTGGCGGTACGCCTTGCGCCAGGCCGGGGTCGGGTAGCCACCCGCCGTGCTGGAGGCAGACTTCTGCTGTGCGTCGTCGTGCAAGGTCATCAGACCCACTACTCCCTACGCCGGCATTACCCGGTCAGGTTCCTGCGGTCGGCGCAAGCGTTCGTCGTATGCGTGCTACGACGGTCAGCGCCCTCTCAGCCCGGTGCTCCGAGCTCCCGCGTCTACAGATGAGATGCACACACCGTAGCGAGCGGTGACGTCACTTGGCCAGGGCTGTCCGCGGAGCGGTCGCCGGGGTAGCGTTCGCCAGCGTGGCAGAGCACCACCACCAACCCCACGTGTCGCACGGACACACACACGACCACGGCCCCGCCAGCCCCGCGTCCGCGCGGCTGCGCGTGCTGCTCGCGGCCGTGCTGGTGCCGTTCGCGCTGGCCGTGCTGTGCGGGCTGGCGTGGCTCTGGCCGGCGCCGCTGCCCGCCCACGCGCCGACCGGCACCGGCTTCGACCAGCTGACGGTGAACGGCTCGGTGACCGCGACCCGGATCGTTCCCTGCGCGCAGGGCGCCACCACGACCTGCACCGAGATCACCCTCCACCTGACCAGCGGCAAGGACGCCGGCCGCAGCGTGACGCAGATCCTGCCGCCGGACCAGAGCGCGGTCTACGTCGCGGGCGAGAAAGTGGTGGTGGACTACTCCCCGAGCGCCCCCGCCGCACTCCAGTACACCGTCGAGGACGCGGACCGCAGCATGCCGATGGCGGTTCTCGCGGGCGTCTTCGCCCTCGCCGTCGTGCTGATCGGCCGCCTGCGCGGGCTGGCGGCGCTGGTCGCGATGGCGATCAGCTTCCTGGTGCTCGCCTTCTTCGTGCTGCCCGCGATCCTCGGCGGCGAGAACCCGCTGGCGGTCGCGGTGGTCGGCGGCGGGCTGATCATGTTGCTCGCGCTCTACCTCTGCCACGGCCTCTCGGCCCGCACCTCCGTCGCGGTGCTCGGCACGATGGTCTCGCTGGCGCTGATCGGCGGCCTGGGCGAGGCGTTCATCCAGCTGACCAGGCTGACCGGGAACACCTCCGACGAGACGGCCTTCGTCCACTCGCTCTTCCCCGGCATCCAACTGCCGGGCCTGCTGCTGGCCGGCGTCATCATCGGCTCGCTGGGCGTGCTCAACGACGTGACCGTCACCCAGGCCAGCTCGGTCTGGGAACTGCGCGCCGCCGACCCGACCATGGGCGCCCGCGCCCTCTACCGGGCGGGCATCAGGATCGGCCGGGACCACATCGCCTCCACGGTCAACACCCTCGTCATGGCCTACGCGGGCGCGGCACTGCCGCTGATGCTGCTCTTCTCGCTCTCGCACCGGGGCGTCTGGCAGGTGGCCACCAGCGAGATCGCCGCCGAGGAGGTGGTGCGCACCCTGGTCGGCAGCATCGGACTGATCGCCTCGGTGCCGCTCACGACGGGGCTCGCGGCGCTGGTCGCCTCCCGCGACGGCCGGGAGCCGCACGCCGGTCACGAACCGCGGACGGCCGGCGGCCGGATCCCGCAGCCGGCGGGAGGACCCGAGACGCGGTCCGCGGAGGGCCGGGCGCCGACCTCGCACCGAAGGCGCCGCTGACGCCACGGATGTCACCGGCGCCGCTGACGCCTGACGGCGAAGGGCCGACCGCGTTCGCGGTCGGCCCTTCGCCGTTGTCGGATGCCGTCGTCCGACGCCCGGTCAGCTCTTGGATGCCTTCTTCACCAGGATCACGACCACCGCGCCCAGGCCGACGACCACCAGCGCCTTGATGATGAAGCTCATCAGGCCGAAGACGATCCCCACGAGCGCCGACAGCACCCACCATGCGACCACTATGGCCATGATCGGGACCACGATGTTCCGCACCCAACTGGGGAGTGCCTTCCACAGTTCAGTCATGATGTCCGTCCTCCCCCTCGGGTGTCCTGGTTACGTCTTCGATCCTACGGGCGGACACTCGGCCCTCGAAGTGTTCCTGCCCCTGAGAAGACCCGGATAAGACCCTGATCAGGACAGCTCGGGCACCAGGGTCCACCCTCAGGGGCCCGGGGTCGGGAAGGGGCCCGTGGCGGGCGGTCGTTCAGCTCTCGGGCGGCGAGAAGACCACCAGGACCCGCAGGTCCTCGCTGATGTGGTGGAAGCGGTGCGGCACCCCCGCGGGCACGTGGACGACGCTGCCCCGGCCCACCGTGCTCGTCTCCTCGCCCACGGTCAGCGCCGCGCGGCCGCTCAGCACCACGTACAACTCGTCCTCGTGGTGCGGCTGCTGTGGGTCCTGCTGCCCGGCGTCCAGGGCGTAGAGCCCGGCGGACATGTTCCGCTCGCGCAGGAACTGCAGGTAGGCGCCCTCGTTGGCGGCGCGCTCGGCATCGAGTTCGTCCATCCGGAAGACCTTCATGCGCGCCATTCAACCAGCCGCGCGACCGGCTCCTCACCGGTCCTCCCGGGGCCCCGCACAAAGCTGTGACATCGACATGACCGTTCGGGACTACCGCTGCCGGTCACAGGCTGCGACGATCACGCCATGGTGAAGTTCTTCGTCAAGACCCTGATCAACGCCGCGGCCATCTGGGTGGCGGCCCTGCTCGTGTCCGGCATCACTCTTCAGAAGGGCAGCTGGGGCCACCAGGCGCTGACCGTGGTGCTGGTCGCCCTGGTCTTCGGCGTGGTGAACTTCTTCGTCAAGCCGCTGGTCAAGCTGTTCTCGCTGCCCCTGTTCATCCTCACGCTGGGCCTGATCACCTTCGTGATCAACGCGCTGATGCTCTGGCTCACCTCCTGGGCCTCGGGCAAGATGCACCTCGACTTCCACGTCAGCGGCTTCGTGCCGGCCCTGCTCGGCTCGCTGATCATCAGCATCGTCGCCTGGGCCCTGCACCTGGTCGTGCGCGACGAGGACTGACGGGCGAGGACCGGTACCCGGGCGGCCGGGCCGCCGGGCCGCCGGCGGCGCTCAGGCGCGCCCGAGGATCAGCTCCAGCTGCCGGTCCAGATCGGCCACCGTGTGCTCCTGGCCCATCGGGAGCGCACGGTCGGTGCGTCCCAGGAAGGAGATCAACGGGATCGCGGGGGAGCGCAGCACGGCCATCCCTTCGGGGGAGTGGAGCTCGATGCAGACGTCGTGGAAGTCCTCGTCGGTCCCGGGCACCGGCACGACTCTGACGTCGCCCTCGCCGGTGGGGCGGGTGATCCCGTCCAGCAGCAGCTCCCGGCCGAACACCCAGGCCACCGGCGGGTCGCCGGGCAGGTGGAAGGTGAGCCTGACGGCGAAGGGGTCGCTCGGGTCGTAGACGAGCTCGACATGCGTGTCGAAGGCCAGGTCGTCGGAGACCAGCAGGCTCATCACCAGTTGGCCCTTGACCAGACTCTGCATCTTCATAGCGGTACCTCTCGATCCCCGTCGCCACCTCGGTACTGCCTGCGAACGTCCACACCCATGGTCGCTTCGTCCGCAGTCGGCACCAAGTGCGAAGTTTTCAGATAGTGAAAGACAAGCGGTCCACGACCGCCCCGACACGCGTCGCCAACCGGTCCGCCGTCGCCGGGAGCCGGTGGGCCTGCGCGACGGGAAGTGACAGCGCGATGGTGCAGACCGCTGCGCCGACCATGATCGGCACCGCGGCGCAGACCACACCTGCCAGGTACTCCTGCTGCTCCAGCACGGGACGCCCCGGATGGCGAGCCTCCAGCCGACGCAGCAGCGTGGTCGAGTCGGTCACCGTGCGCCGGGTCAGCGACTGCGGACGGTGACGGGAGAGGTAGTCAAGGCGGCCCTCTCGGTCGAGTTGGCCGAGAAGGCACTGTCCGATGGCATGCGCGTTGCCGGTGGCGCGGAAGTCGGCCCACTCCTCGACGGCCACCGTGCCGGGCGCCTCCGAGACGTCGACGACCTCGAGCTCGCCGTCGCGGTAGGTGGCGAAGTAGGTCGCCGCGCCCAGTTCCTGGCGCAGCCGGTCCAGGGCGCCGCTGATGGCGTCCCGGCCCTCGCGCACCTCGCGGTGGCGGCCCAGCGCCCCCACCGCCTCACCGTGGACGTAGGCGCCGTCGACCCGGCGGAGGTAGCCCTCGTGGGTGAGCGTGCGGAGCAGGTGGTAGGTGGTGGCGAGCGGGAGTCCGGCCTTCCGGGCGAGCTGCTTGGCCGTCGCGCCCTGGCGGTGCTCCCCCACGGCCTCGAGCAGCCGGAGGGCGCGCTGGACCGATCCGATCAGCGTCGGAGCGGCGTTCTCCATTGCCTTCTCTCCCCCCTGGGCATATGCCATATGGACGCAACTCCTCCACATAATGCCCGTCAGATCACAGTAATGTCTCGCACTCCAGGCGTAGATCCGACCCCGCCAAACGGCGGGGGTGAAAGCTTGAACCTCTCTTAACCTCGGCATAGGGGAGAACTGTTCGGGTTTCACCCTGCTTCACCTGCGGCACACTCCTGTCGTGGTGGCACAGCACGTGGCAGCAGCGCAGCGACACGCAGTACGCCCTGTGGTGAAACGCACGGCCAGGGCGATCCTGCTCGACACCGGTCCGGACGGACCGGAACTCGTGATGATCAAGCGGACCAAGCCCGGCCGTCCGCCCTACTGGATCACCCCTGGCGGCGGGATGGAACCCACCGACGCCACGGTCGTCGACGCCCTGCACCGCGAGCTCGCGGAGGAGCTCGGCGGCAAGGCGACCGACATCGTCCCTGCCTTCGTCGACACCGTCTCCCACACGCACCACGAGGACGGCACCGAACTGCACCCCCACGGCGTGAAGGTGCAGCACTTCTTCGTCTGCCGGCTGGCCGCGATGGACCTGTCCCGGCGGCACGGCCCCGAGGTCGAGCAGCCCAACGGCGAGTACGAGGTGGTCCGGCTGCCGTTCACCAGGGAGGGCGTCACCGCCGTCAACGTGGTGCCGCCGTCCCTGCGCGCCTATCTGGCCGCCAACATCGAGGGCGTGACCGCCCTGCTCGCGGACGACCTGGGGCTGTGAGGGACGACGCCTCCCGCGGTTCGGGCGTCGGCCGCCTTCGCGGGCGTCAGCCGGCGGTCGCGGCCTCGTCCTCCAGGTCGGAGGCGATCCGCTCGCGCGGCACGCCCGCGTCGAGCAGGACGCCGCGGACCCGCCTGACCATCGCGTTGGGTCCGCTCAGCAGGGCCGAGTAGCCGTCCCACGGACCGGAGCGGCCGATCACCTCGGGCAGCTGCCCGCGCTCGGGTCCGCCCGAGCCGCGCGGGGACGCCAGCAGGGAATCCGAGAGCGCGGTGCGGACCGACAGCCAGGGCAGCCGCTGGTCCAGCTCGCGCAGCGCGGCTTCGGCGTAGAGCTCGTCCGGGCGGCGTGCCCCGTAGTAGACCTCGACGGTCCGCCGTGCGCCGGCCAGCGCCAGCTCCTCGACCACGGCCAGCATCGGGGCGATCCCGGTGCCGCCGCCGACCAGCAGCAGCGGCCCCTGCTCGCGCAGGTCCGCCACCATCGAACCCTGGGCCGGACCGAGCCGCAGCACGTCCCCGGGGGCGGCCCGGTGCACCAGGGCGTTGCTGACCCAGCCGGCGGGCACCGCCTTCACGTGGAAGCGCAGCAGCCCGTCCGCACCCGGCCTCCGGTCCGGCGCCGAGGCCAGCGAGAAGTGCCGCCACACCCGCGGCCACCAGGGCACCTCGACGCTCGCGTACTGCCCCGCGCGGTAGGGATAGGGGTGGTCGGTCCGCAGGGTCACCACGGCCACGTCCCTGCCGACCGGGTCCACCGACTGCACCTCGCCCTGCCACCAGGCCGGCGAACTCTGCGCGTCCCGCGCGGCCGCGGCCATCATGACCTGGGAGATCACGGCGTAGACCTTGGTCCAGGCACGCGCGGTGTCCTCGTCCCACTGCCGCCCGCAGTAACGTTCCAGCGCCGCCAGCAGCGAGGCCCCGACAGGTGCGTAGTGCTCGTCCAGGACGCCGTACTTGCGGTGGCCCCGCGCGAGCCGCTCCAGGTACTCCACCAGCACCGGCGGATCGTCCGCGGCCCGCCCGGCCGCCAGCAGTGCGCGGAACAGCCGGTCCCGCTGGACGTCCATCGCGGCGGGGAAGAGCGCGCGCAGCTCCGGGCGCTTCAGGAAGAGCACGGCGTAGAAGTGCGCCGTGGCGCGGTCGGCGACCGGCTCGACCACGCTCAGACTGCGCCGGATCAGCACGATGTCCTGCGGCGAGGGACCGACGCCGCCGGTGTCCGCCTTCGCCCGTGGCGCGGCCCGCAGCGCGGGCGCCTGCTGGACCTCGGCCGGCGGCGGAGCGGCGGCCGAGGGCGGCGTCCCGGCTGCCCCCGGGGGCTGCGGCGCCAGGGACGGGGGGACGGCCTGCTGAGCCATGGCGGCCTTCTGACGCGAGGCCAGCGGAACCACCGCCACGACCGAGCCGGGGAGCGGCATCGGCGGCGGGGGCAGCGGGATGGCCGGAATGCCCGCGGGCATCGGCGGCGGCGCGGCCACGATCGGCATCGGCGGGGCGGGGGCGGTGCTGACGGCGGGCGCGGCCCAGGCCCGGCTCCAGGCGTCGTCGGGCCCGGCGGCCCAGTTGCGCGCCGGGGCGTTGGCGATCACCGGTGCGAGCTCGGGCCGGGCCGCGGGAGCCGCCGCTGCGGCGGCGGGGGACCCCTCGGAGCCGCTGGTGCGGTCGGGCGCCGCTCCGGCCGGAGGGTCGAGGTCGGCCGGGGTGTCAGCCGTGGGATCGCTCAGGGCCTCGGCGTTCCTGTCGGCCGGCTCCCGAGCCGAGTCCCCGGCCGCCGACTCGGACGGCTCGGGCGCGACCACCGTGTTGTCGCCTCGTCGGCCCGCGCCACGCGAGCGGGGGCGACCGTTTCGATTGATAGCGCTTCCGATCGACACCTTGGAGCTTCATCTCCCGTCGGACTCGTACCTCCCAGGAGCGTGGCACGGCGGCGTTGCTGATCCGACAATTAGGGCGAAGAACGGGGCGCACGCGCCGCGCACGCGCTACGCTGCCGCGCGCGCCCGGGTGAGCGCTTCCGTCAACTCCTGTCCCAGCCACCGCTTGGGTCGCGCGCCGACCGCCGACCAGATCGGCTCGCCTTTGCTGAAGAGCATCAGGGTCGGCATGGACAGCACGCCGTAGCCGGCCTGGGTCTCCGGGTTCACGTCGACGTCGACCGTGACGACGCGCAGCTCCGTGGCCCGCTCGGCCGCCAGCTCGGCCAGGACCGGAACCATCATCCGGCAGGGCGGGCACCAGTCCGCGGTGAACTCCACCAGGACCGGCAGCTCGCTCGCCAGGACCTCCGCGGCGAAGTCCGCGTCCCCGACCGCGCGCACCCACTCACTCGTTCCCGCCATCAGCGCGCCTCCCCTTCCATCGCTTCCATCGCTCCCCCTGCTTCCTTCGGGTCCGTCAGTTCGCAGCGCGGGGCGGACCCGGTCCGCGCCTCCGCGCGCAGCTCGGCACGGGCCAGCTCGGCACGGGCGAGTTGGGCGCCGACCTGGTCGCGCACCTCGCGCAGCCGGTCGATGCAGGCGTCCAGCTCGGCGAGCTTGCGCCGGTAGACGTCGAGCGAGGCCGGGCAGGAGTCTCCGTGCGGGTGGCCGGCGCGCAGACAGTCGACGAAGGGCCGGGTCTCCTCCAGCTCGAAGCCGAAGTCCTGCAGCAGCCGGATCTGGCGCAGCAGACGCACGTCGTCCTCGTCGTAGCTGCGGTATCCGTTCTCCCCGCGCCGCGCGGACAGCAGACCGCGCGTCTCGTAGTAGCGCAGCGTCCGGGTGGTCGTCCCGACCCGCCGGGCCAGCTCACCGATGCGCATGGGCCTCGCCCTCCCGCCTCCGACCAAGATCACTCAGTGCTTCACGTGAAGCACTCGGCGATCTTGGTCGACCGTCGTTTCCTTCCCCTCGGAACGACGGTAGACCTTGACCCCGACGTCAACGCCAGGGCCTTCCCGCACTCGACCTCAGCGCGCCGTGTTCTCCTGCGCGCCGATCTGCAGGATCGCCGGGAGCGTCAGCTCGCCGTAGGTCTCGGTGACCGCCGCGAACAGCGCGTCGGCGTCACCGGGGTGTTCGGCGAGATGCGCGTCGAACTCGCGGAGGTAGTCACCGGTGAAGGCGATGACCCGGGCCGCGTCGTCGTCCTGGCCGGGCGCACGATGGCCGGCGACGACCCGGTCGGGGTCGAGGCCGCGCACCGTCTCCAGGCTGGCGAGCCAGTCCGCCCGCTCCTCCCTGGTCGTGTCGGCGGTCCAGACGTGCGTTCCGTTGAACGCGACGTCCCCCGCGACGACGGTCCGCGCACCGGGGACGTGGACGATCGACGTGGCCGCGCAGTCACCCTGACCCAGCGCCATGACGTGCAGTTCCGCGCCGTCGACGAGCAGGGTGTCCGCAGGCAGCGGCCCCGGGACGATGGGCGCCGAGGTGATGTCGTCCCCGAGGACCTGCTGCCACTGGACCACCTTGGCCAGGCCGGTCCGGGTGATCGCGTCGATGACCGCCGGGTCGGCGTAGACGGGGGTGCCGGGGAAGAGCCGGAGCACCTCCTCCGTGCCGAAGTAGTGGTCCGGATGCGGGTGTGTGATCACGATCGCGGTGAGCGTGCGGGCCTTGCCGGCCACCCACTCGGCCAGTTCGCGGCCGGCGCTGCGGGTGAGCTGGGTGTCGACCAGCACGGCGTGCTCCGGCCCGTGGACCAGCGAGGAGGTGGCGAAGAAGGCCGACTCGGGCCCGGTGAAGACGTCGACCGTGATCCGCACGTCCGCTGCCGCCGACGACACCCCGGCTGCGCCGGTCCCAGCGGCCTGCGCAGCCGCGGTGATGTCCTGTCCTCCGGCCCAGCCGTCCGACTGCGCCGCGTCCTGCTCCGCCGCGTCCGGCCCGGCACCCGCCGCCGCGTCGTCGCCCTGCCGGCGGCCCAGGCGCTTCCTGCCGCGACCTGCCCGGGTCTCCTTCGCCATCACTCAGCCTCTTCGCGCTCGTCGCACACCGTGCGAGGGATGCCCGCTTTACCCGCATGATGACAAATTCCGCCGAATCAGCAGGTATTTCACCAATCCTCGGCGCGCCAGCCCTCCGGGTCCACCCCGCCCGGCACCGGACCGTCGAGCGGGTAGGGCTCGCGGGTCAGCACGAAGGTGCCGAGGTCGAGATGGTCCACCGCGCCCTGCGCGTCCGGCACCGCGCGCATCGTCTCGCCGTGCCAGTAACCGCCCTCGGCGATCCACGACTCCCCGTCCTCGGCGCGCAGCAGTCGGCACTCCCTGGTCCCCGCCGCTCCGAGCGGCGTCAGCTCCAGTTCGTCGCCCGCGCCCACCAGCCGCAGCGCGTAGCCGCTCGGCCCCCAGTACCAGGGCCCGGTCAGCGCGAGCACCCGCGGGTCGTAGTCCGCCAGCGGACGCCAGGGCTGCGGGATCAGCGGCTCGCGCTCGGCGACGATCCGGAGGAGATCGGCCGTCAACGTGCCGATCCCGCCCACCGGGCCCGTGGTCGCGTTGCTGAGCACCACCGCGCCGAGCCGCGCCTCCGGGCAGACCCAGAGCGCGGCGAGGAAGCCGGGCATCGAGCCGGTGTGCCCGGCCAGCTCCAGCCCGCCGACCTCGGTGAGCGCGAGGCCGAGCCCGTACCGCTCCTCACCCGACGCGTTGCACTCCCGCATCTCGGCGAGGCTCGACGCCGCCAGCACCCGCTCGTCGCCCGCGGCCAGGAAGGCGGCCCACCGGGTCAGGTCCTGCACCGTGGACCAGAGCTGACCGGCCGGAGCCATTCGCCCGGTCTGCTGGAGCGGCTCAGTGAGGATCACCTCCGCCCACGGGTGCACCGCCCAGCCGCCCGCGTGCGGCGCGTCCGGCAGGGCGCTGGTGCGCCGCATGCCGAGCGTGCGCAGCACCTCGCGGTGCAGCACGGTGTACCAGTCGTCCCCGCGCAGCTGCTCCACCAGCGCCCCGAGCAGCGCGAAGCCGACGTTGGAGTAGTGGAAGAGGCGGCCGGGCTCGTGCCGCAGCGGCGGGTGCTGCAGCACGTCGCCGAGCTCGGGGCGCAGCGCCCCGTCGGACCGCTCCCACCAGGGGCCGGGCGGCTCGTTGCTCAGCCCGGAGGTGTGCGACAGCAGTTGGCGGATCGTCACCTCTCCGGCGGCGGGCCCCACCGCGGGCAGGTGCTGCCCGAGGCGGTCGGAGAGCTTCAGCCTGCCCTCGTCGCGCAGCCGCATCACCAGCACGGCGACGAAGGTCTTGGTGATCGAGCCGATGCGGAACTGGGTGTCGGGGTCCGGCGCGTGCCCGTCGACCATGCTGCGCGATCCCCACCAGCGCCGCTCGCCGTCGCGCAGGACGGCGGCCACGATCCCGGGGATCCGGCCCTCGCGCTGGGCGACGGCGATGCGGTGGGCGAGGGCGCGGCGGGTCTCCGGCAGCAGCTCGGTGAAGTCGTCGTCGCCGATGGCGTAGGGGAGTTGCGGTGTCGACATGATCCGACGCTAGTCCGCGCGCACGGAGCCGCGGAAACGAATTGCCGGTGAGCGGCCGAACGGCGAGGACCGCCGGGGTCTCCGGCGGTCCTCTCCGTCGTGCGGGGAGCGGGTCGCGCAGGGTGCGCTTCGTACCGGGTGCGGGTCGTTCGGGGTGCGGGGGAGCGGCCCAGGTCGGCGACTCAGACGACCGCCGGCCGGCCCTCCCGCCCTGCCTCCGCCGCCTCGTCACCGCGGCGGGGCGCGACGGACGCGTCCTCGGCACTGGCGACCGCCTTCGAGCCGGAGCCGGTGCCTGCGCGGGCGGCGAGGGCGGTCAGGCCCAGACCGGCGACGATCCAGGCCGCCAGGACCAGCAGCGGGAACCCGATCCGGTGCCCGCCGAAGAAGGCGGCGTCCCGCAGGGCCGTCGCGCCGGCCCCGACCGGGAGCAGACGGCCGGCCCAGGAGGCGAAGCCGGGCAGCAGCTCCGGTGCGGACATCACTCCCGACCAGGCGTTGCCGAGCAGCATCAGGACCAGGGCGCCGAGGCCGATCCCCTTGGCGCCGAGCCGGATCGCGAGGCCGCAGACCACCGAGGAGACCGCGAGGACCATCAGCGCCACCACTCCGGCGTTCGCCGCCGCGTTCCCCTCCAGCGCGCCGAGCCAGCCCTGGCTCACCGTCACCGCCGCCGCGCCGACCGCCGCGGCCGAGAGCAGCAGCATCAGCAGCCGCTGACCCACACCGCGGCCGAACAGGAAGGTCACCGCGCCGAGGGCCAGTCCGGCGATCGCCATCGGCAGCACCGAGGAGGCGAAGACGCTGCCACGCGGGTCGCCGGACGGCAGGGGGACGACATCGGTCACCGTCGCACCGCCGGGCGCCTGGTGCGCCACCTGCTGCAGCAGGGTGGCCACGGCGGGGGAGGCCGCCGAGGCGGTGAGCATCCGCGTCCCTTCGGGGGCGAGCACGATCGCACCGTAGACCTGCCGGTCCGCGACGGCGGTTCGGGCGGCGGCGAGGTCGGCGTAGCGGTGGACCGCGAAGGCGTGCGGCCCGGCGTGGACTTCGAGGCCCTGCTCGACCTGGACCACCGCACGGTCCGGCCCGACCAGGCCCAGCGGCAGCTCACGCGGAGCTGTCCTGGCCGCCGGCCAGACGAACGCCCAGAGCAGGGCGACGGCGACGAGCGGCAGCAGCACGACCAGCAGGTAGGGGCGCAGGCGAGCGTTCATGGGGTGGTCTCCCGGTTCTCCAAAGAGAAGGAACATTCGTTTTGCTATGACCTCAGACTGCGCCGGAGCAAGGGCGTTGTCAAGAAGGAACGTTCGCTTTATTTTGGAGCCATGCCACGCGTATCCAAGGAGCACAGCGAAGCCCGTCGGCAGCAGATCCTCGCCGGAGCCCGGCGCTGCTTCGCCGCGAACGGATTCCACGCCCCCTCGATGCAGGAACTACTGACCGAGATAGGCCTCTCCCCCGGGGCCTTCTACCGCTACTTCTCAGGCAAGGAGGAGCTGGTCAGCACCATCGCCGCGGAGGCGCTCGCGAGCGTCACGCAGAGCCTGGTCACCTACCTGAACCCGCAGGATCCGCCACCGCTGAGGGACCTGCTCGGCGGGCTGCCGGGCGCACCCGTGGAGACCCTGCGGGACCCGGAACTGAACCGGCTGATCATCCAGGTGTGGGCCGAGGGCCTGCGCGACGAGGAGTTGTCCAAGGTCCTGCACAACGGCATGCTGCGCCTGGCCGACCTGCTCGCGGAGACCCTCTCGGTCCACCGGCGACGCGGCGAGCTCCCGGCGGACGCCGACCCGGCCGCCTGCGCCCGCGTGATCATCGCCGCACTGCAGGGCTACCTGCTCCAGCGCGCGGCCTTCGGCGTGGACGAGCCCGAGGTCTTCGCCTCCGGGCTGAGGTCACTCTTCCCCGCCGCGACCTCCGCCGACCAAGATCGCTGAATGCTTCACAGCTGACACTTGGCGATCATGGTCGGTGGCCTCGACGTGGCCGGGCAGCCGGGAGGGGGCCCCGGCCCTGTCTCACTCACGCTCCCGCCTCACTCCGGCTCCCGCGTCACCGCAGCGGTCCCGCGTCAGAGGGAGTCAGAGGAAGGCGGCGAGGACGGCGATCTCCGCCCGCAGGCGCTCGGCCTGCTCGGGCCGGGCGACCCGCTCGTACTGGCCGGCCGCCGCCTCCCGCTCGGCGATCTCGTCGCGCACGATCCCGCGTACGTCCTGCTCCGTCAGCAGCCGCCGCGGCGCCTCGGCCGCCCCGACGCCGACCGCGATCTGCTCGACGGCGAGCGAGCGGCCGATCCCGGCCACGCCCTGCGCCTCGGCCGGGTCGATCGCCTCCGCGTTCTCGATCGCGCCGAGCGTCGCCCGGAGGACGGACGCGGCGGCCCGGTCCCGCGCCTTGATCGCCCCGGTGAGGGCGTCCCTGAGCTGCTGACGGACGGGCGCGGACGGGGATTCGATCGACATGGCCGCGACGATACGTTCGCACGCCCCCATCGGGCGAACGTATTTCGCACCGTACACACGCGACCCGCGCGGCTGCGACCCCGCGCCTACGTGTCCGCAGGAATCTCCATCCGCATCTCCCCGGACAGTTGCCAGACGGCGTTTCCCTCGTTGAACCGAGCATGACGGCAGACTCGTTGAGGCCCTCTGCGGGGCGAGAAGAAACGTTTCGGCATGACGAGCCCATCTACACCCATCTGGCCGAGCTGTGGCACAGCACGGGTCGCTCCGTCCCGGGCGAGCCCGACCTCGAATGGCGACGCCTGACGCGCGTCCCCGGCCGCCCCCTCCCCTCGCCGAGGGACGGACACCCGCTGTTCGCCAAGCACCGCAGAGGACCGGGAGGGCAGCAGAGTTGAACCCGCCCCACGCCTCCCAGCCGCCGCAGGCCCCCGAACCGCCCCGCCCACCGCGTCCGCCCGTCGACCGGGCAACCGCCGCCGCCTGCGGCGCGGACATCCGGCTCCACCTGGTGGCGGGGCACATGGGCGAGATCCCGGTGTCCGCCCAGCTCACCTACACCCAGGCCGACCCCTACGCCGTCCGCCTGCACTGCCTGACCGGCCCCAGCACCACGGTCACCTGGGTGCTCGACCGTGCCTCGCTCCGCTCGGGACTGCGCCGGGTCTCCGGTCTCGGTGACGTGGTGATCAGCCCGGGTCCCGGCAGCGGGTCGCTGTCCATCACCCTCGGCAGCGGCCCGGGCGCGGCCCTGCTGCGCGCCGAGGCGGAGGAGATCCGGGGCTTCCTCCGGCTCACCGAACACGTCGTCCCCTACGGCGCGGAGGGACGGCACCTCGACATCGACGACCTCATCGCACGGCTCCGGGGCGCACCGTGAGCCGTGTGGGCGGTAACCCTCACCGGCCCTTCGCCTCGGCCAGGGTGTGGGCGACGAGAGCGTTGGCGTGCCCGTGGCCGAGCCCGTGCTCGGCCTTGAGCCAGTTCACCAGCTCCATGTGCTTCGTCAGACCGGAACCTCGGATCAGTTCCTGCCACTCCACGATCGGGCGGCCGTACTTCTTCTCGATCGAGGGAAAGTAGCTGGCGGGGCCCTTCACCTGCTGGGTCATGGGTGATCTCCTGTCGCTTCGATCGCTTCGACGGCCGGAGCGCCTGCCGGCGCTGCCGTCGTGGGCTGCTTCACAGGGTCGGACGAAGCACGCCCGGAGAACTCATCGGCCGCGCGCGGAGATTTCCGAGATCTTCTACGCGGGGTGTCCGGCGGGCAGCCGCGGCGGCAGTCCCCACAGTGGGAAGAGCCGCTCGGTGTCCATGTGGTTGGTCATCGCGCTGATCCTGCCGTCGGTGATCTCCAGGAGGGTGATCCCCCACGGCGTCCAGCCGTCGCCGTCCTCGGCCGGACGGTACTGCGCGAAGGCCGGGGTGCCGTTCGCCTCCACCGGCAGCAGGCGCGATCCGCGGCAGCCGCAGCCCGCTCCCTGCCACCACGCGCCCAGCTCGACGACCCCCCGCACCCACATCTGGTACGGCGGCATGTTGAGGACCGCGTCCTCGTGCAGCAGGCTCTGCAGACCCTGGATGTCGAAGTCCTCGAACGCCCTGACGTACCTGGCCAGCAGCGCCCGCTGGGTCTCGTCCAGCGGCAGATAGGTGTCGCTGGACGGAACGCCGCCGTGGTCGGCGAGGGTGGCCCGCGCGCGCTGCAGCGCGCTGTTCACCGAGGCCACGGAGGTCTCCAGCAGGTCGGCCGTCTCGGCGGCCGACCAGGCGAGCACCTCACGCAGGATCAGCACCGCGCGCTGCCTGGCCGGCAGCCGCTGCAGTGCGGAGACCAGGGCGAGCCTGATCGTCTCCCGGCCCACCGCGACCTCGGCCGGGTCGCCGAACAGCACCCGCTCGTCGGGGACCGGCCCGACCCAGACGTTCTCCTCCAGCCGCGCCAGGTCCGGCGCGGTGGCCGAGCCGGGGGAGGACAGGTCCATGGGCCTGGCCCGGCGCTGGGGAGCCGGGGCCATGTCCAGACAGACGTTGGTGGCGATCCGGTACAGCCAGGTGCGCAGCGCCGAACGGCCCTCGAAGCCCTCGAACCAGGACCAGGCGCGCACCATGGTCTCCTGCACCGCGTCCTCCGCCTCGAAGGCGGAGCCGAGCATGCGGTAGCAGTAGGCCGTCAACTCCCTGCGGTAGGGGTCGAGCTGCCCGGCTATGTCGTCGCGGTCCCTGGTCACAGCCACGCTCCCACCCTAGGGCCTGCCCCGGCGGCCACGGCAGTACCTTGATCGATTTCACCGGTCCGCCTTCCTGACCGGCGGCGATGCGACGGAGCGTGGTGTCAGCGGCCGTGTCAGGAGGGTGACAGGGGGGTGACAGGGCGGCTCGGCACCGTGGACGCATGACGAATTCAGCGATCGCGGTCTCCGGACTGCGGAAGGCGTACGGGGACAAGGTCGTCCTGGACGGCATCGGCTTCCAGGTCCCTGAGGGGTCGGTCTTCTCCATGCTCGGCCCGAACGGCGCGGGCAAGACGACCACGGTCAACATCTCGACGACCCTGATGAAGGCCGACGCCGGCACCGTGCGGGTCGCCGGGCACGACGTGGTGACCGCGACCAGGCAGGTGCGCGCGGTCATCGGCGTCACCGGCCAGTTCGCGGCCGTGGACGAACTGCTGACGGGCCGGGAGAACCTGCGCCTGATGGCGGACCTGAAGCGGGTCCGCTCCGGCGACCGCGTCGTCGCCGGGCTGCTGGACCGCTTCGACCTGGCCGACTCGGCGGACAAACTCGCCTCCAGCTACTCCGGCGGGATGCGCAGGAAGCTGGACCTGGCGATGACGCTGGTCGGCGACCCGCGGATCATCTTCCTCGACGAGCCCACCACCGGCCTCGACCCGCGCAGCAGGCGCACCATGTGGGAGATCGTCCGCGGCCTGGTGGCCGAGGGCACCACGATCTTCCTCACCACCCAGTACCTCGAGGAGGCCGACCAGCTCGCCGACCGGATCGCGGTGCTCGACCAGGGCCGCATCGTCGCCGAGGGCACCCCCGCGGAGCTCAAGCGCCAGGTCCCCGGCACTCACGTCCGGCTCAGGTTCGCCGACCCCGCCGTCCTCGACGCGGCCGCGCGGATCCTCGCCGGGGCCACCAGGGACGACCAGGAGCTCACCCTGCGGGTGCCCAGCGACGGCGGCTCACGGTCGGTGCGCGGCGTGCTGGACCGCCTCGACGAACACGCGCTCAACGCCGAGGAGTTCTCGGTGCACACCCCTGACCTCGACGACGTCTTCCTCGCCCTGACCGGTCACGCCGACACCGCGGCCGACAGGACCGCCGGCGCCGGACCGGACAGCTCCACCGCCGGCACGTCCACCGACGACCCCACCGACAACGCCACCACGGAGGCGATCGCACGATGAGCACGCTCTCGACCGCACTCGGCGACTCCGCGATCATGCTGCGCCGCAACGTCCGGCACACCGTCAGGAACCCCGTCACGGTGTTCCAGGCGGTCCTCTTCCCCATCGTCATCATGCTGATGTTCGTCTGGGTCTTCGGCGGCGCCTTCAAGGTCGAGGGCAGCTACGTCGACTACGCCGTGCCCGGCCTGCTGGTCATGGCCATCAGCTACGGACTCGGCCCGACCGCCGCCGCCGTCAACGGCGACATGACCAAGGGCGTCATCAACCGCTTCAAGGCCATGGACGTCTCCCACGGCGCCGTGCTGGCCGGACACGTCGTCTCCACGACGGTGCGCGGACTGCTCGCCGACGCGGCCATCATCGGCGTCGGCTTCGCGATGGGATTCCGCCCGCACGCCGACGCCGCCCAGTGGCTCGCCGCCGTCGGCCTCCTGCTGCTGCTCGGCTTCGCGGTCAGCTGGCTCACCGTCGCCATGGGCCTGGCCGCCAGGACCGTGGAGTCGGCGGGCATGGCCACCGTCCCGCTGATCATGCTGCCCTTCCTGAGCAGCGCGTTCGTGCCCGCCCACAGCATGGGCGCCGGCATCCGGCAGTTCGCGGAGTACCAGCCGTTCACCCCGATCATCGAGACGCTGCGCGGACTGCTGCTGGAGGGCCACGCCTCG
Source organism: Streptacidiphilus rugosus AM-16 (assembly GCF_000744655.1). Lineage (NCBI taxonomy): Bacteria > Bacillati > Actinomycetota > Actinomycetes > Kitasatosporales > Streptomycetaceae > Streptacidiphilus > Streptacidiphilus rugosus. Next base: position 468,528 of record NZ_JQMJ01000003.1, on the reverse strand, counting down.
ACCGGCGACGCGATCGCCGCCGTCGCCTGGTGCGTCGCCTTCGGCGTCCTCGGCTACGTGTGGGCGGTGTCGACCTTCAGGAAGCGAGCGTGACCTCGACCAGGAGGGACCAGTCGGTCCCCGCCCCCTCCCGAGCCGCCTCGGCGAACCCCGCGTCGCCGAGGCGGCTCCGTGCCGCCCGCTCGATCCGGTCGAGGTCCGGGTGCGAGCGGTCCCGCAGCCCGCGCACCGCCTCGCTCGCACCGAGCAGCCGCGCGGCCTGCTCGGGCCGGTCGCCGCGCAGCGCCAGATCCGCCACCCCGACCAGGACCTGCGCGACCAGCGGCGCGTTGCCCGCCTCGGCCGCCGCCGCGCAGGCCGCCGCGCGGTGCGCCCGGCACTCGCCCAGGTCGTCCGTCAGATACCCGAGCACGTCGTGCCGCAGCGCCCGGATGTTCGTCTGCTCCGCCTCGTCGCCCAGCAGCGTCGTGGCGACGTCGAGCTGGGCGCGCGCCTCGACGGCGTCGCCGCTCCACCGGGCGAGGTCCGCCCGCGTGAGCGCCAGCTCGGCCAGCGCGTCCGGCCAGGTGACCCGCTCCGCCCACCGCTGCGCCTCGGCGAGCGCGGACGCGCAGGCGTCCTGGTCGCCCAGCAGCCAGTACAGCCTGGCCTGCTGCGCGCGCATCCGGATGACGTCCTCGGTGGCGCCCAGCTCGGCGACCACCGCGACCGCCTGCTCGTAGTGCGCGCCGGCGACGGTGAACTCGCCGCGCACGGCACTACGGTCGGCCAGCTCGGTCAGCGCGAAGGAGATCCCGAACCGCTCGCCGATCGCCCGGAACGCGGCCAGCGCCGACTCCAGGTACGCGTCCGCCTCCCCGCCCGCCTGCCCGAGCATGATCCGCATCTTGCCCATGTGCAGCCGGGCCAGTGCCCGCACCCAGGGATCCTCGTCCTCCAGCAGCGGCGCGAACGCCGACAGGAAGGCGTCCGGGCCGTGCAGCAGCCGCTCCAGGGCCGCCACCAGCCCGAGCAGCGGGTAACCTCCCGCGCTGCGCCGGCTCAGCCGGTGTGCCTCGCGGATCCACTCCGCCGCCTGGTGCTCGTCGCCCCGACCGGCGCTGACGAACAGCACGACCAGCCCGTACACCATCGCGCGGACCTCGTCGGTCACCTCACCCGGCAGTCCGGTCGCCGCGACGATCAGCTCCATGCCCTCGGTCCGGTGCCCGCCCAGCCACCAGTACCAGCCCGCGCCCGCCGCGAGCCGCATCGCCGCCTGCGCCTCACCCGCCGCGAGCGCACCGCGCAGCGCGGCGCCGATGTCGTCGTGCTCGGCGTCCAGGACCGCGAGCCACGCCAACTGCTCGGCGCGGCGAAGATGCGGGTCCGCGGTCTCCACCAGCTCGGTGACGTGGGCGAGGTGCGCCAGACGCGCCCGCTCCGACTCCCCCGCCTCCACCAGCCGTCGCCCGGCGTACTCCCTGATGGTGCCGATCAGGCGGTACCGCGCAGCGCCGCCCTCCCCGCCCGGCAGCTCCACCCGCAGCAGCGACTTCTCGGCCAGCGAGGTGAGCAGTTCCAGCACGTCCTCCGGCTCGACCCCGTCCCCGGCGCAGACCCGCTCGGCCGCCTCCAGGCTCGCCCCGCCGGAGAACACCGACAGGCGCCGCAGCGCGCGCCGCTCCGCGTCGCTGAGCAGGTCCCAACTCCAGTCCACCACCGCGCGCAGCGTCCGGTGGCGCGGCAGCGCGGTGCGGCTGCCGCCGGTCAGCAGCCGGAACCGGTCGTCGAGGCGGCTCGCGAGCTGCTCGACGGACATGGTGCGCAGCCTGGCCGCGGCCAGTTCGATCGCCAGCGGCATCCCGTCCAGCGCCCGGCAGACCCGCACCATCGTCGCCAGCGTGGCCGCGTCCACCGGGGCGTGCCCGGCGCCACCGGCGTGCGCGGGGTCCGCGCCCTCCACGGCGACCGCGAGATCCGGGCGCACCGCCCCGGCACGGTCACGCAGCAGCCGGACGGCGGCGGAGGCCTCCATCTCCTCCGGCCCGGCGTACCTGTCCGGCAGGTCCAGCGGCTCGACCACCCACAGCGCCTCGCCGGTGATGCCGAGCGGCTCCCGGCTGGTCGCCAGGATCCGCAGCCTGCGGCACTCCCCGAGCACCCGGTGGGCGAAGACCGCCGCGGACTCGATGACGTGCTCGCAGTTGTCCAGGATCAGCAGCGCCTCGCGCTCGCGGACCGCGGCGACGAGCCGTTCCGTCAGGTCCGCGTGGGGCGTCTCCCCGAGCAGCGTGTCCCGCAGGCCGAGCCCGGTGAAGGTCGCCTGCGCCACGTCTCCGTCCGCGCCGATCGCGGCCAGCTCCACCAACCAGGCCCCGTCCGGCAGTTCGCCGAGCAGCGTCCGGGCAATCTCGGTGGCCAGCCTGGTCTTGCCCGCACCGCCCGGCCCGATCAGCGTGGTGAGCCGGTGCCCGGCGACCAGCCCGCGGACCGCGGCGACATCGGCTTCCTTGCCCACGAACGTGGTCAGCTCCGCCCGCAGGTTGGTTCGGCGGTTCTCCGACCGCCGCCCCAACTCGCCGCGCAGCAGCGCGACATGCAACGCCGACAACTCCGGGGAGGGGTCCGCGCCCAGCGTGTCCGCCAGTTCCTCCCGGGCACGCTGGAACACCTGCAGCGCCTCGTTGTCCCGACCGGCCGCGACCAGGGCGCGCATCAACGCGCCGACGAGCCGCTCGCGCACCGGATGCGCCGCCACCAGATCGGCCAGCTCGCTGACCAGCTCCGCACCGCGCCCGAGCCCCAACTCCGCCTCGAACCGCTCCTCGGCCGCGGTCAGCCGCAGCGCCTCCAGCCGGACGACCGCCGCGTCGAACGCGCCGCTGTCCTGCAGGCCGACATCCTGCAGCGCCGCGCCGCGCCACAACTCCAGCGCCTCGCGCAGCAACCGCACTCGCCCCGCCCCGCCCTCGGAGCCGAGCTGTCCTGCGGAGCCGAACTGTCCGGCGCCGGCCACGAGATGTTCGAACCGCACCGCGTCCACGGCGTCGGGCGCCACCGCCAGGCGGTAGCCGTCCGTGTGCCCCTCGATCACCCCGTCCGGCAGCAGCTTCCGCAGCCGGGACACCAGGCGCTGCAGCGCGTTCGTCGCGTCGACGGGCGGCTGCTCCGCCCAGATCCAGTCGACCAGTGTCGCCTTGGGAACGACATGCCCCGCCCGGAGCGCCAGGGCCACCAGCAGTCCGCGCAGCCGCACCCCCGGCACCTCGACCGGGCCGCCGCCGTCCTCGTCGGTGCGAACCTCCAACGGCCCCAGCATCGCGATCTGCACCCGCCGATTTTGCCACGGGCTCTCGGCCGGGCACCCGCCTCGTCCCCGTCCCGCCCGGGCGGTGCCCCGGCCGGCCCGACATGTCGCCCTCCCGATAAATCGCTTGCCTCCCGCGCGGAGTCACGCTGCACTGTGCCCGGCGTCAGGACACGTGACGTCGGTATTCCGAGGAGGCAGCGGCAGCAATGCAGATCCGTCCCACCACCGACCAGGACCTCGACCTCTTCGTCGACACCCTCCATGTCGCCTTCGGGCAGTTCGGCGGAACCCCGGACGAGAACGGCGGCGGGGTGTGGTGGTCGGCGCTCGAAATGGACCGCGGACTGCTGGCCGTGACCCCGGACGGCCGGGCCGTCGGTACCGCCGCCGCGTACTCCTTCGAACTCACCCTCCCCGGCGAGGTCCTCGTCCCCACGGCCGGGGTGACCGCGGTGGGCGTCCTTCCCACCCACCGGCGCCAGGGCCTGCTCACCGCGATGATGCGGCATCAGCTCACCGAGCTGCGGGCCCGCGGGGAGTTCCTGTCCGTCCTGCTGGCCTCCGAGGCCCTGATCTACCGCAGGTTCGGCTACGGACCTGCCACCTACACCGGCCGGCTGACCGTCGAGCGCCACCGGTCCGCCTTCGCCCTCCCCCGGGCGCACCGAACGACCGACGCGGAGTCCTCGGCCGCGGGCACGGACACCGGTTCGGTCGAGGTGCTCCGGCGTGCCGCGTGCGGTGAGATCCTGGAAGAGGTCTACGACCGCTACCGCCGCGCCCAGCCGGGCGCGCTCTCCCGACCGCACCACTGGTGGGCCAGGGGCGCGGGCCAGGTTCCGGTCGCCCCGACGCCGCGCTACGTCGCCGTCCACCGCGACGTCGACGGCGTCCCCGACGGATACGCGAGCTACTCGCTCGACGGCGGCGTCCTGACCGTCGACGAGACCATCGCCACCAACGACACCGCCGCGACAGCCCTGGCCCGGTTCGCGCTCGGCCACGACCTGGCCACCAGGGTCGTGTTCAAGCACCTGCCGTCCGAGCACCCGCTGCGCTGGCAGCTCGCGGACTTCAACGCCACCGAGGCGAGCAGCAACACCGACTGGCTCTGGGTGCGCCTGCTCGACGTCCCGCGCGCGCTCACCGCCCGCGGCTGGTTCGCCGACGGCGAGCTCGTCCTCGACGTCGACGACCCGTTCCTCGGCGAGCACACCCGCTACCTGCTGACCGTCCGCGACGGCAAGGCCGACTGCGTCCCCACGGACCGGGAGCCGGACCTGTCCCTCGACGTCAGCGACCTCGGCTCCGTCTACCTCGGCGGCACCACCCCGAGCACCCTCGTCCGCGCCGGCCACATCCACGCCCACCACCCTGGCGCGGCCGCCCTCGCCGACCAGCTCTTCCGCTCCGACCGCACCCCGCACTGCCTGCACTGGTTCTGAGGCGGCCGGTGGAACGTGCGGTTCACAGCCTCCGGTTCAGTCGCCGAACCGGCGCCGCGAGCCGCACGTTCCCGTCCCCGTGCCGCTACCAGGCGGGCGGCTCCGTGCCGGTCCTGACCGGCATCAACCGGCTTCACCCGGCTTCCCGCGACGGCCGCGCGACCGGGTGGGACATCTGGTAGGCCAACCGCTCCTCGGCGGCGTCGCCGATGCGGGTCAGCGCCTCGTCCAGACTCATGAACTCCTCCCAGACCGTCCGCCCGCCGGCCCGCGCGAGCGCGGCGACGACGAGGTCCTCCAGGTCGGCGACGCGCTTGTTCTTCCAGATCTTGTCGGCGAGGCTCACCAGCAGATCCTCGAAGCCGACGCCGGGCGCGTCCCAGGACGCGTGACTCCCGGCGAAGCGGGCCAGGTCCGCGCCCACCCCGTGGGCCGTCAGGAGCTCCCGCCCGGCTTCCTCGTGCGCCGACCCGGGACCGGACAACTCCTCGGTCCAGCGCGCCTTTCCGATGTCGTGCGTCGCGGCCCCGAAGAGCACGGCATGCGCGTCGAAGACCAGCGCCGGAGAGTTCTGCCCCACCCACGCGACGAGCTGCGCCGCGACGTCATGGACGGCCCGAAGGTGAGCGACCAACCGGGGCGGGGCGTCGACGCTCCGGAGCAACTCCGCGACCTCGACGGGCAGCGGCCGCAGGGTGGGCCGCCGGGTGTCGGCGACCGCGATCCAGAGCACGTCCGTTGTTGTCACCGCGTCAGGGTAACGACGACGATGCCGTCGCCCGCCGCACCTGGTAGTTCCAGCGGGTGAGCGAGCGGACGACGGTCTCGGCACCGATGGGGTTGGCGCTGTGCACGAAGACCGTCCCGATCCTGAAGGGCCGCCCGTGGAAGGCGGCCTCCTCCAGCAGCGCCACCACCGGCATGATGCTGTCGTCCCCACCGAGGTCGTGGTCGAGCCACAGCTCGTCGACGAACCGGTCGCGATGCTCCTCCAGCAGCCGCACACCCTCACGACTGGTCCGGGCGAGCCGCGTCGCCCGGGGGAGCGGCCGGAGGTCGTCGATGCCGAGGATGACGGGCTGGGGCGCGGCGGCTGGGTCCTCGTTCACCCGAGCATTGTCCCCGCCGGGACGCGTCAGCTCTGCGCCATGTCCACGAAGCGTGAGTAGTGACCCTGGAACGCCACGGTGATCGTCGCCGTCGGGCCGTTACGGTGCTTGGCCACGATCAGGTCGGCCTCGCCCGCGCGTGGGGACTCCTTCTCGTAGGCGTCCTCGCGGTGCAGCAGGATGACCATGTCCGCGTCCTGCTCGATCGATCCACTCTCACGCAGGTCGGAGACCATCGGACGCTTGTCCGTCCGCTGCTCGGGACCACGGTTCAGCTGGGAGAGCGCGATGACCGGCAGCTCCAGCTCCTTGGCCAGCAGCTTCAGGTTTCGCGACATCTCGGAGACCTCCTGCTGCCGGCTCTCGGCCCGGCGGGAGCCGCCGTTCTGCATCAGCTGGAGGTAGTCGATGACGACCAGGCGCAGGTCGTTCCGCTGCTTGAGGCGGCGGCACTTGGCCCGGATCTCCATCATCGACAGGTTCGGGGAGTCGTCGATGTAGAGCGGGGAGTCGTTGAGGTCCTGCATGCGCCGCGCGAGGCGGGTCCAGTCCTCGTCGGTCATCGCGCCGGTGCGCATGTGGTGCAGTGCGACCCGCGCCTCCGCCGAGAGCAGACGCATCGCGATCTCGTTGCGCCCCATTTCCAGGGAGAAGAAGACGCTCGGAATCTTGTGCTTGATCGAGCAGGATCGCGCGAAGTCCAGAGCCAGCGTCGACTTACCCATGGCGGGCCGTGCCGCCACGACGATCATCTGGCCCGGGTGGAGACCGTTCGTCAGGGAGTCGAGGTCGGCGAAGCCCGTCGGGACGCCGGACATCTGGCCGCTGCGGGAGCCGATCGACTCGATCTCGTCGAGCGCGCCCTCCATGATGTCGGAGAGCGGGGCGTAGTCCTCGTTGGTCCGCTGCTCGGTGACGGCGTAGATCTCCGCCTGGGCGCGGTTGACGATCTCGTCGACGTCGCCCTCCGCCGCGTAGCCCATGCCGGCGATGCGCGTGCCGGCCTCGACCAGGCGGCGCAGGACCGCGCGCTCGTGGACGATCTCCGCGTAGTACTCGGCATTGGCCGCCGTGGGGACGGAGTTGACCAGGGTGTGCAGGTAGGAGGGGCCGCCGACGCGGGTGATCTCGCCGCGCTTGACCAGTTCGCTGGCGACGGTGATCGGGTCGGCCGGCTCGCCGCGGGCGTAGAGGTCGAGGATGGCGCTGTAGATCAGCTCGTGGGCCGGGCGGTAGTAGTCGCCCGGCTTGAGGACCTCGACCACGTCCGCGATCGCGTCCTTGGAGAGCAGCATGCCGCCCAGCACGGACTGCTCGGCGGCGAGGTCCTGCGGGGGGACGCGCTCGTACGCGGCCTCGTCGGCGGACCGGCCGCCGCCGGAGCCGTCACCGCGTCCGCCGTCGCGGTCACCACGGTCACCTCGGTCGGAACGGTCGCCGCCGTCGCGCTTGCGGGAGAAGGGGAGACGGTCCCCGGGGCCCGAGGCAGAGCCGGGGGCGGGCCATTCGTCGTCCGGCGGCGGAGGGACGTCCTCGAAGCCGCCGTCGTCGTACGGTGCCCCGCTCATCGGTGCCGCCTTCCGCTGCCTGTCCCATGCCTAGCGCTCCATTGAACGGCACGGCTCGGACATTGACCAACACCGAAGAGCGCAGTTATCCACAGGGGGTGTGGATGAGCGCCCCAGGCCTGTGGACAACTGGCTCCAGCCTGTGCACGAGTCGGGGGACAAGGTGTGGACAACCACACAGTCGTCTACCGATCACCACGCTGACCTGCGATGATGGCGACCGCGCCAAGCTCGGGGGAAAAACTTCGGCACGGCGCGGGGGACCATGACAAACGGTGCACGCACGGCTGCACGGCGCAGTGTCACGTAATGACCCAAGCCCCATTGCGCCCATTACCTGTGGATGACTACGGTAGGACCATGCGATTGCGCCAGCACGACCGCGAGATCCTCGCCCTCGCCGTCCCGGCTTTCGGCGCACTCATCGCCGAGCCGCTCTTCCTGATGGCCGACTCCGCCATCGTCGGCCACCTGGGCACCGCCCAGCTCGCCGGTCTCGGGGTCGCCGCCGCGCTGCTCGCGACGCTGGTCAACGTCTTCGTCTTCCTCGCCTACGCCACCACCGCCGCCGTCGCGCGCCGGATCGGCTCCGGCGACCGTCGGGCCGCGGTGCAGCAGGGCATCGACGGGATCTGGCTCGCGCTGCTGATATCCGTGGTGGTCGTGGCCGCCGCGCTGCCGCTCGCCCCGCCCCTGGTCGGCCTCTTCGGCGCCTCCTCCAGCGCCGCGCCCTACGCGGTGGACTACCTGCGCATCAGCAGCGCCGGCATCCCGGCCATGCTGATCGTGCTGGCGGCCACCGGCGTCCTGCGCGGCCTCCAGGACACCCGCACCCCGCTCGTGGTGGCGATCGCCGGCTTCAGCGCCAACCTGCTGCTCAACCTCACCCTCGTCTACGGCGCCGGCCTCGGCATCGCGGGCTCCGCGCTCGGCACGGTGATCGCGCAGTGGGGCATGGCCGCCGCGTACCTGGCCGTGGTGCTGCGCGGGGCCCGGGCCACCGGCGCCAGCCTGCGGCCGGACCTGCCGGGGATCCGCGCCTGCGCGACCGCGGGCAGCCCGCTGCTGGTGCGGACGCTGAGCCTGCGCGCGGTGCTGCTGATCGCGACCGCCGTCGCGGCGCGGCTGGGGAACGTGGAGATCGCCGCGCACCAGATCGCCATGTCGCTGTGGAGCTTTCTGGCCTTCGCCCTGGACGCGATCGCCATCGCGGGCCAGGCGATCATCGGTCGCTGCCTCGGCGCGGGCGACGTGGCCGGCGCGCGGGCGGCGACGCGGCGGATGGTGGAGTGGGGGGTGGGCACCGGCGTGGTGCTGGGCGCGCTGCTGATGGTGGCGCAGCCGCTCTATCTGCCCCTGTTCACCGCGGATCCCTCGGTGCGGTCGCAACTGCTGCCGGTACTGGTGGTGGCCGGGGTGATGCAGCCGTTCTGCGGGGTGGTGTTCGTCCTGGACGGGGTGCTGATGGGCGCGGGCGACGGCCCGTACCTGGCCTGGGCGATGCTGGCGACGCTCGCGCTGTACGCGCCGGTGGCGCTGGCCTTCGGCCCGCACGGGCTGGTGGCGCTCTGGCTGGCGATCGGCTTCGCCATGCTGGTGCGCATGGTCTCGATGGCGCTGCGCGCCCGCACCGGCGCCTGGCTCGTCACCGGCGCGGTCCGCGCCTGAGCGTCGAGCGCCTGAGCATCGAGCGCCTGAGCGCGCACAAAGGGGCGCGAGGAACTGCGCGAGCAGGCATCCGCGTGCGGATGGCCCTGCTCGCTGCGCGACTCACCACCGGGGTGGCTTGTCGCGCAGTTCCTCGCGCCCCTCGAAAGGTGCAACGGACCCTACTGCCGGACGCTGGTCGCGCCCACGCGCCGGAGGCGCATGTCAGCAGAGTCTCGCGCCCTGGAAGGTCCTACGGACCTCAGGCAGCGACGACGTTGACGCTGATGGCAGCGGCAACCTCGGGGTGCAGCTTGACCGTGACCTGGTGGGCACCGGTGGTCTTGATCGGCGAGCCGATCTCGACGCGGCGCTTGTCGACCAGCGGGCCGTCGACGGCCTTGATGGCCTCGACGACGTCGCCCGGGGTCACCGAGCCGAAGAGACGACCCGCGTCGCCGGCGCGGACGGCCAGCTTCACGGTGAGCGCCTCGAGCTTGGCCTTGACCTCGTTGGCCTGCTCCAGGGTCTGGATCTCGTGGATCTTGCGGGCGCGACGGATCGCGTCCACGTCCTTCTGACCGCCTTTGGTCCAGCGGATGGCGAAGCCACGCGGGACCAGGTAGTTACGGGCGTACCCGTCCTTGACCTCGACGATGTCGCCGGCGTTCCCGAGGCCGGAGACCTCGTTCGTGAGGATGATCTTCATTGTTCGGTCACCCTCCTATTCAGCGAGCGGTCGAGGTGTAGGGCAGCAGAGCGACCTCGCGGCTGTTCTTCACAGCCGTGGCCACGTCGCGCTGGTGCTGGGTGCAGTTGCCGGTGACCCGGCGGGCGCGGATCTTCCCACGGTCGGAGATGAACTTGCGAAGCAGGTTCGTGTCCTTGTAGTCGACGTAGGTGATCTTGTCCTTGCAGAAGACGCAAACCTTCTTCTTAGGCTTGCGCACGGGCGGCTTCGCCATCGTGTACTCCAGTGTTCGTGATCAAGTCTTGTGTGAGCGCCGGGTGTCGAACACCTGGCGCCGACCGCTGAGCGAGCGCGCTCTAGAAGGGGGGCTCGTCCGAGAAACCGCCGCCGGCCGGGGCACCCCAGCCGCCGCCGCCCTGCTGACCGCCGCCCGCCGGGGCGCTGGACGCCCAGGGGTCGTCGGCCGGACCGGACTGCGGGGCGTTGCCGCCCCAGCCGCCGCCGCCCTGCTGACCGCCGCCGTTGTACCCGCCGCCCTGCTGCCCGCCGCCGAAGCCGCCACCGCCGGGACCGCCCGAGCGCTGGGCCCGGGTGACCTTCGCGGTGGCCGAGCGCAGGCTCGGACCGACCTCGTCGACCTCGACCTCGAAGACGGTCCGCTTCTCGCCTTCCTTGGTCTCGTACGAGCGCTGACGCAGGCGGCCCTGCACGATGACGCGCATGCCGCGCTGCAGCGACTCGGCGACGTTCTCCGCGGGCTGCCGCCAGACGTTGCACGTGAGGAAGAGGCTCTCGCCGTCCTTCCACTCGTTGGTCTGACGGTCGAAGGTGCGGGGAGTCGACGCGATGCGGAACTTCGCGACGGCCGCGCCAGACGGGGTGAACCGCAGCTCGGGGTCGTCGACAAGGTTGCCGACCAGGGTGATGACGGTCTCGCCTGCCATGTCAGACCTCTCGGAGAAGACGTTGCGGGGGTGCGGGTGTGACGGTTACTGCGGCTGCTTCAGAGAGACGGCGTTCGAACGTGCCGCTTCCGGAAAGCGATGCTCAGTGGGTGTCCGGGCGCAGGACCTTGGTGCGCAGCACCTGCTCGCTCAGGTTGAGCTGACGGTCCAGCTCCTTGACGACAGCAGGCTCAGCCTTGATGTCGAGCACGGAGTAGATGCCCTCGGACTGCTTCTTGATCTCGTACGCCAGGCGACGGCGTCCCCAGGTGTCGATCTTCTCGACCGAGCCGCCGCCGGTGCGGACGACGTTGGCGAAGTTCTCGATCAGCGGGGAGACAGCGCGCTCTTCGACCGAAGGGTCGAGGATCACCATGACCTCGTAGTGACGCATTGTGGAACCCACCTCCTCTGGACTCATGCGGCCACGGTCTTTCCGTGGCAGGAGGGTCTTCAATACACGTCGGCAACGGTATCGGCCGCCACTGACAATGTCCGCGAAGCCAGCGCTCGGGAGCGCTGAACAGACAATGCCCGACGGAACCACACCGGTGCAGACGGTCCAGCCTACAGGCACCCGAACGGGGGCTTGAAATCCACCCCCACAACGCCGCAATCTGTACACATCGGGTATGGAGCACACTACTGTGCGTAATCGTCTGACCTCCCTATGGAGCTAGGAGGCGGTCCCATGGCTCAGTCCACCGACCGGCAGCAGGTCGTCCGCAGAAATCCGCTGGCGGCCATGTTCAACACCGACGGCAAGCCGCATCCCCTGGAGAACACGCTCACCGCGATCACCGCCGTGCTCGGCACGATCGCCATCGTGACCTGCGCCTTCCGTGGCCTGCACATGCTCGCGTCGTGGACGGGGCTGGCCGGGGTGATCACCGCGGGATTCGCGCAGTACAAGTCGGCCACGACGGCCGAACGCTTCGTGATCGTGATTTTCGGCGGTGCCGCCGCGGTGGGCCTGGGCATCGGCCTGGCGCACGGCGGGCTCACCTAGGACCGGAGCCGCCTTCCGACGGCGGCGACGGCGCAGTGGTGCGCGGAGCAGGAGCGCGGCAACGCACCACACGCCCCGCCCGTCGCCTCTATGGGGTGCTCCCGCAGGGCAGTAGGCTGCGCAGTTGACGCGATCCACGCCCGAGGAGCACCCCCACATGAGCCTGCGCCTGAGGACCATCAGCCGCGAGGAGCACCTGGCCTTCATCCGTAGCCTGCCCTCCGCGAGTCACATGCAGGTGCCCTCCTGGGCCGATGTCAAGGCGGAGTGGCGCAACGAGAGCATCGGCTGGTTCGACGAGGGCGGCCGGATCGTCGGCGCCGGCCTGGTGCTCTACCGCCAGCTGCCCAAGGTCAAGCGCTACCTGGCCTACCTGCCCGAGGGCCCGGTCATCGACTGGTTCGACCCGAACCTCGAGGGCTGGCTGCGCCCGATGCTGGACCACCTGAAGGGCCAGGGCGCCTTCACGGTGAAGATGGGCCCGCCGGTGATCATCCGTCGCTGGCAGGCGGAGACCATCAAGAACGCCATCGCCGGCGGCCAGGCCAAACGGCTGCGCGACGTCGAGGCGGACTGGTACGAGCCGCGCGCCATCGACACCGCGGACCGGCTGCGCCGGATGGGCTGGCAGCAGGGGGAGGACGGCGGGGCCGGCTTCGGCGACGTGCAGCCGCGCTACGTCTACCAGGTGCCGCTGGCCAACCGTTCGCTGGACGACGTGCTCAAGGGCTTCAACCAGCTCTGGCGCCGCAACATCAAGAAGGCCGAGAAGGCCGGCGTCGAGATCGTCCAGGGCGGCTACGAGGACCTTCCGGTCTTCCACCAGCTCTATCTGGAGACCGCGGAGCGCGACCAGTTCATCCCGCGCCCGCTCTCCTACTTCCAGCGCCAGTGGAACGCGCTGACCGCCGAGGACCCCAACCGGATGCGCCTTTACCTGGCGTACCACGAGGGCGACCCGCTGGCGGGCACCACGATGATCACGGTGGGGCAGCACGTCTGGTACTCCTACGGCGCCTCCACCGTCCACAAGCGCGAGGTGCAGCCGAACAACGCGATCCAGTGGCGGATGCTGCGGGACGCCTACGCGCTGGGGGCGACGGTCTACGATCTGCGCGGCATCAGCGACACGCTGGACGAGTCGGACCACCTCTTCGGCCTGATCCGGTTCAAGGTCGGCACCGGCGGCCAGGCGGCGGAGTACCTGGGCGAGTGGGACTTCCCGCTCAACAAGCTGCTGCACAAGGCTCTCGACATGTACATGCAGCGTCGCTGACACTGCAGTAGCTCCGACGCAGCGTCAACCCGTTCCGCTCGCACCCGACCCGTTTGGAAGGCCCCTCCCCATGGCGCTCAGTCTCTACGTGGACACCCCCCGCTGGCGGGACCACCAGCGCAAGGTGCTGGGGGCCTTCCCCGGCCTGGTCCCCGTCGCCAAGGGCAACGGATACGGCTTCCGCAACACGCGGCTCGCCGAGGAGGCCACCCGCCTGGGCGCCGACATGCTGGCCGTCGGCACCGCCTACGAGGCCGCCGAGCTGAAGGACTACTTCGGCCGCGACGTCATCGTGCTGACCCCGTACCGGCTCGGCGAGGACCCGGTCCCGCTGCCGCACCGGGTGATCCGCACGGTCGCCAACGTGGAGGGCGTCCGCGCCCTGGTCGGCGGCCGGGTGATCGTGGAGTGTATGACCAGCATGCGCCGCCACGGGGTCTCCGCCGAGGACCTGGGCAAGCTGCGGATGGCCATCGACGACGTGCGGCTGGAGGGCTTCGCGGTCCACCTGCCGATGGACCGCCCCGAGGGGGTCGACCCGCTGGCCGAGACCGCCCGCTGGGTCGACCAGCTGCGCACGGCCGGACTGCCGCTGCGCACCATGTTCGTCAGCCACCTCAGCTCCTCCGAGATGGAGCAGCTCCAGGGCTGGTACCCGGAGGTGCGCTTCCGGGCCAGGATCGGCACCCAGCTCTGGCTGGGCGACCACGAGGCCATCGACTGCCGCGGCACGGTCATGGAGGTGCACCGCCTGGCCAAGGGGGAGCGCTTCGGCTACCGGCAGCACCGCGTCTCGGGCGACGGCCACCTGCTGGTCGTCGCGGGCGGCACGGCCCACGGCGTCGGTCTTGAGGCCCCCAAGAACATGAGCGGCCTGACCCCGCGCGCCAAGAACCTGGCACGGGCCGGTCTGGCCACCCTGGGCCGCAACACCTCGCCGTTCAACTGGAACGGCGCCAAGCTGGGTTTCGCCGAGCCGCCGCACATGCAGGTCTCGCTGCTGTGGGTCCCCGGCGAGGTCGCGCCGCCCGCGCCGGGCGAGGAGCTGCGGGCGACCCTGCGGCACACGACGACGCTGTTCGACCGCATCGTCGACCGGCACTGAGGGACCGGCACTGAGGCGGGCGACCGGAGAAACGCAGAAACGGACCAAGATCGCCAAGTGCTTCGCGTGAAGCATTTCGCGATCTTGGTCCGTTTTGTCGCGGGCTGCGCCCCCGGACCCGGCCCGGGCTACTGCCCTGACGCGTTCCCGACGGCGTAACTCGTCGGCCCGGCCAGCAGCTCCGCCCCGCTCGTCGGTGCCGCCAGGACCTTCTCGCGGGTCAGGGTGAAGACGTCGCCCGCGCCGTCCAGCACACCGCCCGACGGGTCGTCGCTGCCGTCCCGCCGCACCGGGTCCGACGCGGGGGAGAGGATGTCCCGGACGACGACCACGACCAGGTACAGCGTCCCCAGGATGTGGACCGCGATCGCCGCGTGGTACCAGTCCGGCGGCAGGCCCTTCTGGTTGCCGGTCGAGGTGTAGGCCAGGTAGTACCAGACGCCGAGGAAGTAGAGCACCTCGCACGCCTGCCAGACCAGGAAGTCCCGCCAGCGCGGCCTGGCCAGCACCGCCAGCGGGAGCAGCCAGAGCACGTACTGCGGCGAGTAGACCTTGTTGGTCAGCGTGAAGACGGCGATCACCAGGAAGGCGAGCTGCGCGAAGCGCGGGCGGCGGTGCGCGGCCAGCGCCAGCCAGCCGATGGCGACGCAGCCGGCCCCGAGCAGGACCGTGATCAGGGTGTTGACCGTGGTCGTGTCCACCCCGTCCAGCCAGCCGTTCTGGGAGAGGATCAACCAGAACGAGCCGAAGTCGATGCCCCGGGATTCACTGAAGGTGTAGAACGTGGCCCAGCCGGTGAAGTTGGCCACCATGAACGGGACGTCGACGACCAGCCAGGCCACCGCCGCGGCGGCGAAGGCCCGGCCGAAGTCGCGCATCCGCCCGGCCCGCAGGCAGAGCACCAGCAGCGGGCCGAGCAGGAAGACCGGGTAGAGCTTGGCGGCGGTCGCCAGTCCGATCAGCACGCCGGCCCAGGCGGGGTGGCGGCGTGCCCACAGCGCCATGCCGACGGCGGCGAGGGCCACGGCGAGCATGTCCCAGTTGATGGTGCTGTCCAACGCCAGCACCGGTGCGAGCGCGAAGAGCAGCGCGTCCCAGGGGCGGCGGCGGTGCGTCCGCGACAGCGCGACCACGGTCACCACCGCGCAGATCATCAGCATGCCGGCGTTGACCAGCCAGAAGACCTGCTCGCGGTGGACCTCGGTGCCCACCCCGGGCGTGAGCTTGGCCGCGGCCCAGATGAAGACGCCGGTGAGGACCGGGTACTCCAGGTACTGCATGTTCGGGTCGGTGGAGCCGGGGATCCTGTCGACGTAGGGGATGTTCCCCGGCAGGTTGAAGCCACGCAGCGAGAAGAGGTGCGGGATGTCGCTGTAGCAGGCGTGGTCGTACTGCGCCGAGGCGCCGAAGAACCAGCCGCTGGAGTAGCACGGCGCCTTCTGCACCATGCCGAGCGCGAAGACGACGACGGTGACCAGGGCCAGCACCCGGGCCGCGTTCCACCAGCCCACGCCGAGCAGCGCGCGACGCCCCGGGGGACCGCCGATCAGTTCGCTGGCCGCGGCCGCGACCGGGTCCTCGTCGGCGGGCACGACGACGGTGTCCTCCGGCGGCGGCACCGGCAGCCGGGGCTGCGGCGCCCACGCCGCCTCCACGGGCTCACGGGCGTCGCCGGCCTCGCCGGCTTGCTGGTCACTCGACGTCATACCGCTCATCCTGCCGCACGATCCTTTCCCGGGGTTGTGGACAACGCGCTGCGGCCGGACTGGACCGGCTTCTCACGGGTACGGCACGCGGCCCCCACCCAATCCGGGTCGGGGCCGCGCGTCACTCTTCTGGCCTGGCAGCTCAGCCGCCTGGAGGCACGACCTGCGCCCCGGGCGACGTCGACGGCGTGGGCGTGGTCCCACCACCGCCTCCGTGGTGATGTCCGGGCGAGGACGTCGGCGTGCCCGGGGAGGAGGACGGGTCGGTGGTGCAGTTGCCGAGCGCCATCTGGATGGGGTCACAGGTGCTGCTGCCCGAGCTCGACGGGGTCGGGCCGCCGGACTGCGTGTTCGTCGGCGACGCGCTGGCGGAGCCGGAGGGCGAGCTGCTGGTCGACGGGCTCGGCGACGCCGTCGGCGCTCCGGTCTCGTTGCCGCCCTTGGGCAGTTGCGGCGCCGGCGGGAAGTCCTTGGTCGGCTGACCGTTCAGCGCGGCCTTCATGTAGTCGACCCAGACCTCCGTCGGCATGACGGCACCGAAGACCTTCGGGAAACCGCCGACGCCCTTCATGGGCTGCAGCGTCGGGTGGTTGGGGTCTTCCTTGAACATCACCACGGAGGTGGCCAGCTGCGGGGTGTAGCCGATGAACCAGGCCGACTTGTAGTCGTCGGTGGTACCGGTCTTGCCGGCCGCCGGACGCCCGAGGTCCTTGGCGTTGGTGCCGGTACCGCTCTGGACGACTCCCTGCAGCACGCTGGTGACGTTGTTCGCGATGTCCGCGCTCAGCGCCTGCGAGCCCTTCACCACCGGAAGCCAGCTTTGGACCGCGTCCTCGTAGGTGACCTTCCTGACCGAGAAGGGGTCGTGCTCGTACCCCTGGTTCGCGAAGGTCGCGTAGACGTTCGCCATGCGGACCGCGTTCGGCGTCGAGGTGCCGATGTAGAAACCAGCCGACTGGTCGGCCAGGGTCTTGTTGTCGAGCCCCAGGCTCTCTGCGGTCTTCTGGACGGGCGAGTAGCCGACGTCCTCACCGAGCTGCACGTACGGCGTGTTGATCGACTGCTCCATCGCGTAGCGGAGCGTCCGGTAGCCGTACTTGGTGTTGCTGTCGTTGGCCTGGTGGAGCAGCCCGTCCGGCTCGGGGCAGGCCGAGGTGCCGGATCTGTCCTCCAGATAGACGCCCGCCTGGTTGTGGATCTTCAGACAGGGGTCGGCGTTGTACTTGCTGTCCGGTGTGATCGGGACGGGCTGTCCACCGGGCTCCTGTACGGCGCCGTTCTGGATGGCGGAGGCGAGCACGATGGGCTTGAACGTCGACCCGACCGGGACGCCCTGGGTGTTCGCGTTGTTCACGAAGTGGCCCTTGTTGATGCCGGGGCCACCGTAGACCGCCACGATCTCACCCGTTGCGGGATTCACCGAGGCCGCGCCGACCTGCACGAAGTTGTCGGCCGAGCGCTTCTTCGTGTTGATGTGCGCGGCCTGCATGGTGTTGACGGCGGATTCGAGCGCTTCGACCTTGGCCTTGTTGAAGGTCGTGTAGATCTTGTAGCCGCCGTGGGCGAGCTTGGCGTCGGTCAGCTGGCCGCCCGACTTCTGCTCGGCGTAGTTGGTCGCCATGTCGACGAGGTAGCCGACCTGACCGGTGAGCTGCGAGTTGTGGAGCCACTTGATGGGCTTGGGGAAGCCCTTGGCGAAGAGCGCGTCGTGCTCGGCCTGGGTCATCCACTTGTTGACGACCATGCGGTTGAGGACGTACTGCCAGCGACCCGTCGCGCGCGTCAGCGCCGCGGAGTCGGTGTCGACGTTCTGCATGGTGCTCGGCTCGTTGACCGTGGCCGCGATGAACGCGCCCTGGCTGACGTTCAGCTGCGAGGCGTGGACACCGTAGTAGGCCTCGGCCGCAGCTTCGATGCCGTACGCGTTGCGCCCGTAGTAGTTGGTGTTCAGGTAGCCGGTCAGCACCTGGGTCTTCGACAGGCCGCCGTTCGCGATCCGAATCGAGATCAGTATCTCGTTCAGCTTGCGGGTGGCCGTCTGGGCGCTGTTGAGATAGACGTTCTTGACGTACTGCTGAGTGATCGTGGACCCGGACTGCACGCTGCCACCGGTCGCCATGTTCCGGACCGCGCGCAGGATGCTCATCGGGTCGACACCGCTGTTGGTGTCGAACGTCTCGTCCTCGGCGGCCTTGAAGTCGTTCTGGACCGGGACCGGAACCTCGGCGAGCGGGACGATCTGCCGGTTGACCGAACCCGTGGACGCCATGACGGTCTTGCCGTCGTCCCAGTAGTAGATGTTGCTCTGGCTGGTCGAGGCCGCGTTCGGGTCCGGGACCGTCACCTGCGCATACGCGTAGCCGACCACCGCGGTCAGACCGCCGAACATGATCAGGAACCCGCTCAGCACCAGCTTCCACGAGGGCAGCCAGCGTCGAACGCCCGACTTGCCCCAGCGCGGGTAGTCGATGAAACGCTTCGGCTTGGGGCCCTGCGGCGGCTGCCCGCCGCGGCCTCCGCCACCGGCTCCGCCGGCGCCGCGGCCGCCGCCCTTGCCCTGGGCCGCGCGGCGCATCTCGGCGCGGGTCAGCCGGGGTTGGGCCGACGTCGCGCCGGGCCCGCCGGGCTGGGGGCGGGCGGTGCGGCGCGGGGGCATGCCCGCGCTGGGGTGACCGCTCACCGGTCCGCGTCCGACGGAGGTGGGCCCGTCCGGACGGCGACCGTTCTGCGGCTGCGACTGTTTGCGCCGGTGTTCGCTCATCCTGCTTCCAGCTGTTCCTCGGTCTACAGGCCCTCTGACCTGAAGGCGGTGGTCCGGTTCCCCCAAGGCGCGGGCCCAAGTGACCAGAGTGCGCCGAGGACGGTGACGCCCCCTGGACCACT
This sequence comes from Streptacidiphilus rugosus AM-16, assembly GCF_000744655.1. Classification (NCBI taxonomy): domain Bacteria; kingdom Bacillati; phylum Actinomycetota; class Actinomycetes; order Kitasatosporales; family Streptomycetaceae; genus Streptacidiphilus; species Streptacidiphilus rugosus. The sequence continues at coordinate 449,853 of NZ_JQMJ01000003.1, read as the reverse complement.
CTGGTTCCCGTACGTCCCGGCGGCTTTCTGCATAGCCGACAGAGTACGCAGCATGGGAAGGTACCTAATCGGGCGTCAGCTGCCATATGGGACAAAGCGCCGGAAGATCCTTATGAAAGCTCGGCCAAACTCCCGCGTTCACCGCACAACTCCCGCACGCACCTTATGCACAAGCAACAACTGTGAGCGCCACCACCGGACCCCCTCTTGCCCTCGCTCCGGTCGCGTCATATCGTCTCGATGTATCGACTCGATACATCGGAGTGGCATACTTCGAGTGTCGGTCCCACCCGACGGGACGACGGCAGGCGTGACGAAAGGAGGCGAGACAGGAGATGAGCAGACGCTCAGGGATCCTGGAGTTCGCCGTCCTCGGCCTGCTGCACGACTCGCCCATGCACGGCTACGAGCTGCGCAAGCGGCTCAACGTGCTGCTCGGCTCGTTTCGTGCCTTCTCCTACGGCACGCTCTACCCCTGCCTCAAGGGCCTCGTCGCCCAGGGCTACCTGGTCGAGGACAACCCCGACGCCGAGTACATCCCCGCCACCGCCCTCAACGGCAAGCGATCGAAGATCGTCTACCGGCTCACCGGCGAAGGCAAGCAGCGCTTCGAGGAGCTGCTGGCCGACTCCGGGCCGGACGCCTGGGAGGACGAACACTTCGGCGTGCACTTCGCCTTTTTCGGCCAGACCGACAGAGCCGTGCGTATGCGCGTGCTCGAAGGTCGCCGGAACCGGCTGGAGGAGCGTCTCGAGAGGATGCGCGCCTCACTGGCCCGCACCCGCGAGCGCTTGGACGCCTACACCCTCGAACTGCAGCGCCACGGCCTGGAGTCGGTCGAGCGCGAGGTCCGCTGGCTCAACGAGCTGATCGAGACCGAGCGCGCCAACCGCAACGGCCGCGGCCCCGCCCCCGGTCCACCGGGCGGCGCGGCTCAGGAGTAGCACGCGGGCGGCAGGGGGACTGCCGGCAGTCAGCATCGACGCAGCTATTTCAGACGCACTGGTTTTCCGACGTTCTGAATTTCAGACGTACCGCATTGAGAAGGCAGAGACTCGTGCCGCAGCGCGAGTCTCACGAGCAACAAGGAGCAACCGGAATGAGTTCGGTTCGCGTAGCCATCGTGGGTGTCGGCAACTGCGCCGCCTCGCTGGTGCAGGGTGTCGAGTACTACAAGGACGCCGACCCGAACAGCCGCGTGCCGGGCCTCATGCACGTGCAGTTCGGTGACTACCACGTCCGCGACGTCGAGTTCGTCGCCGCGTTCGACGTGGACGCCAAGAAGGTCGGTCTCGACCTGGCCGACGCGATCGGCGCGTCCGAGAACAACACCATCAAGATCTGCGACGTGCCCTCCACCGGCGTCCAGGTGCAGCGTGGCCACACGCTGGACGGCCTGGGCAAGTACTACCTGGAGACCATCCAGGAGTCCGCCGACGAGCCGGTCGACGTGGTCCAGGTCCTCAAGGACCGCCAGGTCGACGTCCTGGTCTGCTACCTGCCCGTCGGTTCCGAGGCCGCGGCGAAGTTCTACGCCCAGTGCGCCATCGACGCCAAGGTCGCCTTCGTCAACGCCCTCCCGGTCTTCATCGCTGGCACCAAGGAGTGGGCGGACAAGTTCACCGAGGCGGGCGTGCCGATCGTCGGTGACGACATCAAGTCCCAGGTCGGCGCGACCATCACGCACCGCGTGATGGCGAAGCTGTTCGAGGACCGCGGCGTCATCCTCGAGCGCACCATGCAGCTGAACGTCGGCGGCAACATGGACTTCAAGAACATGCTCGAGCGCGAGCGCCTGGAGTCCAAGAAGATCTCCAAGACGCAGGCCGTCACCTCGCAGATCCGCGACCGCGAGCTGGGCGCGAAGAACGTCCACATCGGCCCGTCCGACTACGTGGCGTGGCTCGACGACCGCAAGTGGGCCTACGTCCGCCTCGAGGGTCGCGCGTTCGGCGACGTCCCGCTGAACCTGGAGTACAAGCTCGAGGTCTGGGACTCCCCGAACTCGGCCGGCGTCATCATCGACGCGGTCCGCGCCGCGAAGATCGCCAAGGACCGCGGCATCGGCGGCCCGATCCTGTCGGCGTCCTCGTACTTCATGAAGTCCCCGCCGGTCCAGTACTTCGACGACGAGGCCAAGGAGAACGTCGAGAAGTTCATCCGCGGCGAGGTCGAGCGCTAAGCAGCACCCCCCAGGGGCGCGAGGAACTGCGCGAGCAACCATCCACTGCGGATGGCCCTGCTCGTCCGGCGAGTCACCACACACGGTGGCTTGTCGCGCAGTTCCTCGCGCCCCTTGGCTGTTGCCACCGGCTCGCCCCTGGCTCGCCTGCACCAAGATCCCTAAATGCTTCACGTGAAACACTTAGCGATCTTGCTCGCGTTCACGTGCAACCGCAGGTCCGCCGTGCCACGCTTGGCCGGTGTCGACGTCCCCCTCACTCCGCGCGCTGCTCGCGCTCCGCGGTTTCCGTCGACTGCTGGCCACCCGACTGCTGTCGCAGTTCTCCGACGGAGTCTTCCAGGCCGCCCTCGCCGCCTACGTCGTCTTCTCGCCCGAGCGGCAGCCGACGCCCACCGCCATCGCCTCCGCCTTCGCGGTCCTGCTGCTGCCGTTCAGCGTCGTCGGCCCCTTCGCCGGGGTGCTGCTGGACCGCTGGCGGCGACGGCAGGTGCTGGTCCGCGGCAACCTGCTGCGGCTGGTGTTCTGCCTCGGAACCGCCGCACTCGTCGCCGCGAAGGCTCCCACCGCCGTCTTCTTCATCGCCGCGCTCGCCGTGACCGGGGTCAACCGGTTCGTGCTGTCCGGGCTCTCCGCCGCACTGCCGCATGTCGTCACCGACAACCTGCTCATCGGCGCCAACTCGCTCGCGCCCACCGCCGGCACCCTCGCCGCGACCGTCGGGGCGGCGGCGCGTTCCTGGTCCGGCTGGGGCTGCCCGCCGGGCCGTGGAGCAACGCGCTGCTGGTCTGCCTCGCCGGGCTCGGATACGCCTCCGCAGCGCTGGCGGCCTCCACCCTGGGCAAGGACGCGCTCGGGCCCGACCGGGCCGAGCTGGACGAGGCGACGCGGACCTCCGTCCGCAGCGCCGTCCTGGACACCGCACGCGGACTGGTCGACGGCGTCCGGCACCTGCTGGGCGAGCGGCGGCCCGCTGCCCGCGCGCTCGGGGCGGTCACGGTCTGCCGGTTCTGTTACGGGCTGCTGCTGGTCGTCCTGCTGATGCTGTGCCGCAACACCTTCGTCGCGCCGAGCGACCAGGCCGGCGGGATCCGCTGGCTGGGCACCGCCCTCGCGGCCTCCGCCGCCGGATACTTCAGCGCCGCCGCGCTCACGCCCTGGGCAGGCCGCCGACTCACCGTCCCCGGCTGGCTGACGCTCTGCTGCGCGCTGGGCGCGGTGCTGACCGCCGCCCTCGGGCTCTTCTTCACGCCGTGGCCGACCATGGCGGCCGCCTATTTCCTGGGCCTGCTGACCCAGGGTGCGAAGATCAGCACCGACACCGTGGTCCAGAGCGGCGTCGACGACGCCTACCGCGGCCGGGTCTTCGCCCTCTACGACGTGCTGTTCAACGGCGCGCTGGTGGCCGCCGCCGCGCTCTGCGCGCTGGTGCTGCCGGTGTCCGGCCGCTCGGTCCCCGTCGTGCTGACGGCGGCGGCGCTCTACGCCGCCACCGCCCTCGCCTACGGAGCCCACCGCCCCTGGCGGGACGCCGCCCCCACGCTCACGCGTTCCGGGCGCTCCACCACTCCTTGAGCGCCGTCTGCGCGGCCTCCTCGCCCAGCGGGCCCTGCTCCAGGCGCAGCTCCATCAGGAACTTGTACGCCTCGCCGACCTCACGGCCCGGCTTGAGGCCGAGCAGCGCCATGATCTGGTCGCCGTTGAGGTCCGGGCGGATCGCGTCCAGCTCCTCCTGACCCTTGAGCTGCGCGATCCGCTCCTCCAGGCCGTCGTAGGTCCGGGAGAGCGCGGCGGCCTTCTTCTTGTTGCGGGTGGTGCAGTCCGAACGCGTCAGCTTGTGCAGCCGGTCCAGCAGCGGGCCCGCGTCGCGGACGTAGCGGCGGACCGCCGAGTCGGTCCACTCGCCGCCGCCGTAGCCGTGGAAGCGCAGGTGCAGCTCGACCAGCCGGGAGACATCAGCGATCAGCTCGTTGGAGTACTTCAGCTCCCGCAGCCGCTTCTTGGTCATCTTCGCGCCGACCAGCTCGTGGTGGTGGAAGGAGACGCCGCCGCCCTGCTCGAAGCGCCGGGTGCGGGGCTTGCCGATGTCGTGCAGCAGCGCGGCCAGCCGCAGCGTGAGGTCCGGCCTGCCCTCGCCCTCGCCGGTCGCCTCCAGGGCGATCGCCTGCTCCAGCACCGTCAGCGAGTGCTCGTAGACGTCCTTGTGCCGGTGGTGCTCGTCGAGCTCCAGCTTGAGCGCGGGCAGCTCGGGCAGGACGCGGGCGGCCAGGCCCGTGTCGACCAGCAGCGTCAGGCCCTTGCGCGGGTGCAGCGAGAGCAGCAGCTTGTTGAGCTCGCCCTGGATCCGCTCGGCGGAGACGATGTCGATCCGGTCCGCCATGTCCGTCATCGCGGTGACGACCTCGGGGGCCACCTCGAAGTCGAGCTGGGCGGCGAAGCGTGCGGCGCGCAGCATCCGCAGCGGGTCGTCGGAGAAGGAGGCCTCGGGCGTGCCCGGGGTCCGCAGCACGCCCTCGGCCAGGTCGGCCAGACCGCGGTGCGGGTCGACGAAGACGACCTCGGGCAGCGCGACCGCCATCGCGTTGACCGTGAAGTCACGCCGGACCAGGTCCTCCTCGATGGTGTCGCCGAAGGTCACCTCGGGCTTGCGCGAGTTCCTGTCGTAGAGCTCGGAGCGGTAGGTGGTGATCTCGATCTGCAGGTCGTGCTTGCGCACCCCGACCGTGCCGAAGGCGATGCCGACGTCCCAGATCGCCTCGCCCCAGCCCTTGACCAGCTTGAGGATCTCCTTGGGCCGAGCGTCCGTGGTGAAGTCCAGGTCGTTGCCGAGCCGTCCCAGCAGGGCGTCCCTGACCGAGCCGCCGACGAGCGCCAGCGCGAAGCCGGCCTCACGGAACCGCTCGCCCAGCTCCACGGCGACCGGGTAGGCGCGCAGGATCTCCCTGACCTGCTCCGCCTGCGTCTCGCTCAGCGCGGCGTCGTCGGCAGCGGCCGGAACAGCGGCAGCGGAGGGAACGACGGAGGCGGCGGGGGCGGATTCGGGCGCGGGGAAGCCGGACGGCATAGCGTGGGACACGACAGACAAGGGTACGGGGCCCGACGGCCCCGGCGCTGCACAGTTATGGCCGCTCGAACGCCTGCCACCGCCCGTCGCCGCCCGCGGCGGCGGCGGTCGGGGCACAGCGGATACCCAGGCGGGACCCAGCAGGCGCCCGGCCGCCGCACAATCCGACCGGGCGCACGGGAACAAGTTTGCGCTTCCGCCCCCATCCGGGCCTGCCCAGCGGCACACAGGGCCACCCGGCGTCGTTACCATGCCAGGGCGCGCAACGCGCGGCGAGCATCCCTGGGGACAGCGACAAGAACGGCGAGGGCGCGTGGGCGAGGCGGCAACGGACGGCGGAACCCTTCGCGCGCGAGTGCGACGCGGTGGCAGGCTGGCGGCCTGGGGGCGGCTGACGCTCGCGTCCGGCCTGGTCCTGCTGGCCGGTCCGACGCTGGCTCCAGCCGCCGAGGCGGCCCCGCAGATCAACCTGACGCCCGACGCGGTTCCCCTCGCCGTGGGTACCGCCCCCCAGAGCACCGGCCTCGCGCCCATGGCGTCGAGCGCGACCGTCGCCGTGACGCTGAACACAGTGACGCCCTCCGCGCCCGCCCCGACCGGACAGGTGTCGCTGAGCGGCACGGTCACCAACCACGGCCGCTCCGTGCTCGACGGGCTCCACGTCGGTCTGACCACGACGGGCAAGGCCCTGGGGACCCGGTCCGCGATCGAGGACACGGCGGCAGCCGGGCCCACCCCTTCTTCCGACGACGGCGACGAGCTCACCGACTCGGCGCTCCAGGCGAAGATCGGCACCCTGGCCGTCGGCGCCAGCGCGAACTTCACCATCACCGCGCCCGTCAGCAAGCTCTTCGGCTCCCAGCCGGACGGCGTCTACGCCCTGGGCATCGACGCCCAGACGGCGGACCGGGTCAACCAGGGCAAGCCCGCGCTCGGCATCGCCCGGACCTTCCTGCCGATCCACGCCGCGAACTCCAGCGACAAGCCGACCAAGGTCGCCACGCTCTGGCCGCTGACCGAGTCCCCCAAGATCCAGGCGCAGACGTACATCGACCCCTCGACCCACGTCGAGGAACCCGTCTTCACCGACGACGACCTGGCCGCCTCGCTCGCCCAGGAGGGCCGGCTCAACCAGCTGGCCGGCATCAACCAGACCTACCCCGGCCTGCATCCGACCTGGGTGATCGATCCCGACCTGATCGACACGGTCTACGCGATGACCAAGCCCTACCAGGTCGCCACCACCGACGACAGCCAGGGCGCCAACAGCGGCTGCAACTGCGTCAAGCCCGGGACGGGGTCGAAGGCCGCCGCGGCCTGGCTCAGCAGCCTGCAGACCACGCTGGGGGCGGGCAAGCCGGACGTGGTCTCGCTGCCCTACGCCGATCCTGACATCGCCTCCCTCGCCCACAACGCCGCCGGCAGGCAGCAGCTCAGCACCCTGCTGCCGCTCACCGCCGGGGCGCTCGGCCTGGACCGGCTCCAGGTCGACGCCGCGCACAACCTGGCCTGGCCCTACCAGGGCTACACCGACTCCTCGATCGTCAAGGTCGCGAAGTCGATGGGTGACAACCAGATCATCGTCAACGGCGCCTCGCTGCCCGACACCGGCGATCTCAACTTCACGCCGAACGCCGCCCGCCCGATCGGCGGCGGAATGACCGCGGTGGTCGCGGACGGCGCCCTGTCCGACATCTTCGCCGGTGACCTCTCCACCCAGGCCCGGCAGACCGCGGCGACGCAGCAGTTCCTGGCCGAGACCCTGAAGATCACCGAGGAGCGCCCGAACGAGCAGCGCTCGATCGTGGTCCAGGCCCCGCGGCAGATGTCGACGGCGACCGCGCAGACCCTGGCCAAGGCGCTGACCGAGGCCCAGACCGGCAAGTGGCTGACCACCGCCGACCTGAACGCGGTCGTCGCCGCCGGTGCGACGGACGGCGCGAACACCTCCGTACCGTCGAGCTACCCGGCGGGCCCGCGCCAGAGCGAGCTGAGCGGCACGGTCTTCGACCAGGTCAACAACATCGGGAACGGTCTGGCCACCCTGCAGCAGATCCTGACCCGCCCGGACCGGCTGCGGGAGCCCTTCGGCGCGGCGATGGTCCGCTCGGTCTCCACGGGCTGGCGCGGAGAGCGGTCCGCCGCCGACACCTACAGTCAGTCGGCCGACAACTTCATGAGGCTGCTGCAGAACGCGGTCACCATCATCCCCAAGGCGACCGACGTGGTCGTGCCGGGCAACAACTCCTCGGCTCAGGTCGCGGTCTCGGTCGAGAACGACCTCCAGCAGACCGTGAGCAAGCTGCGGCTCTCGCTGTACAGCTCCAGCCCGAAGCGTCTGCAGGTCGACTCGGTCGACTACGACGTCACCATCGCGGGCGGGCGGACCAAGAGCACGTTCAAGTTCAAGGTCACCACGACGGCGAACGGGACCGTCCCGATGATGGCCACGCTGTACAGCACCCAGGACCCCACCAAGCCGATCGCCGAGCTGCCGTTCAACGTCAACGTCACGTCGGTCTCCACCGGGGTGATCACCGTCATCGCGAGCGGCGGGTTGCTGGTCGTGCTGGCCGGGCTGCGGCTGTACTGGAAGCGGAAGAAGAATGCGGCGCTGGAAGCCGCGAACCCCGAAATCCAGGAGCCGTGAGACGCCGTAGGGCGTCCGAGAGGTGAGAGGGTAGGCACCTGGCACCTGGAATCTGGAACCTGGCATCCCGCTACGGGCACTGGAACGCATCGATCCGGAGAGAGACGCATGAGCGCGCCGCGCGACGGCAGGACCCCGCAGGGCAGCGACGGGCATGCGCCTGATCCGTACCTGGATCAGACCTATGCGCACGATCCCTACGCGACGGACCCCTACGGGCAGGCGCAGCCGTACGACCAGCAGAGCTTCGACGCCCGGCCCTTCGAGGCCCAGTCCCACACGGGCCCGGCCGTGGACGCCCCGCAGCCGCAGTACGCGCCGTACCAGCAGCCACACCCGCAGCAGCCGTACCAGCAGCCACACCAGCCCCAGGGCTTCAGCCAGGCCTACCACGACCCGCAGCAGCACCCCCAGCCTCCTCAGCACCCTCAGCCTCCGCAGGGCCAGCCGCTTCCGCCGCAGCAGTCGGGGCACAGCCCCTGGCCGGAGCAGCCGGGCGGCGAGGAGCAGCCGTACGTCGGCGTCGACGAGCTGATCAGCGGGGCCGGACGGCGCCAGCAGGCGCGCGAGCAGGCCCAGGCGCGGCAGCAGCACGAGCAGGACGCGGCCTACGACTTCCTCTTCCGCGACAGCGGACCCAGCCTCTACGGCGAGGCCGGCGGCGACTCGGTGGCCGAGGCCACCAGCACCATCCCGCTGCTGGTCCCGGCCGATCTGCCGCAGCGCTCCGGCGAGGACCCGGCCGGCGCGGGTTCGGCCGACGCCTCGGCCGCGACCGAGGCGGCCGCGCCCAAGGGCAAGGTCGCGAGCATCCTCAACTCCAGCGCGATCATGGCGGCGGGCACCCTCGTCTCGCGCGGCACCGGCTTCCTGCGCACGATGATCATCGCGGCCGCGATCGGCGTCGCGACGCTGGGCGACAACTACAGCGTGGCCAACACGCTGCCCACCATGCTCTACATCCTCGTCGGCGGCGGAGCCCTGAACGCGGTGTTCGTGCCGCAGCTGGTCCGCAGCATGAAGAACGACGAGGACGAGGGCGAGGCCTACGCCAACAGACTCCTGACCCTGGTCGTCGTCGGCCTCGGACTCGTGGTCCTGGTGACCGTGGTGGCCGCCCCGCTGCTGGTGCGGATGGTCTCCAACACCGCGATGTCGACCCCCGAGTCGGCGGACGCGACCGTCGCCCTGGCCCGCTACTGCCTGCCGACGATCTTCTTCATGGGTCTGCACGTGGTGATGGGCCAGATCCTGAACGCGCGCGGCAAGTTCGGCCCGATGATGTGGACCCCGGTCCTCAACAACATCGTCATCATCTTCACCTTCTCGATGTTCATCTGGGTCTACGGACCGTGGACCAGCACCCACATGGGCGAGCCGGGCCACATGGCGATCCCCGCGGCGGGCATCCGGCTGCTCGGCATCGGCACGCTGCTCGGCCTGGTCGTGCAGTCGCTGGCGATGCTGCCCTACCTGCGCCGCGCGGGCCTGCGCTTCCGGCCGCGCTTCGACTGGCGCGGCCACGGGCTCGGGCACGCGGCCAAGCTCGCCAAGTGGACCTTCCTCTTCGTGCTCGCCAACCAGGTCGGCTTCCTGGTCGTCACCCAGCTCGCCACCGCCGCCGGTGTCGCGTCGGGCGACAGCGGCAAGGGTCTGGCCGCCTACCAGAACGCCCTGCTGATCTGGCAGCTGCCGCAGGCCGTCATCACCGTCTCGATCATGAGCGCGGTGCTGCCGCGCATCTCGCGGGCCGCGGCCGACGAGGACGGCACGGCGGTGCGCGACGACCTCTCCTACGGTCTGCGCACCTCCGCCGTGGCGATCGTCCCGGCGTCCTTCGCCTTCCTCGCTCTCGGTCCTGCCATCGGCGCGCTGATCTACAACAACGTGTCGATCGGCTACATGGTCTCCGCCTTCGCGCTCGGGCTGATCCCGTACTCCGCGCAGTACGTGCTGCTGCGCGGCTTCTACGCGTACGAGGACACCCGGACGCCCTTCTACAACACGGTCTGGGTCGCCGTCAGCCAGGCGCTCCTCTCGGTCATCTGCTACGGCCTGCTCCCCTCGAAGTGGGCGGTCACCGGCATGGCCTTCGTCTACGGCCTCGCCTACGTGGTGGGCCTGATGGTGGCGGTGCCGCGACTGCGCCGCCGGATCGGCGACCTCGACGGTCAGCGGATCAAGCAGACCTACACGAAGCTCGTCGGCGCGAGCATCGTGCCGGCCCTGGTCGGCGCGGGTCTCTGCTTCGCGGTGCTGGACGTGGCGGGCCACGGCCGTGTCGGCGGCATCGCCGCCGTCGCGGTGGGCGGGCTGGCCCAGCTGGCCCTCTTCGTCGTGATCGCGCAGCGGATGCGCATCGAGGAGCTCAACTCGCTTCTCGGCATGGTTCGCGCGAAAATCGGACGCTGAGGACCTACCGCACGATTCGGCTCACCAGAGCAACCAAGGTGCCCCTCCGACGGTCGTACCTGGGGGAGCGAGTTGGCACAATTGATCGTGGGCTCGGAACATGATCGATGGCAGTGCGGTTTGGGGAGGCAGGACAACGGTGGCAGAGCGCAGCGAGACGGCCGTGGGGACGACCACGGGCGGCCCTCGGGCGGACGAGAAGCCGACGGACAGGGCGGCGGAGTCGACCGCGCCACTGTCCGCCGCAGCGCTGGCGGCCGAACTGGCCGCCGCGGACACCCCTCCTGACGACGAACCAACTGCCGTGTTCGGGAAGCGCGCTGAAGCGCGACGCGACACCGCGGCAGAGGCGTCGGCGGACCCGACGGCAGGGGCGTCGGCGGCCGAAGCGGCGGAGGGCGAGGCCGAAGAGCCGACCGACGAGAAGCCGCGCGAACAGAAGCCGGCCGGCGCGTCGACCCCGGTGGAGCCGACCGACGACAAGCCGGCCGAAGAAGAAGAAGCGGCCGATGCCCCCGCGTCGGAGGCCGCCGCAGATTCCGAGCCCGAGCCCGCCGACGGGAGCGACGCCACCGCGCCCGCCGCCGCGGCGACCCCGGAAGAGACCGCCGACAAGACCGCCGCGCCAGGGGCGGCCGCCCCGCTGCCCTCCGCCCCCGAGCGCCACAGCGGCGACCGGATCGCCTCCCGCTACCGGCTGGAGGAGTGCATCACCCAGGCGGGCGTGTTCAGTTCCTGGCGCGCCACGGACGAGAAGCTTCGCCGAGCCGTCGGCGTCCACCTGCTCTCCGCCGGTCATCCGCGGGCCAAGGCGACGCTCGCCGCCGCCCGCCAGGCCGCCCTCCTGGGCGATCCGCGCTTCGTGCAGGTGCTGGACGCGGTCGAGGACGGCGGGATCGTCTACATCGTCCGCGAGTGGCTGCCCGACGCGACCGGCCTCGACAAGCTGCTCCTCGAGGAGCCGCTGGAGGCTTACGACGCCTACCAGTTGGTGCGTCAGCTGGCCGACGCGCTGGCCGCCGCCCACCGGCGCGGCCTGGCCCATCTGCGGCTCACGCCCGCCTCCGTGCTGCGCACGGACAGCGGCCAGTACCGGATCGACGGCATCGCCGTGAACGCGGCGCTGCGCGGACTCGACCCCGAGGACAGCGCCGACGCCGCGCTCCAGGACACCCGCGCGATCGGCACCCTGCTCTTCGCCGCCCTCACGCACCGCTGGCCCTACCCGGAGGACCGGTACGGGCTGCAGGGCCTGCCGCGCAGCCTCGGCACCGTTCCGGCCGAGCGGGTCAGGGCCGGTGTGAACCGTGGCCTGTCCGACCTCACCGCGCGCACCCTCTGCGCGGAGCCGGGCGGCAAGCTGGAACCGATCACCACACCGCAGGACCTGGCCAAGGCCGTCGCGGCGCTGCCGAAGGTCCGCCAGCCGGCTCCCGAGCCCCTGGTCCTGCCCAGCTACCCGACCCACCGTCCGGCCGGACAGCAGCCCGCCGCGTCGGCCGGGGCCGCCTCCGGCCCGCACGGCGGCGCGCACGGCGGTCCCGGTGGACCGACCGCCACTGCCGCCCGGCCGCTGCCACCGGCCCTGCCGGGACGCTCCGGCAAGGCACTCAAGTGGGTCGTCTCCCTGGTCGTGCTGGGCGCCATCGGACTGGGCAGCTGGGGCACCGCCGAGGCGCTGATGTCCCCGACCAACCCCAGCACCGGCAACACCCAGCTCGACCAGGGCACCACGGGCCACCACCCGGGCGACGGCGGCGCGAGCCATCCCGCGCTCAAGCGGCTGACGATCGCCGGGGCGACGGAGTTCTCCCCGCTGGCGGAGGCGATAGCGGGCAACCAGGCGAGCCTGGCCGCGGACGGCAACCCGACCACCGCCTGGACCACCTCCAGCTACCAGGGCTACGCCAACTTCGGAAACCTGCCCCCTCGCAAGGACGGCAGCGGCATCCTGGTCGACCTGGGCAGCGTCCAGAGCGTCTCCGAGGTCAAGGTCACCATCCCGACGTCGGGGCAGACCATGGAGATCCTGGCCGCGCCCGGCGACGCCTCCGGCGCCACCCCTCCGGCGGACCTGGGCGGCTTCAGCCAGCGCATCAGCAACAGCGGACTGCTCTCCGGCACCGCGCTGGACAGCGGTGTGCTGGCCACCCCGGTGAAGACCCGCTACATCCTGGTCCACGTCACCTCGCTGCCGCCGGACCCCACGGAGGCCGGGCACTTCCGGGGCGGCATCTCCGAGATCCAGGTCTTCGGCTGACAGCGGGCCGGGCCCCGGCGGACCGGTCGGGGCCGGTCCGCCGCCCGTTGCCTGGGCTCTTCGTCACAGCCACTGATCGAGACAGCGGGCTGACGCGGACACCTCCGGGATGGCAGGCTTGACCCCGACTTTCGTACGGACGTCCCGATGACGCCGAGGGGGTGGAGGGCAGGGTGACCGAGCCGGTCGAGGACGCGGAGTTGCTGCGTCGCCATCTGGAGGGCGATCCCGACGCCTTCGGCGAGCTGGTCCGCCGCCACCGGGACCGGCTCTGGGCCGTCGCCGTGCGCACCCTCGGCGACCGGGAGGAGGCCGCGGACGCCGTCCAGGACGCGATGATCTCGGCCTTCCGCTCCGCCCACACCTTCCAGGGCCGCTCGGCGGTCACCACCTGGCTGCACCGGATCGTCGTCAACGCCTGCCTGGACCGCGCCCGGCGCGCCGCGACCCGCCGGGTCCGCCTGGTCGAGGACGAGAGCGCACTGGAGAAGGCGGCCGGCCACGACGAGGGCGCGGACGTCTCCGTCGAGCGCGGCGAGCTGCGCCGCGAGCTGTCGGAGGCGCTGTCGACGCTGCCGCAGGAACAGCGGGCCGCGCTGGTCCTGGTCGACATGCAGGGCTATCCCGTCGCGGAGGCGGCCGAGGTGCTCGGCGTTCCGGTCGGCACGGTGAAGAGCCGTTGCGCACGGGCGAGAGCGAAGTTGCTGTCCCATCTGAGCCATCTGCGCGGCGCCGACGGACCAAGATCGCTAAATGCTTCACGTGAAACAGTTAGCGATCTTGAACGGCGGAACCCCGACCCCGGCGACTCCCGAGGACACGCGAGGGACCAGGGGAACCCACCTGCCGGGAGACACGTCCCATCGGCAGGAGCGACCGCGACCCAGGCAGCAGGAGGTGAGCTGAAGGCATGAGCGAGTCCACCGTGCACCCGGCCCACCCCGAGGCCGAGCTCATCTCCGATCACATCGAGGGCCTGCTCTCCGCGGAAGAGAGCGCCGAGCTGACCGCGCACCTGGGCGACTGCCCGGAGTGCCGCGAGGTCCACGACGCCCTGGTCGAGCTCCGCGAGCTGCTCGGCGCCGAACCCGATCCCGGCCCGATGCCCGAGGACGTCGCCGCACGCCTCGACGCCGTCCTGGCCGCCGAGGCCGCCCGCCCCGCCGCTGCGGAGACTGCCGAAGCCGGGGGTGCCGACGCCGGGGGTGCCGAAGCCGGTGGTGCCGAGGCAGCAGAAGCCGAAGCGGCCAACCTGGCACCGGCGCCCGCGGTGACGGCGACGGACGCGACGGACGTGGCAGCGGACGACGACGCGGTCGGCAGCGCGGCAGGCCTGCAGAAGTCCAGTCGCCGTCCGGCGGACAACCGTCCGGCGGGCCGCTCGCGCGGCCGGACACGGCTGCGCCGGGCCCTGACCACACTGGCGATCTTCGCGGCCGCCGGGGGCATCGGCCTCGCCGTCTCCAGTGGCGGCGACATCGACGGCGGCGCCAGCAGCAGCGCCGCGGGCAGCGTCTCCGGGCCGGTTCACCCCGCCGCCTCCCCGGCGCCCGGCTACGAGTTCACCCAGGCCGGCCTGAGCGGTCAGATCCAGCAGCTGGCGCGCGACCACACCCTGCGGATGAACTCGGCCGGGGGGCCCGGCGCCACCGCTGCCAACGGTTCCGCAGCGCCCTTCGCCTCCTCGGCGCCGTCGGCCTCGGGCCGGACGACGCATCCTGACGCGGGCAGGCTGTCCTCCGCGCCGGAACCGACGGCCCCCGCCTGCGTCCTGAACGCCACGAAGCAGTCCACGCCCCCCGAGCTCCAGGGGGTCGGGCGCTATCTCGGTGTCGAGGTCTTCGCTCTGCTCTACCCCGACAAGGACGATCCGGCGCACCGCTGGGACGTGTATCTCGTCCAGGACTCCTGCACTTCTCCGGTCGTTCTGCTCCAGCAGTCGGTGCCGCGCGCGTGAAGCGCCGGGAATGCGAGACACTTGGGAACCGTTGACGGGGGTGGAACCCGGCAGCCCAAAGGTTGAAGTGTTCAGCCCCGGTGCGAAGCATTCAGGAGATTCAGTGAGCGACGTCCGTAACGTGATCATCATCGGTTCAGGCCCGGCCGGCTACACGGCCGCTCTCTACACCGCACGTGCCTCGCTGAAGCCCCTGGTCTTCGAGGGCTCCGTCTCCTCCGGCGGCGCCCTGATGAACACCACCGAGGTCGAGAACTTCCCCGGCTTCCGCGACGGCGTCATGGGCCCGGAGCTCATGGACAACATGCGGAGCCAGGCCGAGCGCTTCGGCGCCGAGCTGATCCCGGACGACGTGATCGCGGTCGACCTCAGCGGCGACATCAAGACGGTCACCGACTCCGAGGGAACGGTCCACCGCGCCAAGGCCGTCATCGTCACCACCGGCTCGCAGCACCGCAAGCTCGGTCTGGAGCACGAGGACGAGCTCTCCGGACGCGGCGTCTCCTGGTGCGCTACCTGTGACGGCTTCTTCTTCCGCGACCAGGACATCGCCGTCGTCGGCGGCGGCGACACGGCCATGGAGGAGGCGACCTTCCTGTCGCGCTTCGCCAAGTCCGTCACCGTTGTGCACCGCCGCGGCGAGCTGCGCGCCAGCAAGACCATGCAGGAGCGGGCCTTCAACGACCCGAAGATCTCCTTCGCCTGGAACAGCGAGGTCGCGGAGCTCCACAGCGAGGGCGGCAAGCTCAGCTCGGTGACCCTGAACGACACCGAGACCGGCGAGACCCGTGAGCTGGCCGTCACCGGTCTGTTCATCGCGGTCGGCCACGACCCGCGCACGGAGCTCTTCAAGGGCCAGCTGGAGCTGGACGACGAGGGCTACCTGCGCGTGGACGCGCCGTCCACCCGCACCAACGTCTCCGGCGTCTTCGGCGCGGGCGACGTCGTCGACCACACCTACCGTCAGGCGATCACCGCGGCCGGCACCGGCTGTGCCGCGGCCCTGGACGCCGAGCGCTACCTCGCCGCCCTGGCCCATGCCGAGGCCGAGCAGCAGCCCGCCGCGGTCTGACCCACCGGCCCAACGGCCGCCCGCCTGCCCGACAGCGGGCCCCGCACCACCACACGACCTGCACCTGCAAACCCGAGGAGACCCCCGTGGCCGGCGCCACCATCACCGTCACCGACGCGACCTTCGACGCCGAGGTCCTCAAGAGCGAGAAGCCCGTCCTGGTCGACTTCTGGGCCACCTGGTGCGGCCCGTGCCGCCAGGTCGCCCCGATCCTGGAGGAGCTCGCGACCGAGTACGCGGACCAGCTCACCATCGCCAAGATCGACATCGACCAGAACCCGGAGACCCCGGCGAAGTACGGCGTCCTGTCGATCCCGACGATGAACGTCTACCAGAACGGCGAGGTCGTGAAGACCATCGTCGGCGCCAAGCCGAAGAGCGCCCTTCTGCGTGACCTGGCCGAGTTCCTGGGACAGTAGGGCCTGCGCGGGTACCCACTCGCAAAGGATCTTCACCACCGCAGCCCCCATGTTTCACGTGAAACATGGGGGCTGCGGCGTACGATCTTGGCTATGTCCCAGCAGCGCCTTTCTCACGCGTACCACTGGAAGCTCGGGGACAGCGGTCCCGCCGTTGCCGAGATCCGGTTCAAGCTCGGCCTGCTCGGCCTGCTGCCGGAGGCGCCGCCGGTCCGCCAGGGCCGTCACATCCCCTCGGCCGAGGCCCTCTTCGACACGGCCGTGGACGCGGCGGTCCGCCACTTCCAGCAGCAGCGTGGGCTCACCACCGACGGCATCGTCGGCCCCGAGACCTACCGTCACCTCAACGAGGCCCGCTGGCGGCTCGGCGATCGCGTGCTCAGCTACACCCCCAGCAGCATGCAGGTCGGCGACGACGTCGCCCATCTCCAGCAGCGGCTGCTCGACATGGGCTTCACCCCCGGCCGCGTCGACGGGATCTACGGCCCGGCCACCGCCCAGGCGGTCGGCGAGTTCCAACGCAACATGGGTCTGCACCCGGACGGCACACTCGGGCCGACCACCTACGTGGTCCTCGAACGTCTCTCCCGGACCGTCGTCGGCGGCGCGCCGCACGTGATGCGGGAGACCGAGATGCTGCGCCACTCCGGGCCCGCGCTGAACGGCAAAGTCATCGTGATCGACCCGGGCCACGGCGGCACCGATCCGGGCATCCAGGCGCACGAGGCCGACGAGGCGGCCATCGTCTGGGACATCACCAGCCGGCTGGAGGGACGCCTGACCGCGCTGGGCGTGCGCACCTATCTGACCCGCACCGCGGACACCGCCCCCGACGAGACCGAGCGTGCCCGCTTCGCCAACCAGACCGGTGCGGACCTCATGATCTCGCTCCATCTGGAGGGCCACACCAACCCCGGCATCGGCGGGGTCGCCAGCTACTACTACGGCGACGAGAGCCGCGGGCGCTGGTCCCACACCGGCAAGCAGTTCGCCGGGCTGGCCCAGCGGGAGCTGGTGGCCCGCTGCGGCCTCGGCGACCTCCGCAGCCATGCCCGCACCTGGACGCTGCTGCGCTCCACGAAGATGCCCTGCGTCCGCCTGGAGCTCGGCTACCTCACCAATGCCTCGGACGCGGAGCGGCTGCGCTCGGCCGAGGTGCGTGCCCAGGCGGTCGAGGCGATCGCCGTGGCCGTCCAGCGGGTCTACCTTCCCCCGGAGGACGACGCACCCACCGGCGTGCTGCACCTTCCGGCGGCCTTCGCCTGACCAAGATCTTCAACTGCTTCACGTGAAGCATTTCGTGATCTTGGACTGCTTTCATGATCGCAAAGTGCTTCACGTGAAGCAGTTGAAGATCTTGAGCGGCAGAGGGCACCGGCATCCGTGGACGAGCACGGGACGGCTCAGAGCGGCCGGAGCGAGGGCTCCTTCTGGACCGCCCCGAGGAGCCGCTCCAGGGCCACCTCCATCTCGCCCTTCCAGGAGATCGCCGAGCGCACCTCCAACCGCAGGCGCGGATGGCGGGGATGCGGTCGCACCGTCTTGAAGCCGACCGCCAGCAGGTGATCCGTCGGCAGTACACAGCTGGGTTCCTCCCAGCGGGAGTCACCGAAGGCCTCGATCGCCTTGAAGCCGCGCCGCACCAGATCCTTGGCGACTGTCTGCACCAAGGTCCGCCCGATGCCCTGCCCCTGATAGCCCGGCAGTACCCGAGCCGTCATCAGCTGCACGGCGTCCGGCGCGATCGGGCTCGTCGGAAAGGCGAGCGATCGCGGCACATAGGCGGGGGGTGCATAGAGCACGAAGCCCGCCGGGACGTCGTCGACATAGGCGATCCGTCCGCAGGAACCCCACTCCAGCAGCACGGCGGAGATCCAGGATTCCTTCTCCAGCTCGGCCTGGCCGTCCTTGACGGCAGCCTCACCACTGACCGGATCCAGCTCCCAGAAGACACAGGACCGACAGGGCAGTGGGAGATCGGCGAGCGAGTCGAGAGTGAGCGGTACCAGCCTGCGTCCCATGCATCCACGATAGGCGCACCCGGCCCGAGACGGCAGCGCGATCACGCACCAGTCCGCCGAGGAATCCGGCCGCACCGCCGACGCCCAACCCCAGGGCGATCAGCGCGACCTGTGACGTGCGTTCCGTACTCCGGTGCTGCCTCTCCATGGCTGCCTCCTCGGGGCGCAGCCTAGCCACGCCCGCTCGCATGCAGAAGCCCTCACGCTCCAAGCCCGCTCAAGACGAAGGGACCAAGATCTCAAAGTGCTTCACGTGAAGCATTTCGTGATCTTGGTCCCTCGGGGGAGCTGAGTGCAGGTCAGTCCTGGTCTTCCTCGATGGCCTCGGCGTGGCCGCCATCGCCCTCCAGCCCCTGGCGGAGCATCGCTCCCTCGCCCGGGGCGAAGGAGCCGAGGATGCGGTCGAGGTCGTCGACCGAGGCGAACTCCACCACGATCTTGCCTCGGTTCTTGCCGAGCTCGACCTTCACCCGGGTGTCGAAGCGGTCCGAGAGCCGGTTGGCCAGGCTGGCGAAGGCCGGGGAGATCCGACGCCCGGCCCGCGGGGCCGCCGGAGGCTTGCGGGAGGCGGGGTTCTCGTCGAAGCCGATGACCGCGACGATCTCCTCCAGGCCACGGACCGAGAGGCCCTCCGGCGAGATGCGCGCCGCGAGCTTCTCCCGCAGCTCCTCGTCCTCGACCGTCAGCAGCACGCGGGCGTGACCCCCGGCGAACTCCCCGGCCGCGACCCGGCGCTGGATGAACGGCGACAGCTTCAGCAGCCGAAGCGTGTTGTTCACGTGGGCGCGGGAGCGGCCGATGCGGTCCGCGAGCTCACCCTGCGAGCAGGAGAAGTCGAACATCAGCTGCTCGTAGGCGGCCGCCTCTTCCAGCGGGTTGAGCTGGGCGCGGTGCAGGTTCTCCAGCAGCGCGTCCAGGAGCAGCTTCTCGTCGTCCGTGGAGCGGACGATGGCCGGGATGACGTCCAGGCCGGCCTCACGGCTCGCGCGCCAACGGCGCTCGCCCATGATCAGCTCGTAGCGCTCGGAGCCGACCTGGCGCACCACGATCGGCTGGAGCAGGCCCACCTCCTTGATGGAGATGACGAGCTCGTTGAGCGCCTCCGGGTCGAACACCTCACGCGGCTGGCGCGGGTTGGGTGTGATCGATTCCAGCGGAAGCTCGGCGAACCAGGCGCCCTCGACCGGCCGCAGCCCGCTCGGGTCCTCCTCCGGCCGCACGGTGTCGACCGACTCCGGCTCGCGCTCCATGGTGCTGACCGGAACCGACGCCGACGAGCCCGCGCCGTTCAGTCCGGCGATCTTCACCGCGGCGATCCCGCGCTCGGACCCGAGCACCGGCGCGGCCGCGGGAGAAGGGGTCCCGGGGGCGGTCGGGGCACCGACCGGTGAAGCTGCGGCCGGGATCAGTGCTCCCAGGCCACGGCCAAGACCCCTACGACGCTCACTCACCGGTTCCCCTCCATCGTGCTGTGCTGGTCGATCATGCGGGGCTGCTGGGGATAGACCCCGGACGCCCCTGCCGCATAGGCCACCTCGGCGGCTGCGGCATCCGCCTCCGCGCCGCGAAGCGCGATCTCCTTGGCGGCCTCCAGGTAGGAGAGCGCACCGCTGGAACCCGGGTCGTACGTGAGCACCGTCTGCCCGTAGCTGGGGGCCTCGGAGACACGCACCGACCGGGGAATGCTGGTCCGCAGCACCTCGGAGCTGAAGTGACCACGCACCTCGTCGGCCACCTGGGAGGCAAGCCGGGTGCGCGCATCGTACATGGTGAGCAGGATGGTGGAGACGTGCAGATCCGGGTTGAGGTGGGCTCGGACCAGGTCCACGTTCCGCAGCAGCTGGCCGAGGCCCTCCAGCGCGTAGTACTCGCACTGGATCGGGATCAGCACCTCGCGGCCGGCCACCATCGCGTTGACCGTCAGCAGACCCAGCGAGGGCGGGCAGTCGATCAGGATGTAGTCGAGCGGCTGCTCGTATGCGGCGATGGCCCGCTGCAGCCTGCTCTCCCGGGCCACCAGCGAGACCAGCTCGATTTCCGCGCCGGCCAGATCGATGGTCGCCGGGCAGCAGAAGAGCCCCTCGACGTCCACGACCGGCTGGACGACGTCCGCGAGCGGCTTTCCCTCCACCAGGACGTCGTAGATCGAGGGCACCTCGGCGTGGTGGTCGATGCCCAACGCGGTGGAGGCGTTGCCCTGCGGGTCGAGGTCGATGACCAGGACCCGCGCGCCGTGCAGAGCCAGCGACGCGGCCAGATTGACCGTGGTCGTGGTCTTGCCCACCCCGCCCTTCTGGTTGGCGACCACCATCACCCTGGTCTGGGCGGGGCGCGGCAGCGGCTCGCCGACCCGCGTCATCGCGGAGACAGCGGCCTGCGCGGCGCGCGCGATGGGAGTGTCGTCCGCGAGCGGCGGAGTGTCGGAGTCCTGCATGTCCGTCAGTGTTTCATGCGACGGTGCCGGATGGACACTGCGATCAGGGTCGTCGAACGGAGATTGCGTCCTGGGGCCCGGCACTGGTTCCACGGCGGCAGGATGCTGCGTCGACAGGTGCTGCTGTGCTGACAGGTGCTGTGCAGACATGGGTCCGCCCCCCTCGCGCTCCGGGCTGTCGTGAGAATCATCGCGCAGCTCACGGGGCCTGGGGGGAAGTTGGGGACGTTCCGGCCCCCTGGGTGCGAGATCTTCACTCGAAGGACGGGCAGGACGGGTGCGGTTGGCGGCCTCGCGGCTTCGGCTGAGGATGCCGGAGAGCAGGGAGCGACGTTTCACGAGCAACACGATGCCCGTTTTACGTCAAATCTGACGGTTCGACACTCCGTCACTCCCAACCCATTGGAGCGCGACCAAGATCACTAAATGCTTCACGTGAAACAGTTATGGATCTTGATCGGGCTCCATGATCGCAAAGTGCTTCACGTGAAGCATTTGCCGATCATGAAATCCTTCCGCCGCTACCGCCGGCGCCGAGCCCCGCCACGGGCGGCCTTCGCCGCCTTCGCACGGCGCGCGGCCGCCCGCACACCGCCGGGGCTCTCGCCCACCTGGACCCGCACCACGTGCGTCGGCGTGGAGACCACCTCCGCGCCGATCACCTCGACCGACCACGTCTCCGCGCCCAGCTTCTGCAGGGCGGCCTTGTGCTCGGCCACCTCCTGCTCGGCCGACTCGCCCTTGAGCGCGAGCATCTGCCCGTACGGGCGCAGCAGCGGCAGCCCCCAGCCGGCCAGCCGGTCCAGCGGCGCCACCGCACGCGCGGTCACCACGTCGACCTGGACCTTGCCGACCATCTCCTCCGCACGACCGCGCACCACGGTGACGTTGGCCAGGCTCAGCTCCCGGACGACCTCCTCCAGGAAAGTCGTGCGGCGCAGCAGCGGCTCCAGCAGGGTGATCTCCACGTCGGGCCGGGCCAGCGCCACCGGGATGCCGGGAAGGCCCGCCCCCGAGCCGACGTCGCAGAGCGAGAGTGACCGCTTGTCCGGCAGCGCCTCACCCAGCACCGCGCAGTTGAGGATGTGCCGCTCCCACAGCCGCGGCACCTCACGTGGACCGATCAGGCCGCGCCGGACACCCGCGTCCGCGAGCAGGGCGGCGTAACGCTCGGCCAGCTCCAGTCGCTCGCCGAAGATCTCCGCAGCGACCGCCGGGGTCTCCCCGAGGTCGGTGTCGAACTCCTCGGGCTGGGCCTCCACCACGCCGCACCACTCCTCTACTCACGACGGCCCCGCCCGCAGCAGAACTGCGAACGGGGCCGGACGAATCCCGCTACCACTCTTCAGACGTACCGATCGGCCGGAGGACCGATCAGGCCGGGAGCACGACCACGCGACGCTGGGGCTCCTCGCCCTCCGACTCGCTGCGCAGACCCGCCGCGGCCACGGCGTCGTGGACGACCTTCCGCTCGAACGGGGTCATCGGCCGCAGCCGGACCGGCTCGCCGTTCTCCTTCACGTCCTTGGCCGCCTGCTCGCCCAGCGCGGTCAGCTCCGCACGCTTGGCCGCCCGGAACCCCGCAATGTCCAGCATCAACCGGCTGCGCTCTCCGGTCTCCCGGTGCACCGCCAGACGGGTCAGCTCCTGCAGGGCCTCCAGCACCTCGCCGTCCTGGCCGACCAGGCGCTGAAGCGTACGCGCGGCGCCCGGCCCCTCACCGACGATCGAGACGGAGGCACGATCGCCCTCGACGTCCATGTCGATGTCGCCGTCCAGGTCGGCGATGTCGAGGAGAGCCTCCAGGTAGTCGGCGGCGATCTCCCCCTCCTGCTCCAGATTGGCCAGCAGCTCGCTCTTGGACGAGGCGCCCTCGGCGGGGGCCACGGTGCCGTCCGTCACGGATCGACTCCTTCGATGATCAGTAGGGGGTGGGAGATGAGGTTCAGGACTTCTTCTTGTTCGAGGACTGGCCGCCGGTGCCCTGGGTGCGAGTGGCACCCCCGGTGGCCCGGCCGCGGGCCGGCGCGGTCTTGGTACCGCCCCCACCGCCACCGGACTGCTGACCGCCGCCACCGCCGCCACCGCCACCGGAGGCGCGCTTGGCCTTGGTCTGCCGCTTCGGCTGGACCCGCACCGCGACCTGCTCGGGCTCGGCGTCCTCGGGAGCGGCGGTGCCGCCCTTGACCAGGGAGGCCACCGAGGTCTTGATCTCGGTCCCGTCCGCGTTCAGCTTGCCAGCGGCCTTCAGACGCGCCTGGCGCTCCTTCCAGGCGACGGAGCCCGGGGTCGGGTTGCGACGGATGATGACCAGCTGCTGACCGAGCGTCCACGCGTTGGAGGTGACCATGTAGATCAGGACACCGACCGGCATGTTGATACCGAAGAAGATGTAGATGACGGGGAGGACGTACATCATCATCTTCTGCTGCTGCATGTACGGCGTCTTGACCGTGAGGTCGACGTTCTTCGTCATGAGCTGGCGCGTGGTGAGGAACTGCGTGAAGCACATCGTCAGGATGAAGATCGCCGTGACGACCTTCACACTGGTCTCACTGGACCCGACGAACGTCGCGGAGATCGGCGCACCGAAGATCACGGCGGCGTTGGCGCTGGTCAACAGCGTGCCGGTGATCACACCGACGGCCTTGTCCTGAGAGACGTTCTTCAGCACGCCGTACAGCGACATGAAGAACGGGGACTGCACCAGAAGAGGAAGACAGCTCGCAGCCGGGTTGGTACCCGCCTCCTTGTAGAGCTTCATCATCTCTTCGGACTGCTTCTGGCGGTCGTTCTTGTAGCGCTCCTGGATCAGCTTCATCTTCGGCTGGAGCGCCTGCATGGTCCGCATGGACTTGATCTGCTTGACGAACAGCGGAATCATCGCCGCTCGCACCAGCACCGTCAGCATGACGATGGACAGGCCCCAGGCCGCGCCGGAGTCCTTGCCGAAGATCGCCCCGAACACGGTGTGGAACTGCACCACGACCCAGGAGACGCCGTAGTACAGGGGTTTGAGAATGGTATCGAGGAACCCCACGGGTCAGACTCCTTGGGCAGTGGTCGGGGGAACCGGCTTCCGAAGCCGCCGGTACCAGACCGGGTGCTTTCGTTCCGGGACGTAGTCGAAGCCGCCGGCGCTCCACGGATTGCACCGGAGGATGCGCCAGGCGGTCAGGGCGGTGCCTTTCAGCGCGCCGTGCACCTTGATCGCCTCGAACCCGTAACGGGAACAGGACGGGTGGTAGCGGCACACCGGGCCCAGCAGCGGACTGATGGTCCACTGGTAGAGCTTGATCAGCCCCAGCAACAGGTATTTCCCTGCGAAGAGGGCGACCAGCCCGACCACCAGCCACGGCAGGTACGTCACGGCCCTGCTCCCGTCGGCGATGAGGGCTTGAGTTTGCGCAACGCGGAGTCCAGATCGCGTGCCAGGTCCGCGTACTCCGCCTCGGCGGCCGAGGGAAGCGCGCGTACCACTATCAGGCTACCTGCGGGCAGGTCGCCCATACGCTCGGCCATGAGGTGACGAAGTCGTCGCTTGACGCGATTGCGGACCACGGCCACCCCCACAGCCTTGCTGACAACAAAACCCGCACGCGCCGGGAGAAAGTTCCCCCCGGCGCCATGCGGGTTTGCAGGCTCCGTCGCCGCGCCCCCCTCCGGACCGGTGGAACCGGCCGGAGAGAGATGCACGACGAGCAGCGGGCGGCCGGCTCTGCGGCCCCGCCGTACCGCGGTCGCGAAGTCCTCGCGCCGCCTCAGCCGATACTCGGAGGGCAGCACGACAGCACGACCTTGGTGATCAGGCGGTTATCAGGCGGAAAGACGGGCGCGGCCCTTTTCGCGGCGAGCCGCGAGGATCGCACGACCGGCACGCGTACGCATCCGCAGGCGGAAGCCGTGGGTCTTCGCGCGACGGCGGTTGTTCGGCTGGAAAGTGCGCTTGCTCACGGGGTAACTCCAGGGTCAATCGAAGGGGCGGCGATACATCGGTTGGCCGTCACCGTGCGTCCGCGCGATCCCCATAACCCGTTCTGTACGGTGATCCACGACGCCCGTAGCTGCGCGCCTCGGCTGCGGAGACTCCGCGGGCATGCGGCAGCGGCCATCGACAACTCGACCTCGTTACGGTACGCGGAACGGGGTCCACGGGTCAAACCGGCCCGGACCTGCCCGGACCTTCCGCCCACGGACCAGCCGCGACACGTCGCCCACAGCCTGTGGACAACAACTTGAACCGGGGCACGCCTGCCGCCTACCGTTGACAGACTCTCCAAGGATCTCCTGCCCCGACCAAGCCAGCGAAGGCGTGCACCAGTGGCTGACACAACCAACGATCTCGCTTCCGCCTGGGCGCGAGTCGTCGAGCGACTGGCAAGCGATCCGGAGGTCGGGGCCAAGGACAAGCACTGGCTGCAGCAGACGCATCCCATGGGGATGATGCACAACACCGCCCTGCTGGCCACGCCCAACGAGTACGGCAAGAGCGTGCTCGAGGGCCGCCTGGTGCAGCAGATCACCGAGCTGCTCGGCCAGGAGTTCCGGCGCTCGATCCTGATCGCGGTCGTCGTCGACGCCAACGCCGGCCTGATGGCCCCCGAGCCCGGCCCCGTGCCGCAGCCGCCCGCCGTCTACCAGCCGCAGGCCCCGCAGCAGCCGACCCCGCCGCCGCACTCCTACGGCTACCCGCAGCAGACCCCGCCGTTCGGCCCCCAGCAGCCGCACTACCAGGCGGAGCGCCACTACGGCGACCCCTCCCCGTACCAGGAGCAGCAGCCGGCCCCGTACGCCGAGCAGCAGCCGTACCAGGAGCAGAACTACCAAGAGGCGACGTACCCGGAGCCCAAGTACCAGGAGCAGCAGGCGGCGTACCAGGACGAGTGGGCCGTGCCGCAGCTGCCGGTCCAGCTCCCGCCGCAGCCGCCCACCCAGCAGCACGAGCCGCCGCAGCGGCACCTGCCGGCGCCGCCCGACCTCTCCTCCTCGCCGTCGCAGACCCAGCCGCCCCAGTCCGGCTACCCGGCCGACCGCGGCCAGGCCGAACGTGACGAGCGCGAGCCGGAGCGCGGCATGCTCCCGGCCGTCCCCACGGCCCAGCCGGCTTCCCCGCCGCTGCCGCGCCCGGGGACCGGCTCCAGCGGCAGCTCCCCGGCGCTGCCGGGCAAGGACGAGCCGGCCGCGCGGCTGAACCCGAAGTACCTCTTCGACACCTTCGTCATCGGCTCCAGCAACCGCTTCGCCCACGCGGCCGCGGTCGCCGTCGCCGAGAGCCCCGCCAAGGCCTACAACCCCCTGTTCATCTACGGGGAGTCGGGCCTCGGCAAGACGCACCTGCTGCACGCCATCGGCCACTACGCCCGCAGCCTCTACCCGGGGACCCGCGTCCGCTACGTGAGCTCCGAGGAGTTCACCAACGAGTTCATCAACTCGATCCGCGACGACAAGGGCGACGGCTTCCGGCAGCGCTACCGCGACATGGACATCCTGCTCGTCGACGACATCCAGTTCCTCCAGAACAAGGAGTCGACGCAGGAGGAGTTCTTCCACACCTTCAACACCCTGCACAACGCCAACAAGCAGATCGTGATCTCCTCCGACCGGCCGCCCCGCCAGCTGGTCACCCTGGAGGACCGGCTCCGCAACCGCTTCGAGTGGGGGCTGACCACCGACGTCCAGCCGCCCGAGCTGGAGACCCGCATCGCGATCCTTCGCAAGAAGGCGATCCAGGAGCAACTGAACGCCCCCGCCGAGGTGCTGGAGTTCATCGCCTCCCGGATCTCGCGGAACATCCGTGAGTTGGAGGGCGCGCTGATCCGGGTCACCGCCTTCGCCAGCCTCAACCGGGCGCCGGTGGACCTGCAGTTGGCCGAGGTCGTGCTCAAGGACCTGATCCCGGGCGGCGAGGAGGACGGTCCGGAGATCACGGTCGGCGTCATCATGCAGCAGACCGCGGCGTACTTCGGGCTCGGCGTGGACGACCTCTGCGGCTCGTCGCGCAGCCGGGTGCTGGTGACGGCGCGGCAGATCGCCATGTACCTGTGCCGCGAGCTCACCGACCTCTCGCTGCCGAAGATCGGCGCGGCCTTCGGCGGCCGCGACCACACCACGGTCATGCACGCGGACCGGAAGATCCGCACGATGATGGCCGAGCGCCGGGCCATCTACAACCAGGTGACCGAGCTCACCAACCGCATCAAGAGCTGACGCGGCGGGTCCGCGAGCGGACCGCTGCCGTGCGATGGGGCGCCCTCCGGGGCGCCCCATCGTCGTTTCCCCGGTCCCGCGGACGGCGTCGCCCACAGCCATGGGGACTTTGCTCCGTCCACACCCTGGGGAGAAGGGAGTTATCCAGAATCGGTCCACAGGACGGCCGGCTCTGGGAGGATCGTCCCAGCTCAACCCCCTGTGGACTTGTGGGAAGCGGTCGTCCACAGGCTGTGGAGAACTGAAGCCGCGTCAACCGCCCGCCCGAGTTATCCACGCGCTGTCCCCAGGGTCGGGGCGGTTATCCCCAGGAATGGCCGGGTTCTCCACACGGACGTCCACAGAACGGCAACATCACGAGGCATTTCACCGGGACGAGGGAAATGGGTTCCGTGATGTTGCCACAGGGGCTGTGGGTAACCGGGGGAAAAGCTGGGGACGGAGCGGTGGACAACCTGGGGACAACCCAACTTCCCTGTGCACAGGGGGTGCTGAATCCACAGAGCGCGTAGTTTTTCCACCGCGGCCGTCCCCAGCCGGTGTGGACAGAAAAGCGGCTCCGACCAGGGCGGAATGGGGTTATCCACGGTTTCCACAAGGCCTACTACTACTACCCACCATAGATAGCTCGGTCTTGATCCAAAAGGAGGTGGGGGCCAGATCTGTGGAGAACGCCTGACCCGACACGCGTTCGATCCCACTTCGGCCCATCTGCCTCAGGTGTCCGTGGTATGCGTCAGACTGTTCCTCGGCAACCAGGGCGCAGAAGCGTCCTACCCACATCAGGAGGCGGTTACCGGTGAAGTTCCGGGTCGAGCGTGACGTCCTCGCGGAGGCCGTGGCCTGGGCCGCGCGCAGTCTCCCTGCCAGGCCCCCGGTGCCGGTCCTCGCCGGGCTGCTGCTGACGGCCGAGAGCCAGGACGACACCGGCAAGCTGAGCCTGTCCGGATTCGACTACGAGGTCTCCGCGCGGGTCGAGGCGGAGGCGGACGTGGAGGAGGCGGGCACCGTCCTGGTCTCCGGTCGCCTGCTGGCCGACATCTCGCGCTCGCTTCCCAACAGGCCTGTGGAGATCTCCACCGACGGCGTGCGGGTGCTCGTCGTCTGCGGCAGCTCGCGATTCACACTCCCCACGCTTCCTGTGGACGAGTACCCCGCGCTGCCGGTGATGCCGACGGTCTCGGGCACGATCCCCGGCGACGCCTTCGCCGCCGCGGTCGCCCAGGTCGCCGTCGCCGCCGGTCGCGACGACACGCTCCCGGTGCTCACCGGCGTCCGGGTCGAGATCGAGGACGACCGGGTTACCCTGGCCGCCACCGACCGCTACCGCTTCGCCGTCCGCGACCTGCTGTGGAAGCCGGAGCAGCCCGGCCTGTCGGCCGTGGCCCTGGTGCCCGCGAAGACCCTCCTGGACACGGCGAAGTCGCTGAGCGCGGGCGACAACGTCTCCATCGCGCTCGCCGGCAGCGGCAAGGGCGAGGGCCTGATCGGCTTCGAGGGCGCCGGGCGCCGGACGACCACGCGCCTCCTGGAGGGCGAGTTCCCGAAGTTCCGGGCGCTCTTCCCGACGGAGTTCTCCGCGGTCGGCACAGTGGGCACCCAGAGCTTTGTGGACGCCGTCAAGCGCGTCTCCCTGGTCGCCGAGCGGAACACCCCGGTGCGGCTCAGCTTCGAGCAGGGCGTGCTGACCCTGGAGGCCGGCTCCGGCGACGACGCGCAGGCGTCCGAGCGGCTGGACGCCGACCTGGAGGGCGACGACATCTCGATCGCCTTCAACCCGGCCTACCTGCTGGACGGCCTCTCGGCCATCGACTCCCCGGTGGCGCAGCTCAGCTTCACCACGGCGACGAAGCCCGCGCTGCTCAGCGGCAAGGCCTCGCAGGAGTCCGAGGCGGACGAGGCGTACAAGTACCTGATCATGCCGGTCCGCCTCTCGGGCTGACAGCACCGTCGGAGGCGCGAGGACTGCCTGTTCGGGGACTGGCCACTCGGGTGGCTTGTCGCGCAGTTCCTCGCGCCCCTGAGGTGGTGCGAACGGCTCTCGGAGCTAGGCTCAATCTTTGGCGGCAACGGGGCCGCGGACAGTCACCACGGAACAAAGGACTAGTCATGCAGCTCGGACTCATCGGTCTCGGCAAGATGGGCGGCAACATGCGCGAGCGCATCCGCCGCGCGGGCCACACCGTTGTCGGCTACGACCGCGACCCCGCCCTGTCCGACGTCACGAGCCTGAAGGAGCTGGTCGGCTCGCTGGCCGCGCCGCGCGTGGTGTGGGTCATGGTCCCCGCCGGCGGTCCGACCCAGTCCACCGTGGACGAGCTGGCCGAGCTGCTGGAGCCGGGCGACATCGTCGTCGACGGCGGCAACTCGCGTTGGACCGACGACGAGAAGCACGCGGCCGACCTCGCGCAGAAGGGCATCGGCTTCGTCGACTGCGGCGTCTCCGGCGGCGTCTGGGGCCTGCAGAACGGCTACGCCCTGATGTACGGCGGCTCCGTCGAGGACGTCGCGAAGGTCAAGCCGATCTTCGACGCGCTCAAGCCCGAGGGCGACTTCGGCTCGGTCCACGCGGGCAAGGTCGGCGCCGGCCACTTCGCGAAGATGGTCCACAACGGCATCGAGTACGCCATGATGCAGGCCTACGCCGAGGGCTGGGAGCTGCTGGAGGCCGTGGACAGCGTCACCGACGTCCGCGAGATCTTCCGCTCCTGGAAGGAGGGCACGGTCATCCGCTCCTGGCTGCTGGACCTGGCCGTGGACGCCCTCGACAAGGACGAGCACCTGGGCAAGCTGAAGGGCTACGCCGCGGACTCGGGCGAGGGCCGCTGGACGGTGGAGGCCGCGATCGACCACGCGGTGCCGCTGCCCGCGATCACCGCCTCGCTCTTCGCGCGGTTCGCCTCGCGTCAGGACGACTCCCCGCAGATGAAGATGATCGCCGCGCTCCGCAACGAGTTCGGCGGCCACGCGGTCGAGAGCAAGTAGCCCACGCAGCTCAAGTCGTTACTGTTCCAACAGAGTTATCCACAACCTGCGAAGGAAGCTGTGCACGTCGCGCATCTCTCGCTGGCCGACTTCCGCTGTTACGCCCGGGTCGAGGTTCCGCTCGACCCGGGCGTCACCGCGTTCACCGGTCCCAACGGCCAGGGCAAGACGAACCTGGTCGAGGCGGTCGGCTATCTGGCGACCCTCGGCAGCCACCGCGTCGCGGGCGACGCCCCGCTGGTGCGCGCGGGCGCGCAGCGGGCGATCGTGCGCGGCATGGTGGTCCGCGACGAGCGGCAGACGCTGATCGAGCTGGAGCTGAACCCCGGCCGGGCCAACCGCGCCCGGATCAACCGCAGCGACAACGTCCGGCCGCGCGACGTGCTGGGCCTGCTGCGCACGGTGTTGTTCGCCCCGGAGGACCTGGCCCTGGTCAAGGGCGATCCCGGCGAGCGCCGCCGCTTCCTTGACGAGCTGCTGACGCTGCGGGCGCCGCGGCTGGCCGGGGTGCGGCAGGACTACGAGCGGGTGCTGAAGCAGCGGAACGCGCTGCTCAAGACGGCGGCGATGGCGCGGCGCTCGTCCGGCCGGGTGGAGCTGTCGACGCTGGACGTGTGGGACGACCACCTGGCGCGGGCCGGCGCGGAGCTGCTGGCGCAGCGGCTGGATCTGGTGGCGGCCCTGCAGCCGCTGGTGGCGCGGGCGTACGAGGAGCTGGCGCCCGGCGGCGGGCCGACGCTGCTGGAGTACCGCTCGTCGATGGGCGAGGGCGTTCCGCTGGGCGGCGGCCGTGAGGCGCTGCACGCGGCCATGCTGGCGGCGTTGGGGGCCGCGCGGAAGCAGGAGCTGGAGCGGGGGCTGACGCTGGTGGGCCCGCACCGGGACGAGCTCGGCCTCCGGCTGGGCGAGCTGCCGGCGAAGGGGTACGCCTCGCACGGCGAGTGCTGGTCGTACGCGCTGGCGCTGCGGCTGGCCTCCTACGACCTGTTGCGGGAGGACGGCGGCGAGCCGGTGCTGATCCTGGACGACGTCTTCGCGGAGCTGGACGCGCGGCGGCGCGAGCGGCTTGCCGAGCGGGTGGTCACCGGCGAGCAGGTCCTGGTCACGGCGGCGGTCCCTGAGGACGTCCCTGATGCGCTGAGCGGCACCCGCTTCTCCGTCCTGAACGGCGAAGTCACCAAGCTGTAGTTGCACTGTCCAGGGGCACGAGGAACTGCGCGAGCAACCACTGACGAGCGGATGGCCCTGCGCGTTCCGGGCTCGACCTGCGTGGGTGGCTCGTCGCACAGTTCCTCGCGCCCCTGAGGGGGCTGCCGCGTACTCTTGTTTCTTTGTCCACAGTCCCCCAGCCTTCGGCCGGGAGGTGCCCCCCGGGGAAGGCGAGACGCGACATGGCGGAGGAGACTCCCGAGCTCAGCGGTGTGGACCTCGCCCGCGTCGCGCTTCGTGCGGCCAAGGAGCAGGCCCGTGCCCGCGGTGAGGCCGCCAGTCAGAAGAAGCAGGCCCGCCGGACCGGGCTGAGGTCGGGCGCGCGGGCGGACGGGCGGGATCCGCAGCCGTTGGGGTCGGCGATCAGCCGCCTGCTGGCCGAGCGGGGGTGGGAGGCGCCTGCGGCCGTCGGCGGGGTGATGGGTCGGTGGCCGGAGATCGTGGGGAAGGACATCGCCGCGCACTGCGAGCCGGAGACCTTCGACGAGGACGAGCGGGTGCTCACCGTGCGCTGTTCCTCCACTGCCTGGGCCACCCAACTCCGCCTGATGGCACCGCAGTTGCTCAAGACACTGAACACCGGTCTGGGGGACGGCACGGTCCGGTTCATCAAGGTCCAGGGCCCGTCGGCGGGGCCGGCCCGGTACCGGGGGCGGCTGCGGGCGCCGGGCAGCAAGGGGCCCGGGGACACCTGGGGCTGACGCACACAGGAGGGGGTGTGACGCGCCGTAGGCGGCGGAGCCGAGAAACGGGCTCCAGAGCGGCGTAGGCCCCCCGGCCGGGTGTGGGGACATGTCGGGGCGTGGTTGACGTCCGGCACGGGCCGTTCAGAGGGCGGCAAAGCCCCATCTATGTCAGTCGTACCGGTAGACTGGAACTCAAACACTGCCGCTTGCGGTATTGAGTCGAACGCCGTGGCCGCCTCCAGCCTGCCCACTGGGTTGGGAAGCGGCCCGCGTTGTGCCAGAGAGGGCGTTTCGTGGCCGAGTCCGGCAACCCCAACCAGTCTCCCGACGAGAACGGCGTGAGCGGCGACGGCGAGAAGTCGTACGACGCCAGTGCCATCCAGGTGCTCGAGGGGCTCGAGGCCGTCCGCAAGCGTCCGGGCATGTACATCGGCTCGACCGGCGAGCGGGGTCTGCACCACCTGGTGCAGGAGATCGTGGACAACTCCGTCGACGAGGCCATGGCCGGGCACGCCGACTCGATCGAGGTGACGATCCTCCCCGACGGCGCGGTGCGCGTGGTCGACAACGGCCGTGGCATCCCGGTCGGCGTGGAGAAGACCACCGGGAAGCCGGCCGTCGAGGTCGTGCTCACCGTGCTGCACGCGGGCGGCAAGTTCGGCGGTGGCGGGTACGCCGTCTCCGGCGGTCTGCACGGCGTCGGCGTCTCCGTGGTGAACGCGCTGTCGACCCGCCTGGCGGTCGAGGTGCGGACCGACGGCCACCGCTGGACGCAGGAGTACAAGAGCGGCGTCCCCGTGGCCCCGCTGGCCCAGCACGAGGAGACCTCGGAGACGGGCACCACGGTCACCTTCTGGGCCGACCCGGAGATCTTCGAGACCACCGACTACTCCTTCGACACGCTCTCGCGGCGTTTCCAGGAGATGGCCTTCCTGAACAAGGGCCTGGCGATCTCGCTGACCGACGAGCGTCCGGACCACACCGACGACGACGGCAAGCCGAACGCGGTGCGGTACCACTACGAGGGCGGCATCTCCGACTTCGTGAAGTACCTCAACTCCCGCAAGGGCGAGGTGATCCACCCCACCGTCATCGACTTCGAGGCGGAGGACAAGGACAAGAAGATCTCCGTCGAGATCGCCATGCAGTGGAACACCTCGTACAACGAGGGCGTGTACTCCTTCGCGAACACCATCCACACCCACGAGGGCGGTACGCACGAGGAGGGCTTCCGTGCGGCGCTGACCGGCCTGGTCAACCGCTACGCGCGGGACAAGAAGCTGCTGCGCGAGAAGGACGACAACCTCACCGGCGAGGACATCCGCGAGGGTCTGACCGCGATCATCAGCGTCAAGCTGGGCGAGCCGCAGTTCGAGGGCCAGACCAAGACGAAGCTCGGCAACACCGAGGCGAAGACCTTCGTGCAGAAAGTCGTGCACGAGCACTTCAACGACTGGCTGGACCGCAACCCGAACGAGGCCGCGGACATCATCCGCAAGGCGATCACCGCCGCCACGGCCCGCGTCGCCGCCCGCAAGGTGCGGGACCTGACGCGGCGCAAGGGGCTGCTGGAGTCGGCCTCGCTGCCGGGCAAGCTCTCGGACTGCCAGTCCAAGGACCCGACCGAGTGCGAGATCTTCATCGTCGAGGGTGACTCCGCCGGCGGCTCGGCCAAGCAGGGCCGTGACCCGCGGGTGCAGGCGATCCTGCCGATCCGAGGCAAGATCCTCAACGTCGAGAAGGCCCGCATCGACAAGGTGCTGCAGAACACCGAGGTCCAGGCGCTGATCTCGGCCTTCGGCACCGGCGTGCACGACGACTTCGACCTGCAGAAGCTCCGCTATCACAAGATCATCCTGATGGCGGACGCCGACGTCGACGGCCAGCACATCTCCACGCTGCTGCTCACCCTGCTCTTCCGCTTCATGCGGCCGCTGATCGAGGGAGGCCACGTCTACCTGGCCCGCCCGCCGCTGTACAAGATCAAGTGGGGTCGCGACGACGTCGAGTACGTCTACACCGAGCGCGAGAAGGAGGCCACGCTGGAGGCCGGGCGCCAGGGCGGCCGCAAGCTGCCCAAGGACGACGCGATCCAGCGCTTCAAGGGTCTGGGCGAGATGAACGCCGAGGAGCTGCGGGTCACCACCATGGACCGCGACGTGCGCCTGCTCTCCCAGGTCACCCTGGAGGACGCAGCCCGCGCCGACGACCTGTTCTCGATCCTCATGGGCGAGGACGTCGAGGCCCGCCGCTCCTTCATCCAGCGCAACGCCAAGGACGTCCGTTTCCTCGACGTCTAAGAGGTCCGGCAGTACCGCCAGCGAAAGGAAACTGACCACCCGTGGTCGACGACAACCGCCCCGAAGGCGCGCAGCCGGAGGAAAACCCCGACGTGACCGGGCTGCCCGGTCAGCTGGACACCAGGATCGAGCCGGTCGAGCTCGAGACGGAGATGCAGCGCTCGTACCTCGACTACGCGATGAGCGTGATCGTCTCCCGTGCGCTGCCCGAGGTCCGCGACGGCCTGAAGCCGGTGCACCGGCGCGTGCTCTACGCGATGTACGACGGGGGCTACCGCCCCGAGAAGGGCTACTACAAGTGCGCCCGCGTCGTCGGCGACGTGATGGGCAACTACCACCCGCACGGCGACAGCTCGATCTACGACGCGCTGGTCCGCCTGGCGCAGCCGTGGTCGCTGCGGATGCCGCTCGTGGACGGCAACGGCAACTTCGGCTCCCCGGGCAACGACCCGGCCGCCGCCATGCGGTACACCGAGTGCCGCATGATGCCGCTCGCCATGGAGATGATGCGGGACATCGACGAGGAGACCGTCAACTTCTCGCCGAACTACGACGGCCGCTCGCAGGAGCCGCAGGTCCTGCCGGCCCGCATCCCCAACCTGCTGGTCAACGGCTCCACCGGCATCGCGGTCGGCATGGCGACCAACATCCCGCCGCACAACCTGCGTGAGGTCGCCTCCGGCGCGCTCTGGTACCTGGAGAACCCCGAGGCCTCCAACGAGGAGCTGCTGGAGGCCCTGCTCGAGCGGATCAAGGGCCCGGACTTCCCGACCGGCGCGCTGATCGTGGGCCGCCGCGGCATCGAGGACGCCTACCGCACCGGCCGCGGCTCGATCGCGATGCGCGCGGTGGTCGAGGTCGAGGAGATCCACGGCCGCCAGTGCCTGGTCATCAGCGAGCTGCCGTTCCAGGTCAACCCGGACAACCTGGCGCTGAAGATCGCCGACCTGGTCAAGGACGCGCGGATCGGCGGCATCGCCGACGTCCGCGACGAGTCCTCGGCCCGCACCGGCACCCGCCTGGTGGTCGTGCTCAAGCGCGACGCGGTCGCCAAGGTCGTGCTGAACAACCTCTACAAGCACACCGACCTGCAGACCAACTTCGGCGCCAACATGCTGGCCCTGGTCGACGGCGTGCCGCGCACGCTCTCGATCGACGCCTTCATCCGGCACTGGGTCAACCACCAGATCGACGTCATCGTCCGCCGCACCCGCTTCCGGCTGCGCAAGGCCGAGGAGCGCGCGCACATCCTGCGCGGCCTGCTCAAGGCGCTCGACGCGATCGACGAGGTCATCGCGACGATCCGCCGCTCGGACACGGTCGACGTGGCCCGCCAGGCGTTGATGACGCTGCTGGCGATCGACGAGATCCAGGCCAACGCGATCCTGGAGATGCAGCTGCGCCGTCTGGCCGCCCTGGAGCGCCAGAAGATCACGGCCGAGTACGACGAGCTGATGGCCAAGATCCGCGAGTACAACGAGATCCTGGACTCGCCGGCGAAGCAGCGTCAGATCATCTCCGAGGAGCTGACGGCGATCGTCGAGAAGTACGGCGACGACCGGCGTTCGACGCTGATCCCCTACGAGGGCGACATGTCCGTCGAGGACCTCATCGCCGAAGAGGACATCGTCGTCACGATCACCCGCGGCGGCTACGTCAAGCGCACCCGCTCGGACCTCTACCGCTCGCAGAAGCGCGGCGGCAAGGGCGTGCGCGGTGCGCAGCTGAAGCAGGACGACATCGTCGACCACTTCTTCGTGACCACCACGCACAACTGGATCCTCTTCTTCACCAACAAGGGCCGGGTCTACCGGGCCAAGGGCTACGAGCTGCCGGACGCCGGGCGTGACGCCCGCGGCCAGCACGTGGCCAACCTGCTGGCCTTCCAGCCGGACGAGCAGATCGCCCAGGTGATGGCGGTGCGCACGTACGAGGCGGCGCCCTACCTGGTGCTGGCGACGCGTTCGGGTCTGGTGAAGAAGTC
This sequence comes from Streptacidiphilus rugosus AM-16, assembly GCF_000744655.1. Taxonomy (NCBI): domain Bacteria; kingdom Bacillati; phylum Actinomycetota; class Actinomycetes; order Kitasatosporales; family Streptomycetaceae; genus Streptacidiphilus; species Streptacidiphilus rugosus. The sequence continues at coordinate 414,011 of NZ_JQMJ01000003.1, read as the reverse complement.
CGCGCTGAAGGACTACGACTCTCCCCGTTCCGGCGGCCTGATCGCGATCAACCTGCGGCAGGACGAGGTCACCGGCGCGGACGACGAGCTGATCGGCGCCGAGCTGGTCTCCGCCGAGGACGACCTGCTGCTGATCTCGAAGAAGGCGCAGGCGATCCGCTTCACCGCCACCGACGACGCGCTGCGCCCGATGGGCCGGGCGACCTCAGGTGTGAAGGGCATGAGTTTCCGTGAGGACGACGAGCTCCTGTCCCTGAGCGTGATCCGTCCCGGTACGTTCGTCTTCACGGCCACCGACGGCGGCTACGCCAAGCGGACCAGCGTGGACGAGTACCGCGTCCAGGGCCGTGGTGGCCTGGGCATCAAGGCGGCGAAGATCGTCGAGGACCGCGGCTCGCTGGTGGGCGCGCTGGTCGTCGAGGCGGCCGACGAGATCCTGGCCATCACCCTCGGCGGCGGGGTGATCCGTACGCGGGTCTCCGGGGTACGTGAAACCGGGCGTGACACGATGGGCGTCCAACTGATCAACCTGGGCAAGAAGGACGCGGTCGTCGGCATCGCCCGTAACGCGGAGGCGGCGGCCGAGGACGAGGTGGAGGAAGGCGAGGACGGGCCGGTCGACTCGATCGGGACCGTCGCGCCGGAGGAGGGCACGCCGCCCTCCGACACCGACGCCGAGTGAGTGCTGACCAGCGCTGACGAGGACTGAGCCACGGGCCCCGGTGCATCGCACCGAGGCCCGTGTCAGGATTCTGTCCAGGTTGACTGCTTGCGCTTTGAACCATCACGTGTGCAGCGTGAGGGCGTGACGACACACCAGGGCCTCCCCGGCCCTGGAGGGGAATGCGGGAGGACCAGGGTGAGTGGACCCACGGGATCGGCTGGTGCCGCAGGGCGGGCGCAGAACGCCGCCGGTGCGGCGAACGGCGGTGCCGGCGGTGCCGGGCGTGACGCGGGCTCGACGTCGGTGATGCCGGCCGTCGGGGCTGACAGCGGCCCGCAGGCCCCCCGTCGCCGCCAGGGCGGCCCCAACGGCGAGCAGGCGCAGGCCCGCGCCGCGGCGGAGGCGGCCACTCCGGCGGCCCCGGCGACCGCGCCCGCCACCTCGGGCGGCGGCTACTCCACGCCCACGACGTACGCCAAGGGCCAGCCCACGCCGCCGCGGGGCACCCCCGTGCCCGGCGCGGCGGCCGACCGCGCCCCCGGCGGCGCCAACAGGCCCGCAGCGGGCCGTCCCAGCCCTGCGGCCCCGCCGTCCGGCCGGACCCGCCGCGCGCGCCTGCGCGTGGTGCGGACCGACCCGTGGACGGTGATGAAGGTCAGCTTCCTGCTGTCCATCGCGCTGGGCGTGGTGACCATCGTCGGCGTCTCGCTGCTGTGGATGGTCCTGGACGCGGCCGGCGTCTTCAGCTCGCTGGGCGGCACCCTCAAGCAGGCCACCACCGGTGCGGACGCCTCCAGCGGCTTCGACCTCCAGTCGTACCTGTCCTTCGGCAACGTCTTCATGTTCACGCTGCTGATCGCGGTGATCGACGTGGTGCTGCTGACGGCGCTGTGCACGCTGGGTTCGTTCATCTACAACACCGCCGCCGGCATGACCGGAGGCGTCGAACTGACCCTCGCCGAAGAGGACTGACCGGCCCTGATCGGCTGACCTCAGGGAACGGATTTGGGCAGACCGCTGCAGGTGCGCTAATCTTTCAACGCAACGCAGCGCGGGCCTATAGCTCAGACGGTTAGAGCGCTTCCCTGATAAGGAAGAGGCCACAGGTTCAAGTCCTGTTAGGCCCACCAGCGTGGATGCCCCGGATGGTTCTCCATCCGGGGCATCAGCATTTTCCCCTCCGGGGGAGGGCCCCGCCGGGTCGCGGCCGGGCGGGGGCTCGGCGGGGCGACGGCGTTCTTACGTTGGCCTGAGCCGGTCTTGGGCCTCCTCGCTGGGGTGTAGCATCGCGGCAAGGACGTCATCGAGGAAGTCGAGGTCTCGCGGTGAAGAAGCTTCTGCTGGTTGTTCTGGCCGTTCTGGGCGGGTACTTCGTCTACCGCCAGGTCCAGGCCGACCGCGCCGAGCAGGACCTGTGGACCGAGGCCACCGACCCGATCCCGGCCGGCTCGCGCTGAGCCGAGCGACGCGCACCGAGCAGGATCGCTCGGAGCACGGTCACGCCGAGCGTGATCGCGTCGAGCATGATCGCCAAATGCTTCACGTGTGACATTTAGCGATCTTGGTGCGTAAAGGTGGTCTGCGCTGCCGTGTCGAGCGGGTACGCTTGTCCGCGGCAGTTCGCGGGGCCTTAGCTCAGTTGGTAGAGCGCCGTCTTTGCATGGCGGATGTCAGGGGTTCGACTCCCCTAGGCTCCACAGATCGACACGAAGGGCCCCACCCGTCCGCGGGTGGGGCCCTTCGTGCTGCCGGGGGCGCATCGCGCTCACTTCTCCGGCTTCTTCTCCTTCGACTTGGCCTCGGCTTCCTTCGCCTCCTTGGCCTCGACCTCGGGGTCGAGCGGAAGTGAGCCGTTCACGGCCGCGCTGGCGCTGGAGCCGCCGGAGCCCGGCTGGGTCTCCCGCAGCGGGATCGGCGTGGTCGGCGGCTCGACCAGCCAGTCGGGGTTACTCTGCCGCTGGTACCACCGCCATGCCGCGAGGCCGCCGGTGGCCAGTGCGCCTACGGCCAGCAGAGTGAATCCGCGCCGTGCCCAGCGCCCCTTGCGGGCCGCCGCGCGCGCATGAGCCGCCGTCAGCGCCTCGATCTCGGCCAGCGACACCTGGCCGCGCAGCACCGGCAGGGCGGCCGCCGACCGGTCGTGGACCTGGTGGGCCGCCAGCTGGGTGGCCGGCAGCACCCTCTCCTGCGCGACGCTGCGCGCCTGCTCGGCAGCGACCGCCGCGGCCACCTTGGCCTGCTGTGCGGCCGCCTTCGCCTGCCGGGCCGCCTTGACCACGGCCTCGTCGACGGCGGGCGGGACGTTGCCGCGCGCCTGGTCCCACAGGGGGACCACCTGGCCCTGGACCCGGCTCTGGGCCGCCAGGCGTGCGTGCTCCACCTTCGAGCCGATGACGGGAGCCCACTTCTGCCAGGCCTCCTCGCCGTACTGTGTCGCGGCGTCCTTCGCGTTCACGGCATAGGGCGTGAGCTGCTCACGGGTGCGACTGGCTGCCTCGCGAGCTGTGTCGATCCGGGTCACCGGAAACCTCCTCCTCGGGCGTCCTGTTTGTCACCTATCCACCCAATGAAAGATCATGCCGCCTGAAACGCTCCCAGGCGCGCTGAAAAACGGATCCTTCACTTCGCATCCTGCTCCTTTGGGAGCCGATGCACAGGGCGTGGGAGGATCCTTCTGTCGGCTGTCGCGCGCCCACGCGCGCGTCCGCTCCCACGAAGGACTCAAGGAAGGCGCATCGTGGCTCAGGAACTGCTCGCCACTCTCCACACCAACCACGGGGACATCGAGCTGAAGCTCCTCCCCTTCCACGCCCCCAAGACCGTGGCGAACTTCGTGGAGCTGGCGGAGGGCACCCGCGAGTGGACCCACCCGGGCACGGGCGCGAAGACGAACGACCGGCTCTACGACGGCACGATCTTCCACCGGGTCATTCCCGGCTTCATGATCCAGGGCGGTGACCCGCTCGGCGTCGGCGTCGGCGGCCCGGGCTACGAGTTCAACGACGAGATCCACCCCGAGCTGGTCTTCGACCGCCCGTACCTGCTCGCCATGGCGAACGCCGGCCCGGGCACCAACGGCTCGCAGTTCTTCGTGACGGTGGCCCCGACCACCTGGCTGAACCGCAAGCACACCATCTTCGGCGAGGTCGCCGACGAGGCCTCCAGGAAGGTCGTCGACGCCATCGCCGGCGTCGCCACCGGAGGCAACGACCGCCCGGCGCAGGATGTCGTGATCGAGTCGGTGGAGATCACCCGCCGCTGATCCGCTGCGCGGATTCTCATCACCGCGACGTACAGGGCCCCGCCTCCGCTGAGGGAGACTGGGCCCTGTCGGCATCCGCCGTCCGTGACATCCGAGGATCTGCACGATCGAAGGGGGATCCAGCGAACATGCTGCCGGACTGCTATCGGCACCCGGGGCGCGAGACGGGCGTCCGCTGCTCGCGCTGCGAGAAGCCGGTCTGCCCCGAGTGCCGGGTGGAGGCCGCGGTCGGCTTCCACTGCCTGGACTGCTTCCACGAGGGCCGCTCCTCGGCGCGGGTCGCCGCGCCGCGCACCGAGTACGGCGGCCAGGTGGTGCGCGACGGCGCGCTGGTCACCAAGGCGCTGATCGCGGCCAACCTGGTGGTGTGGCTGCTGGCGTTCACCGGCGGCGACGGCTTCGTGGCCCGCTGGATCATGCAGGGCGACGCGGTGGTGCTGGGGCACCAGTGGTACCGGATGATCACCTCGGTCTTCCTGCACCAGAACATCCTGCACATCGCGATGAACATGTGGTCGCTGTGGGTGCTGGGCCCGTACCTGGAGAAGGTGCTCGGGCGGATGCGCTTCCTCGCCCTCTACCTGGTCTCCGGGCTGGCGGGCTCGGCGCTGGTGATGGCGACCGATCCGGCCAAGATGGTGCTGGGCGCCTCCGGAGCGATCTTCGGACTGCTGGGCGCGGTGATCGTCATCCACCGCCATCGCGGCTACCAGCTCGGGCCGATCATCGCGGTGCTTGTCGTCAACCTGGTCGCGACCTTCTCCCTCGGCTTCATCGCCTGGCAGGCGCACATCGGCGGCCTGGTCGCGGGCATGCTCATCGCCGCGGGCTACGCCTACGCGCCGGCCGACCGCAGGAACGCGGTGCAGGGGCTCGGGGTGGTGCTGGTGGCGGCTCTGGTGGCCGGGGTCAGCCTGTACGCGGCGGTGCAGATCACGTGAGCACGGCGTGATCGCAGGGTGAGGTTTTCCACAAGTACGACGAAGAGGCCCGCACAGCTGTGCGGGCCTCTTCGATGTGAGCTTCGCTACGCGCGTTCACCTGCGCATTGTGCCCGATCCCTGGAGCGGGCGGGCGATCGTCCGGTTCAAGTTATCCACAGATAGTCGGGGTTTTCCCCAGTGTGGACAAGCCTGTGGACAAGTCACTTCCACTGTGTGGAGACACCGAACCCGGCGGCGATGAACCCGAAGCCGATGACGATGTTCCAGTTGCCGATGGCGCTGATCGGCCACTGGGCGCTGGTCACGTAGTAGACGACGATCCACACCAGGCCCGCGAGAAAGAGCCCGAGCATGATCGGCGCGACGAAACCGCGGCCGGACTTCAGCTTCACAGGCGTGGCGGTCGTCGTGGTCGGCGGGGTGTAGTCCGACTTCTTGCGGATGCGTGACTTCGGCACGAGAAGGGCTCCCGGGGACTGTGGGCCAACAGCAGGTGCGGCAACTTCGCGAGGCACCCGAGCGAGATACCGGGCACCGCACACTACGCCAGCGTCCGTTAGCGTAGTGGTTCCCGGAGTCGGAAGGAGATAAGGGTACGTGGCAGATTCCGAAGAAGTTCCGCCAGTCGCGGAAACTTCTCCGAACGAGGGAACGCCCGAGGTCCGTCGACCGGGGCGATATGTCGGTCGCGTCCTGACATGCCTGATCTTCGGGCTGGCCGGCTTCCTCTTCTACACGAGCGCCCACACAGCCCAGGGCACCGATCTGCGCAACGACGACACCCTGCTCCGGCTCTCCGACCTGATACAGCAGCGCAGCCAGCAGAACGCCACGGCCGACGCGGACGTCGCCGCCCTGCGCGCCCAGGTCGACCAGCTCGCCCAGCAGCACTCCAACAACCCCGCCGACGCCGCCAGGCTCGCGGTGCTGGAGAAGGCCGCCGGCCTGGACCCGCTCTCCGGGGCCGGCGTGACCGTCACCCTCAACGACGCCCCGCCCAACGCCACCGCCAAGATCCCCGGCGTGCCCCAGCCGCAGCCCGACGACCTGGTCATCCACCAGCAGGACCTGCAGGCCGTGGTCAACGCCCTCTGGCGCGGCGGCGCCCGCGGGATCCAGGTGCAGGACCAGCGGCTGATCTCCACCAGCGCGGTGCGCTGCGTCGGCAACCAGCTGATCCTCCAGGGTCGGGTCTACTCCCCTCCCTACGTGGTCAAGGCCGTCGGGACGCCGAGCGCGCTGGTCGCCTCGCTCAACGGCGACAGCTACATCCAGAACTACCTGCAGTACGTGGCGGCCTACGGGCTGGGATGGAAACTGGATCAGTCGAAGGCGATGACTCTTCCCGGTTACTCCGGCACAGTGGACCTCCAGTACGCCAAGGCGCAGTAGCGCGGTGGTCACGGCAGACCGTGACCCGCTGGTGGGGGAGGCCCGGGGTGGGACGGCTGATCGGCCGCACGCTCGTCGAGCTGTGCATCACCGCGGGCGCGCTGATCGTGCTCCTCACCTGCTATCTGCTGTTCTGGACGAACATCTCCGCCGACAACGCGATGGCGGGAGAGATGGACCGGCTCCAGCAGCAGTGGGACCAGCCGCAGCAGCCGACCCCGTCCGCGCCGGCCGCCGCGCCGTCGGCCGCGCCCTCCGCCGCCCCCTCGCTGGTGGCGTACCCGCCGGGTGAGGCCTTCGCGGTCCTCTACATCCCGCGCCTGGGCCGGGGCTGGAAGAAGCCGATCGTGGAGGGCACCGGCGAGACCGACCTGCAGAAGGGCATCGGCCACTACACCGGTACCGCGGAGCCGGGCCAGCCCGGCAACTTCGCGCTCGCCGGCCACCGCCGGACGTGGGGCAACCCCTTCAACGACTTCCCGCTGCTGCGTCCGGGGGACCGGATCTACATCGACGACGGCCACTTCTGGTACGTCTATGTCCTGGACCGCACACCCCTGCGCACACTGCCGACCGACATCGGGGTGCTGGACCCGGTGCCGCCGGAGTCCGGCTACAGGTCGCCGGGCTCCTACCTGACGCTGACGACCTGTGACCCGGCGTGGGGACACAGTCATCGGTTGATCGAATGGGGCCGTCTCGTTTCGACTTCGCCCGTCTCGGCGGGCACCCCGACGGGCTTGTCCGGGGCTTGACGCGATGCGGTCCGAAGGCACGGACGCGCCCGTTAATCTGGTGCGAACAGGAGGAGCGGAGGAGGCTCGCTCGATGTACGGCTTTCTGTGGCGCAAGCTGCCCGGCAGCGTGCCGGTGCGCGCCCTGCAGTGCCTGCTGCTCTTCCTGGCCGTGGTCTTCGTGCTGTTCCAGTTCGTCTTCCCCGCGGTGGAGCCGCTGCTCCCCTTCGGCGACGTGACGGTCAACGGCACGGGCGGGGGCGCCGGCTCCTCCTCCACCTCGCCCTCCCCCGGGCCGTCCCCGTCCACGCTCAACGGCGCGCACCGCCTCCCGGTCGCGAACCTGAACCCAGGAGTTCCAGCCTGATGACCGCGCGCATCCTCGTCGTCGACAACTACGACAGCTTCGTCTTCAACCTGGTCCAGTACCTGTACCAGCTGGGCGCGGAGTGCGAGGTGCTGCGCAACGACGAGGTGGACGTCGCCTCGGTGACGCGCGAGGCCTACGACGGGGTGCTGCTCTCCCCCGGTCCCGGCACGCCGGAGGAAGCCGGGGTCTGCGTGGAGATGGTGCACCACTGCGCGTCGGTCGGCCTGCCGGTCTTCGGCGTCTGCCTGGGCCTGCAGTCCATCGCCGTCGCCTACGGCGCGGTGGTCGGCCGGGCGCCCGAGCTGCTGCACGGCAAGACCTCGCCCGTCAGCCACGAGGACGGCGGCGTCTTCGCCGGCCTGCACTCGCCGCTGACGGCGACGCGCTACCACTCGCTGGCCGTCGAGCGGGATACGGTGCCCGACGAGCTGCATGTGACGGCGTGGACGGAGAGCGGCGTCATCATGGGCCTGCGCCACCGTGAGCTGCCGGTCGAGGGCGTCCAGTTCCACCCGGAGTCGGTGCTCACCGAGGGCGGCCACCGGATGCTGGCCAACTGGCTCGTCCGCTGCGGAGACCCGGAGGCGGTCGCCCGCTCCGTCGGGCTGGCTCCGGTGATCGGCCGGGCGGCGGTCGCGTGACCGCGCTGCGCCCGGAACCCGAGGCGCAGGACGACCACTGGCAGGACGACCGGACCCTCCAGCTGCGGGCCGTCCCCCCGGACCCCCCGCCGACTCCCGCGCCGTCGTCCCGCACGGGCGGGCGTGCGGGCGGGCGGGCGGCCCGGCGCAGAGCCGCACGGCGCAGTCAGGACGGCCCCGGCATCCTGGCGGTGCGGGCCTTCGGCGAACTGCTGATCACGCTCGGCGTGGTGATGATCCTCTTCGTCGCCTACCAGCTGTGGTGGACCAACGTCCGTGCCGACGACTACGCCCACGGGCAGGCCGCGACGCTGGAGCAGCAGTGGGGCGGCAACGCCCGATCGACCGCGCACCCGCCGTATCCGGCGTCCGAGCCCGTCGGCACGAAGTTCGCGATCATCTACATCCCCAAGCTGGACGTGAAGACCCCGATCGCCGAGGGCGTGGACAAGGAGTCCGTCCTCGACAACGGCCTGGTCGGCCACTACACCGGCGCCCAGGAGACGGCCTTCCCGTGGGCCGCCTCGGGCAACTTCGCACTGGCCGGCCACCGCAACACCCACGGTGAACCGTTCCGCTACATCCCCCGTCTGGTGCCCGGCGACAAGATCGTCGTGGAGACGGCCTACGACTGGTACACCTACCAGGTCACCGGATCGCTCGCGCAGACCTCCCCGAACAACGTCAGCGTCATCGCGCCGGTCCCCCCGCAGAGCGGATTCACCAAGCCCGGCCGCTACATCACCCTGACGACCTGCACCCCCGAGTTCACCTCGACCTACCGCATGGCCGTCTGGGGCACCCTGGTCGAGGACCTCCCCAAGAGCGAGGGCAAGCAGCCCGCCGCGCTGACCGGCTGACGCCCGCTGTCACCCGCCGACGTCGGCCAGGCGCCACACCGCGGTCTGCTTGACCTCAGCGTCCTCCAACTCCCGCTGCACGGGCACGGCGTAGGAGGCGAGGGCGTCGAACTCCGTGCGGGGGAGGTAGGTTCGGCCCGGGTCGCCGACCAGGGCCGTGGCGCCCGCCGAGCGGGCGCGGTGGAGGAAGGCGAGGACGCGGGCGGCCATGGTGCGCTCGTAGAACGCGTCACCCACCAGGACGACGTCCACGGAAGGGGGTTGGGCGTCCAGGACGTCGCCGAGGCTCGGGCCCAGGCTGACGGCGTTGGCCTCCGCGTTGAGGGCGAGGGCGTCCAGCGCGAGCGGGTCGATCTCGCTGACCGCGACGCTCCGCGCGCCCGCCTTCGCCGCCGCGACGGCGACCAGCCCTGAGCCCGAGGCCAGGTCGAGGACGCGGAGCCCGGCGACGGTCTCCGGGTGGTCCAGAACGTAGCGGGCCAGGGCCAGCCCTCCCGCCCAGGCTTGGGCCCAGAACGGCGGCGGGGCGTCGGTCGTGCCGGTACTGCGCTCCGTCTCCGACCAGAGGTCGAAGACCTGGTCGGCGCAGTGGAGCAGGACCTCGGGCACGAACGGGTTGGCGACGAGCCGGGTGCGGGCGCGGATGAAGTCCGCCGCGGTGCTGACGTTCACCGCGCCAGTCTGCTGAACCCGCAGCGCCGCCGACAAGTGGCCGGTCAGTCGGCGACGCGGCCCTCGGCGAGGACCTTCTCGATGCGGACCCGCACCAGCAGCTCCCCCGGTACGCCGTTCCGCTCCCCGAAGGCCTCCGCCCGGTCCTCGCCCATGTACCGGCCGCCGATCCTGGCCGCCCAGTGGCGAACCTCCGGCAGGTCCTCGCTGATCGTGGCGGTGCCCTCGACGATGACGTAGGAGAACGGCGGACGGTCGTCGTCGACGCAGATCGCGACCCGCCCGTCCCGGGCGAGGTTGCGGCCCTTGACGGTCTCCTTGCCGGTGTTGAAGACCAGGTCGTCGCCGTCCAGCACGAACCAGAACGGCGCGATGTGCGGGCGCCCGTCCTTGCGGACGGTGGCGAGCTTGCCTGTGCGGGTGCCGGCGCTGAGGAAGGCGCGCCATTCGGTCTCGTTCATCCTGGTGGCCATGGCGTCCATGATCCCCTCCGGACAAGCGAATCGCACCGAGGACGGCGTCCTCGGTGCGATTCGTCAGGCTGTCGGGCGGACGTGATCAGCCGCCGCCCGGGTTCCCGTTGCCGTTTCCGTTACCCGGCCCCCGATGATGCCTGGGGTGCCGGTTCCCGTAGGGTTCCCGGTCTGACCGCCGTTGTTGTTGCCGCCGGCGTTCGGGTCGGCCGGGTTGATCATGATGACCACCACGGTGCCCGCCTTGACCTGCTGTCCGTCGGCGGGCTGGTTGTTGACCAGTACCGCCGAGACCGTCCCCGCCGGGTACTGGGCGTCGTAGTTCGTCGAGTTCTGCCGGCTGCAGTTCAGCTTGGCCGCCGTGATTTGCTGGCAGGCCGCGTCCGGGCTCTGTCCTTCGAGACCCGAAGGGACGTTGGCCAGGGCCTGGCCGGTGGAGACCACGATGTTGATCGAGGTGCCCTTGGGCTGCGAGCCGCTCGGGGAGTAGCTGATGATCTGGCCGCTCTGTACGGTGTCGGACGCCTGCTGCGTCGTCTGACCGAGCTGGAAGCCCTTGGCCTGCAGCGCGTTCGTCGCGTCCTGGACCGACATGCCCGCGATGTTCGGCACGCCGTCCGTCAGCGGACCGCTGCTGAGGCGGACCGTGATGGTGCCGCCCGGCTGGATCGTGGTGCCGGCCGCGGGGGACTGCTCGCAGACCTGGTCCTTCTGGGCCACGTTCGCGTCGCACTGCTCCGGCGGGCCCTTGACCAGCTGGATGTTGTTGCCCATGTTCGTGACCTGGGTCTTCACGTCCGCGTAGGCCTGGCCCTTGAAGGAGGGCACGCTCTGCGCGTGGTCCGCGGTGCCGCCGAACATGGACTTCGCCACGAAGAACGAGCCGAGCAGCACCAGGACCGCCGCGACGATCAGCACGATCACCGAGGTGTTCTTGTTCCGGCCGCCGCCGCCGTTCCCGGCCCTGCGGCTGGCGCGACCGCCGTAGCCGTCGTCGTAGCCGCCGCCGGACGGGTCGTAGCCGTCGCCGCCGGCGTCGTAGCCCTGGCCGACGCCCGGCAGGATGCTGGTGGCGCCGGGCTGGGCCGCGGCGCCGCCCTGCTGGGGCATGGCCATGGTGCGGCCGTACTGGTCCTGCTGCGGGGCCTGCTGGCCGTAGCCGCCCATGCCGAAGGCGACCGTCGGCGCGGCGGCCGCCGCGACCGGGAGGCCGTCGAGGGCGCGCTCGATGTCGGCCCGCATCTCGTCGGCGGACTGGTAGCGGTAGTCGCGGTCCTTCGCGAGCGCCTTCATGACGATCGCGTCGTACTCGGGGCGCACCTCGGGGTCGTAGGCGGACGGCGGCTGCGCCTCCTCCCGCACGTGCTGGTACGCCACCGCGACCGGCGAGTCGCCGACGAAGGGCGGGCGCAGCGTCAGCAGCTCGAAGATCAGGCAGCCGGTCGAGTACAGGTCGGTGCGGGCGTCGACCTGCTCGCCCTTGGCCTGCTCGGGGGAGAGGTACTGGGCGGTGCCGATCACCGCGGCCGTCTGCGTCATCGTCATGCCCGCGTCGCCCATGGCGCGCGCGATGCCGAAGTCCATCACCTTGACCTGGCCCGTGCGCGTCAGCATGACGTTCGCGGGCTTGATGTCGCGGTGGACGATGCCGTTGCGGTGCGAGTACTCCAGCGCCTGGAGGATGCCGATGGTCATCTCCATCGCGCGCTCCGGCAGCAGCCTGCGACCGCTGTGCAGCAGGTCACGCAGGGTGGAGCCGTCGACGTACTCCATCACGATGTACGGGATGGAGATGCCGTCGATGTAGTCCTCGCCCGTGTCGTAGACCGCCACGATCGAGGGGTGGTTCAGCGACGCGGCCGACTGGGCCTCGCGCCGGAACCGGGCCTGGAAAGACGGGTCACGGGCCATGTCGGCCCGCAGCGTCTTGACGGCGACGGCGCGCCCGAGCCGGGTGTCGTGGCCGATGTAGACCTCGGCCATGCCGCCGCGCCCGAGGACGCCGCCCAGCTCGTACCGGCCGCCGAGGCGACGCGGTTCTTCCATGGTTCGAGCCCTCTCCCTCTTCGCTCTGCCCGGCTGTCGGTGGCGCAGGCGGACAGACCGCTGCTGGCGGATACGCTACCGGGCCCGGGAGTCAAAGCGGATTCGCCGACGTACCTGATACAAGACTGGAATACGTCTGCGCTGGACGAACGCGCCGAACGTGGGATCGGTCACGCCGGGTCCGCAGCAGGTCACTGACCGATGTACGCCTGCATCATCGCCTTCGCGATCGGGGCCGCCAGCATCATGCCGGAGATGTCGTTGCGCAGCGTGTTGCTGGACTCGACCACGACCGCGACGGCGATCTGCTTGCCGTTCGGGGCCTTGGCCCAGGAGACGAACCACGCGTACGGGTTGTCGCTGTTGTTCACACCGTGCTGGGCGGTGCCGGTCTTGCCACCCACCTGGACGCCGGGGATCTGCGCGGTGGTTCCGGTTCCGTTCTGGACGACGTTGACCATCATCGTCTGCAGCTTGGCCGCCACGTCGGGCGTGGTGGCCTGGGACAGCTGCTGCGGGGAGGTCTGCGAGATCACCGTGTTGTTGGCGGAGCGCTCCTGGGCGACCAGGTACGGCTTCATCAGCGAGCCGTCGTTGGCGATCGCGCCGGCGACCATGGCCATCTGCAGCGGGGTGGCCCGGGTGTCGAACTGGCCGATGGAGGAGAGCGCGGTCTGCGCCAGGTCCATCTTGGTGTCGTAGTTGCTGGCGGTGACGCCGACCGGGATGGTCAGGCTGGAGCTGTTGAAGCCGAACTTCTGCGCCTCCTGGACCATCCGGTCCGTGCCGATCTCCGCGCCCAGCTTGCCGAAGACGGTGTTGCAGGAGATCCGCAGCGCCTCGTTGATCGAGGCGTTCAGGCAGCCGGTGTCGCCCGCCTCGTTGTTCAGGTTGGTCTTGGTGTTCGGCAGCGGGTACGGGTCGGGGGTGACGGTGCCCGCGTCGATGTCGGTGACGCGTCCGGTCTCCAGCGCCGCCGCCGCGGTGATCAGCTTGAAGGTCGAGCCGGGCGGGTAGGTCTGCCGCAGCGCCCGGTTCAGCATCGGCTGGCTCTTGTCGTCGTTGAGCGCGACCCAGGTCTTCTGCACGTCGGTGATGCCGGCGATGCTGGTCGGGTCGTAGGAGGGGAAGCTGACCAGGCCCAGGATCTGGCCGGTGCTCGGGTCGAGTGCGACGGCCGCGCCCTTCTTGCCCTGGAGCCCGTTCCAGCCCGCCAGCTGGACCTTCGGGTTGATGGTGGTGACGACGTTGCCGCCCTGCTTCTGCTTGCCCGTGAGCAGGTCCAGGGTGTTGCGGAAGAAGAGCCGCGAGTCGGTGCCGGCCAGGATCGGGTTCTCGACGTTCTCCAGCAGGTTGCTGCCGTAGGCCTGCGAGGAGAAGCCGGTCACCGGTGCGTACATCGGGCCGTTCACGTAGGCCCGGCGGTACTTGTACCTGTTGCCGTTGACCAGGAGGTCCTTGGTGACCGGCTGGCCGCCGACGATGATGTCGCCGCGCGGGTAGCTGTAGGCCTCGATGACGGTGCGCTGGTTGTGCACGTTCGCGTCCAGCGCGGTCGCGTCGACGCCCTGCACCCAGTTGGCGCGGATCATCAGCGCCAGCACCAGGAGCAGGCAGAACACGGAGACCCTGCGGATCGGCTTGTTCACGTGGCGCTCACTCCGGTCGGCGGACAGGCGGGACAACCAGGACCTGGTCGGACTCCTGGCACGATACAACGACGGCTACGGACCCTCGTTCGGTTGCACCGCCGTCCCCGGCGGCGGCCTGCGGGCGACATCGCTGATCTTCAGCAGGATGGCGACCAGCGCCCAGTTGGTGATCACGGACGAGCCGCCCTGGGCGATGAACGGCAGGGTCATACCGGTCAACGGGATCGTACCGGTCACTCCGCCGGCGACGATGAACACCTGCAACGTGAAGGCGGCGGCAAGCCCGACCGCCAGCAGCTTGCCGAAGGGGTCGCGCGCAGCCAGCGCCGTGCGCAGCCCGCGTTCGGCCAGCAGCGCGTAGAGCAGCAGCACCGCCATCAGCCCGGCCAGGCCCAGCTCCTCGCCGATGGTGCCGAGGATGAAGTCGCTCTTGGCCGCGAAGCCGATCAGCCAGGAGTGGCCCTCCCCCAGCCCGGTCCCGACGGTGCCGCCGGCGCCGAGGGAGAACAGCGCCTGAGCGATCTGGCCGACGCCGCCCCCGGAGGCCGGCAGCGGGTGCAGCCACTCGTGGATCCGGGACTGGACGTGTCCCTCGGTCAGGGCGACGGCCCAGAAGCCGAGGCCCGCCATGAGCAGTCCGAACACCACCCAGCTGGTGCGCTCGGTGGCGACGTAGAGCATCACCACGAAGATCCCGAAGAAGAGGATCGAGGTGCCGAGGTCCGTCTCGAAGACCAGGATCAGCAGGCTCAGCGCCCAGACCACCACGATCGGGCCCAGATCGCGGCCGCGCGGCAGGTAGAGGCCGAGCAGGCGGCGGCTGGCCAGCGCCAGGGCGTCCCGCTTGACCATGAGGAAGCCGGAGAAGAAGACCGGCAGCAGGATCTTCACGAACTCGCCGGGCTGGATCGAGAAGCCGCCCAGGTGCAGCCAGATCTTCGCGCCGTGGTCGCTCGCGCGGGCCGGGAAGAACGCGGGCAGCGCCAGCAGGACCAGCGCGGCGAAGCCGGAGAGGTAGGTGTAGCGCTGCAGCAGCCGGTGGTCCTCGACCAGGGCCATCACGGCGATGAACAGCGCGATGCCGAGTCCGGACCAGAGCAGCTGGTTCTCCGCCGCCGGGTAGTTCGGGTGCAGTTGGGCGGCCTTGTCCAGCCGCCAGATGAAGACCAGGCCGAGCCCGTTGAGCAGGGCCGCGATCGGCAGCATCAGCGGGTCCGCGTGCGGGGCCCAGCGGCGCACCGAGAGGTGTGCCAGCAGCGCGAAGGCGCCCATGCCCAGGCCGTAGCCCAGCATGCCGGCGGGAAGCCGGCCGTCCATGGCGATGCCGGTCTCCGCGTAGGCGAGGACCGGCACGAGCACGGCGAAGACGAGCAGGGAGAGCTCGGTGTTGCGACGGTTGGGCGCCCCTTGCGGGGTGATCGTGGCAGTCAGGCTCCCCGTGGTCGTCACCGTCGGGGCCGCCAGGACCGGGCCGGCGGCCGGGTCAGGAGGACACGCACTGCTGGGCCAGGCTCTGGTCCGCCGCGCTCAGCGTGGGCCCGGACGAGGCCGTGGGCGAGGGGTGCGCCGTGGCGCTCGGGCTCGCCGAGCCGCTGGGGTGCGGGACGGTCTTTCCGCTCGCCGACGGGCTGGGGCTCGGGGCGGGCGTCGACGGCGCGGGCGTCGCCTTCTGCGCCGCCACCGTGCGGCAGACGTCGGACTGGTGCTTCAGGACGTCCATCTGCCGCTGGGCGTCGCTCAGGCTCGACGCCGACATCGTGTCCTTGACGCCGGTCTGCTGGTAGACCGGCAGGAACTTCAGCGGCACCCCGGGCTCGTCCTGGTAGACCGCGGAGAGCTTGAGGCCGGCCAGGCTCTGCGAGACGCCCTTGTAGATGGCGACGTGGTCGCCGTTGGCGCCGATGAAGTACTGCGACTGCGTCCACTGGTAACCGAAGTACGAGCCGCCGCCGAGCAGCGCCAGCACCGTGACGCCCAGCGTCGTGGGCATCAGCCAGCCGCGGCGCTTGCGCTCCTTGGCGCGGCGCCGGCTGCGGCGGCCCTCCGGCTCGTAGTCGTCGTCGAAGCCGCCCTCGAACTCCTGGTACTCCTGGTAGCCGCCCTCGGGCTGCTCCTCGCCCGCCGACGCGTCCGGCTTGCGGCGCCCCAGCGAGGCGGCGCGGGAGGCGGGGGTGTTGGCGACGACGGGGTGGGCCAGCGTGGGCGGCCCGTCGGCGACCGCGCCGACGACGACGGGGGCGTCGGTGAACTGCGCCGCCATGGTGTCCTGGTCGGTGACGTCGAGGACGTCGGCGACCACGCAGGTGATGTTGTCGGGGCCGCCGCCGCGCAGCGCGAGCTGGATCAGCTCGGCGATGGTCTGCTCGGGCGAGTAGTAGCTGCCGAGCGTCTCCTCCAGCGTCTGGTGGCTGACCACGCCGGAGAGGCCGTCGGAACAGAGCAGGTAGCGGTCGCCGGCCCGGACCTCGCGGATCGACAGGTCGGACTCGACCTCGCCGGTGCCCATCAGCGCGCGCATGATCAGCGAGCGCTGCGGGTGGGTGGAGGCCTCCTCCTCGGTGATCCTGCCCTCGTCGACCAGCCGCTGCACCCAGGTGTGGTCGGTGGTGATCTGGGTGAGCACGCCGTCGCGCAGCAGGTAGGCGCGGGAGTCGCCGATGTGGATCAGCGCGGCGCGCTGCCCGGTCCAGAGGAGCGCGGTGAGCGTGGTGCCCATGCCCTCCAGGCTCGGGTCCGCCTCGACCAGGACGCGCAGCCGCTCGTTGGCCCGCTCGGCCGCGTCGTGCAGGGCCGCCATCGGGTCGGTGCCGGGAACGTCCTCGTCGAGATCGACGATGCTGGAGAGGACCTCGGAGGAGGCGACCTCGCCGGCGGCCTGTCCGCCCATGCCGTCCGCGACGGCGAGCAGACGCGGACCGGCGTAGCCGGAGTCCTCGTTGCCCTCGCGGATCATGCCCTTGTGCGAACCGGCGGCGAATCGCAGCACCAGGCTCATGCGCCGTCCGCCCCCTTCCCTCGGTCCCCTGCGCGATGCTCCGGTGCAGCGTGCGTTGCTGCATCGTACGACCCACCGGCCCCGCGCGCGGGCATCAGGTCGGGCCCGAAGTGCCCGGCCCCCGGCCGGGGCGCCGGCGTCTGCACGCGTCGGATCATCGCAGCGTCACTTCCGCAGCTCGATGACGGTGCGGCCGATCCTGACCGCGGATCCCGGCTGCAGCGGCGTCGGGCTGGTCAGCCGCATGCTGTCGAGGTACGTGCCGTTGGTGGAGTTCAGGTCCTCCACGATCCAGGCGCCCGCGGCGTTGTCCGGGTAGATGCGCGCGTGCCGCGAGGAGGCGTAGTCGTCGTCCAGCACGATGGTCGAGTCGTGGGCCCGGCCGAGCGTGATGGTCTGCCCCTGGAGTGCGACCGTGGTGCCCGCCAGCGAGCCCTGGGTGATCACCAGGTGCGTCGGCGCGCCCCGGCGCTGCCGGCCGGCCTGCTGCTGCGGCTGCTGGCGCGGGGCGGTGACCGCGGTGGACGACACCGCCTGGCGCCCGGTGTTCGGCGCGGCCGCGGCATTGCCGCGCCGGGCGGCGGTGGCGGCCCGCTGGGTGACCTTGGTGCCGAACAGGTCGGACCTGATCACCTGGACCGCGACGATGACGAACAGCCACAGAACGGCCAGGAAACCGAGCCGCATGACCGTGAGGGTCAGCTCTGACATGTGCCCCGCGTCACCCTTCGGCTTGCCGGTAGACGATGGTGGTACTGCCCAGGACGATCCGTGAGCCGTCGCGGAGCGTAGCGCGACCGGTGTGCTGTCCGTCGACCACGATGCCGTTGGTGGACCCGAGGTCGAGCACCATCGAGGGGTTTCCGGTCCGGATCTCCGCATGCCGCCGGGAGACTCCCGGGTCGTCGACCCGCACGTCCGCCTCGGTGCTGCGGCCCAGGACGACGACCGGACGGTCGAGCGGGTGGCGTTCGCCGTTCATCTCCAGCCAGCGGCGCACGGCCTGGCCCTGGCCGCTCGCGGCGGGGGACTGGCCGCCGCCGGGGAACGGGTGCACGTTGTGGCCGTCGCCGTTGCCCACGGCGGGGAAGGCGGGCGCGGTGGGTGGCATCGGCGGCGCCTGGCCGGGCTGCGGCTGCCAGGCCTGCGCCTGCTGGCCGCCGTAGGGCGGCGCGGCGGGGGGCGCGGGCGGCTGGCGGTAGCCCTGCTGCGCCTGCATCTGCTGCTGGGCCTGCTGCTCGGGGCCGGCCTCGATCCGGCTGCGGACCCGGTACAGGCCGGTGTCCAGGTCCTCGGCGCGCTCCAGCTGGACCTTGAGCGGACCCATGAAGGAGTACCGCTGCGCCTGGGCGTACTCGCGCACCATCCCGGCCAGCTCGGTGCCCAGCTGTCCGGAGTACGGGCTCAGGCGCTCGTGGTCGTGCGGGCTCAGCTCGACGATGAAGTCGTTGGGCACCACGGTGCGGTCGCGGTTCCAGATGCTGGCGTTGTTGTCGCACTCGCGCTGCAGCGCGCCGGCGATCTCGACCGGTTGCACCTCGGACTTGAACACCTTGGCGAAGGCGCCGTTGACAAAGCCCTCCAGCCGCTGCTCGAACTTCTTCAGGGCTCCCACGGGCACCCCCTTCCGTCGGGTGTCGTCGTCCCACCCGGCGCTGGTGCGAGGGCGGCGGCTGCTTGTGTGCCTTACTGATCGTATCTACGCCTGGGACCGACGTGTGGTTCCTCGGTTCTCCCGGCTCGCAGCAGGATGCCAGTGGACTGGTACCCGGCGTAGTCACCGGGCATCCGCGTCTCACTCGTTCGGCCGGGCCCGGTTGCGCGCGACCGGGCCCGGGGGCCGCCCCGGCGCGATGTGAGGGGACCCCCTCCGACGTGCTACTGTTCTTCTCGTCGGAAGGCGACACCGCAGGAAACGCGGGGCTGAACAGGCCGGGAACAACCGGTTTGAAAGCTTCGAGGGACTTTCGGTAGAGTCGAAGACATCACCCAGATGCGCGGGTGGCGGAATAGGCAGACGCGCTGGATTCAGGTTCCAGTGCCCGAAAGGGCGTGGGGGTTCAACTCCCCCCTCGCGCACAAAAAGCCCCCGCAGTGACGTTGGTCACTGCGGGGGCTTTGTCATTCCCGGAAACCGCCCGCCATCCCGCCCGCCCGCGCGCTCGGATAACGGTCACGGAACGGCTGGGGCCCGAGGGGTGCCGGGGGCGGGCGACAGGTGTTAGAACCACGAGCGTTCTGCGAAAGCCAGGCGTGACCGTGCCGCCTGTGTTCTCGCTCTCGGGTTCTTTCGAGGGGGGCCTCGGTGGGGCGGATACTCGGTGCTGCCACGGTCGTGGTGGCGATGGTGGGCACACTGCTGGCCGGGACGGCGTCGGCCGCGCGCGCCGACCAGACCACGGCGGGGGTCGACAACCTGCGCACCAGCTGGGACCGGTCCGAGCCGACGCTCTCCCCGGCAGCCGTGCAGTCCTCTTCCTTCGGGCAGCTCTTCCGGACCCAGCTCGACGGGCAGGTGTACGCACAACCGCTGGTGATCGGCCGTCAGGTCGTCGCCGTCACCGAGAACAACACGCTGTACAGCCTGGACGCGGCCACCGGTACCGTCTCCTGGAGCGCCCACTACGGCACGCCGTTCCCTGCGAGCGCGATCAGCTGCGGGGACCTGACGCCCAGTCTGGGAGCCACGGCCACACCGGTGTACGACCCGTCGAGCAGCACGCTCTACTTCACCACCAAGGTGGACGACGGCACCGCCACCCACCTGCACCCGACCTGGCTGATGCACGGCGTCGACCCCAGCACCGGTGCCGAGAAGGCGGGTTGGCCGGTCACCATCCAGGGCGCCGCCTCCAACCAGCCGGGGGTCACCTTCGATCCCTTCTACGAGCAGCAGCGCCCCGGCCTGCTGCTGCTCGACGGCACGGTGTACGCGGGCTTCGGCGGCCACTGCGACCGGCAGCCCTACCGCGGTTACATCGTCGGCGTCAGCACCGCCACCCACAGCATCACCTCCCTGTGGGCCTCGGAGGCGGGGTCGAGCACGAGTGGCGGGGGCATCTGGCAGGCCGGCGGCGGGCTGGTCTCCGACGGCCCCGGCCGGATCTTCTTCAGCACCGGCAACGGCATCAGCCCGAGCGCGGGCGCGGGCGGCATCGACCCCGGCACGCTCGCCGAATCCGTGGTCCGGCTCGCGGTCGGCAAGGACGGCAGCCTGAGCACGGCAGACTTCTTCAGCCCGACCGACAACGCCACCCTGGACCGGACCGACAAGGACATCTCCTCCGGCGGCCCGATGGCGCTGCCCGACGGGTACGGCACCGCGGCCCACCCGCACCTGATGGTCGAGCAGGGCAAGGACGGCAGGCTCTTCCTGCTCGACCGCGACGACCTGGGCGGGATGGGCCAGGGCCCCGGAGGCACGGACAAGGTCCTCGGCGTCTCCGGCCCCTACCAGGGCCTGTGGGGGCATCCGGCCTTCTACGGCGGTGACGGCGGATACGTCTATCTGATCGGCAACAACGGTCCGCTGCGCGCCCTGCACGTCGGGGTGGCGGGGAACGGCCTGCCCGCGCTCACCCTGGCCGGCCAGAGCCAGGACACCTTCGGCTACACCAGCGGCTCGCCGCTGGTCACCTCGGACGGCACGACCAGCGGCAGCGCCGTGCTGTGGATGGTCTCCGCCACCGACGCCTCCGGCGCGAACGGCACGCTGCGCGCCTACGCGGCCGCGCCCGACAGCACCGGACTCCTTCCGCTGCTCTGGTCCGCGCCGATCGGCACCGCGGCCAAGTTCGCCACCCCGATGACGGCCGGCGGCCGCGTGTACGTCGGCACCAGGGACGGGTTCCTCTACGGCTTCGGCAGTCCCGCGAACACCGCGCTGACCGCGAGCCCGGTGGACTTCGGGCCGGTCGGGGTCGGCGCCACCGCGAGCGGGACGCTGCACCTGACGGCGGCGGCCGCGGGTGGGGTCACGGTCACCGGCTGGAGCGCCGCCGCGCCCTTCGGCATCGGGGCGAACGCGCCGACCGCACCGGTCGCCCTGGCGCAGAACCAGACACTCGACATCCCGGTGAACTTCGCGCCGACCACCACAGGCGGCGTGAACGGCACCGTCGCCGTCACGCTGTCCGGTGGACAGAAGCTGGTCTTCGCGCTGCACGGCGTCGGCACCGCGCCCGGTCTGGGGGCCGCACCGGCCTCGCTGGACTTCGGGCAGGTGCCGACCCGCACCACCATGACCATGAACGTCCAGCTCACCAACACCGGAACCGTCTCTGAGACGGTCGGCGCCGTCACCGCCCCCACCGGGCCGTTCACCGCGGCCGGGCTGCCCGCGGTCGGCACGACCGTGCCACCGGGGAACGCGATCGTGGTCTCCGTCGGCTACGTCCCGACGGCGGGTCAGGCCGACGCCTCCTCATTCTCGGTCACCAGCACCAGCGGGACGGTGACGGTGCCGCTCAGCGGGAGCGGCGTGGTCGGACAGGGCCACCTGGTGCTCTCCGCCGCCACCACGGACTTCGGAACCGTGCCCGTCGGCGGCTCCGCCACGCAGACCTTCACGCTCACGAACACCGGCAACATCCCGGTGACGGTGACCAAGGCCAAGGCGCCGACCGGCGACTTCAACAGCGCGCTGCAGCTCTCCGAGGGCCTGGTCATCGGCCCCGACCAGTCCGCGGTGCAGCAGGTGACCTTCACCCCGCGCGGCGCAGGTCGGCTGACCGCCTCCTACGAGGTCACCGGCGACGGCCTCAACGCCGACGGAACGGCCCAGGGCGAGATGTTCGAGCAGCTCACCGGAGTCGGCACGGGCACCGCCGACGTGAGCGACGTGCAGCCGGCCTCCTGGCAGGTCAACGGTTCGGCGACGCTTCCCGGTGACGGCGGCATCCAGCTGACCGGGGCCGCCGGCTACCAGGCCGGCAGCGCCTTCTTCACCAGGCCGTTGCGCACCGAGGGTCTGCGGGCGACGTTCACCGCGCAGTTCGGTCCCGGCACCGGGGGAGACGGGCTCGCCTTCGTCCTGCTCGACCCGGCCAGGGCGGATCCGAGCGTGGTCGGCGGCACCGGCTCCGGGGTGGGCATCTCCGGGCAGCCCGCCGTCTCCGTCGTGCTGCGCACCACCTACAGCGCGGCCGTCGGGCACGCGAACTTCGTCGCGCTCACGTCCTCGGCGCCGGGCGCCGCGACGCCCACCTACCTGGCGTCGGCGACCGTGCCGGCCGCGCTGCGGCAGGGCACCCACCAGGTCGACGTCCTGGTGACCCGCGGCCGGGTGCGGGTGAGCGTCGACGGCGTGCCCGAACTCGACAGCCCCGCCGCCGGGCTGACGTCCGCCGCGTACGTCGGCTTCTCCGGCGGCACCGGCGCGCTGAACGACGTGCACGCCGTGCGCGGGGTGGTCGTCAGCGGCGGTCCCGCGGCCGGGTACACGCCGGTCGCGCCGGTGCAGGTGCTCTCCACCTCGGCCGGGGTCGGCCAGACCGGCAACCAGCCGCTCGCCGCGGGCGGCGCCGACAGCCTCACCCTGGCCGGAGCGTACGGCGTGCCGGCCGACGCCACCGCCGTGCTGGTCGGGGTGCGCGTGCAGAGCCCCGCCGCCGCGAACGGCGCGCTGACCGTCTGGCCGCACGGGGGCACCCGGCCGGTCCACGGCACCGTGCTGTGGAACCAGGCGGGGCAGAGCGTCCAGCACTCGGCGGTCGTGCCCCTGGGCCAGGGCGGCGCGGTCGACCTGGTCAACAGCAGCGGCGGCACCGCCCACGCCGTGGTGAACCTGCTGGGCTACTACGAGCCGGGCACCGGCAGGGGCCTCACGCCGGTCGCTCCCGCCTATGTCCTGGACACGGCGCGCGGCATCGGCCGGGCGGGCACCGCGCCGCTGGCGGGCCAGGGCACCGTCAGTGTGGCGGTCACGGGCCGGGCGGGCGTTCCCGCGGGCGCGACCGCGGTGGTGCTCGACGTCACCGCCTCCGCGGCCGCGAGCGACGGCTCGCTGACGGTCTGGGCGCACGGAGCCGCCCGCCCCGCCGCCGGCAGCCTGTTCTGGAACCGGGGTTCGGACGCCATGTCCGATCTGCTGACGGTGCCGGTGGGAGCGGGCGGCCTGGTCGACCTGCGGAACGCGGGCACCGGAGGTGTCGCGGTCAACGCGGTGGTCGTGGGCTGGTACGGCGCGCCGGGGGCCGTCGGCGCGGCGCACGCGGGCCCCGGCGCGACCTTCGTCGCGACGACGCCTTCGGTGCTGCTGGACAGCGATGCGGGGATCGGTCAGTTCCGTTACGCGCGGCTGCCGTCCGGCGGCACCTCGGTGCGCCCCACCTCCTACGCCGGGCTCCCCCTCGGCCCCTCGGGCGCGAAGGCGGTCCTGGTCGAACTGGGCAGCAACGGCAGCACGCTCGGCGGCTCCCTGACCGCCTGGCCCGACGGCGGCGCGGTGCCCGCGGCGCCCGGCGTCGGCTGGACCGTGCCCGGCCACCGCAGCGACAACCTGGTCCTGGTGCCGCTGAACGCGAGCGGCAGGGTCGACATCCGCAACCTCGGCGCCGCGCCCGCGTCGGTCTTCATGGAGGTGCTCGGCTACTTCGTCTGACGGTCCGTCGCGGGGCTTTCCCTCCGGATCAGTCGGTGAGCGTCGCCGCGTGGTCCGGCACGTAGTGCTGCTCGTCGCGGGGCGGCCGGACGTAGCCGGTGGGGTCCGGCCGCTTGGGGAACTTGATCGGACGGGCGGGCTGTTCCACGTAGGGGACGGCGGAGAGCAGGTGCGCCATCATGTTGAGCCTGGCGCGCTTCTTGTTCTCGCTCTCGACCACGTTCCAGCGGGCCTCGGGGATGTCGGTGTGGACGAACATCTCGTCCTTGGCGCGGGAGTAGTCCTCCCAGCGGGTGATGGACTCCAGGTCCATCGGGGAGAGCTTCCAGCGGCGCATGGGGTCGTCCCTGCGGCCGCGGAAACGGCGTTCCTGCTCGTGGTCGCTGACGGAGAACCAGTACTTGATCAGGATGATCCCGTCCTCGACCAGCATCCGCTCGAAGATCGGGCACTGGTGCAGGAACCGGTGGTACTCGTCCTGGGTGCAGAAGCCCATGACGCGCTCGACGCCGGCGCGGTTGTACCAGCTCCGGTCGAACAGGACGATCTCGCCCGCGCCGGGCAGGTGCTCGATGTAGCGCTGGAAGTACCACTGCCCGCGCTCACGTTCGGTGGGCGCGGGCAGTGCGGCGATCCGTGCGATGCGGGGGTTGAGGTACTGGGTGACCCGCTTGATGGCCCCGCCCTTGCCGGCGGCGTCGCGCCCCTCGAAGATGACGACGAGTCGGGCGCCGGTGGCCCTGACCCACTCCTGGAGCGTGACGAGCTCGGACTGGAGCCGGTAGAGCTCGGCTTCGTAGGCCTTCTTCGGGAGCTTGTTCGTCATTGACCAACCATGCAGCACGCAGGGGCGCGGGGAACTGCGCGACAAGCCACCGAAGTGGTGTGTCGCCGAGCGAGCAGGACCGCTTTTCGCCGGTGGTTGCTCGCGCAGTTCCCCGCGCCCCTGGCGGGGTCTAGCGGTCGGCCGCCTCGGAGGCGGCCGCGGGCACGCCCTTGGCGGCCGTCAGGGAGCGGTTCAGGCCGCGGCCGAGGGCGGAGGGCCACCAGAGGCGGTGGTCCAGGTCCATGGCCAGTGCGGTCACCAGCACCGAGCGGACGATGAAGGTGTCCAGCAGGACGCCCAGGCAGACCGCGAAGCCGATCTCCGCGAAGCCGACGATCGGCAGGGTGCCCAGCACGCCGAACGTGCTGGCCAGGATCAGGCCCGCCGAGGTGATCACGCCGCCCGTCGCCGCCAGGCCGGCCAGCGCCCCGGCACGGGTGCCGTGCTTGGCCGACTCCTCGCGGACCCGGGTCATCAGGAAGATGTTGTAGTCGATGCCCAGGGCCACCAGGAAGACGAAGACGAACAGCGGGAACGCGTTGTCCTCGCCCTCGAAGTGGAAGAGGTGCTGGAAGGCCAGCGAGGAGATGCCCAGCGCCGCCGCGAAGGAGAGCACGACCGTCAGGATCAGCACGATCGGCGCCACCACGGCCCGCAGCAGCAGGCCCAGGATGAGCAGGACCACGACCAGCACCAGCGGGATGATCACCTGGTTGTCGTGGTTCGCCGCCCGCTGGACGTCCAGGCGGACGGCCGTGTCACCGCCGACGACCGCCTGCGCGCCGGGGACGGCGTGCACCGCGGTCCGCGCCGCGTCGACCGTGTTCTCCGCCGTGCTGCTGTCCGGCGCGCTGGTCAGCGTGGCGGTCGTGTACGCGTAGCCGCCGCGGACCACCGGCGGGGTGACCCCGGTGAGGCCGTGGCCGTCGAGCGTGTTCAGTGCGGCGACGACCTGGTTCGCGCTCGCGGCCGAGGAGATGACGCGCAGCGGCGAGCCGGTGCCGGCCGGGAAGTGGCCGTCGATGACGGTCTGCGCGGTGACGGAGTCCGGCTTGTCGGTGAAGGAGCCCGCGGTGGAGAGGCCGTCCGCCTTCAGGCTGAACATGCCCAGCGCCAGCGCGCCGAGGGCCAGCGTGGTGCCGATCCAGACGATCCGCGGACGGCGCCCGATCGAGCCGCCGATGCGGGCCCAGATGCCGGTCTCCGTCGGCTCCACGGAGCCGTAGGTCGGCTTGACCGGCCAGAACACCCAGCGCCCGCAGATCACCAGCAGGGCCGGCAGCAGCGTCAGCATCGCCAGCAGGGCGACGGCGACGCCGATCGCGCAGACCGGGCCGAGGCCGCTGGTCGAGTTCATCTGGGCGACCATCAGGCACAGCATGGAGACGGCCACCGTCGCCGCGCTGGCCAGGATCGCCGGGCCGGCCCGGTGCAGCGCCTCGGCCATGGCTTCGTGACGGTCCTCGTGGCGGCGCAGCTCCTCGCGGTAGCGGGCGACGAGCAGCAGCGCGTAGTCCGTGCCCGCGCCGATGACGAGCACGGTGAGGATGCCCTGGCTCTGGCCGTTGACGGTCAGTCCGGCGTGCGCGGCCAGCAGGTAGATGACCGCCTGGGCGGCCGTCAGGGCCACGCCCGAGGAGATCAGCGGCAGCAGCCAGAGGGTCGGGCTGCGGTAGGTCAGCAGCAGCAGGATGATGACGACGCCGAGGGTCGAGTAGAGCAGGGTTCCGTCGATCCCGGCGAAGGCCTTGCTCTGGTCCGCGCCGGAGCCGCCGGGGCCGCCGATGTGGGCGGTGAGGCCGGGGTCGCCCGCGGTGGCGGTGGCGCGGATCGAGTCGACGGCCGGGCCGAGGTTGTTCCAGCCGCCCTTCGACATGTCGATCATCACCGAGGTGGCCAGCGCCTTGCCGTCCGCGGACGCGTGCGGCGGCGCGATCGGGCCGACGACGTGGTCGACCTTGGCGAAGGCGGCGGCGTCCGCCGTGGCCTTGGCGAGGTCGGCCTGGGTGATCCCGCCGTCACGGGTGTAGACGACGACGGCGGGGACCGCCTCGGTCGAGGCGAACTGCCCCTGCAGGTTCAGGACCTTGGTGGATTCGGCATTGCCCGGCAGCCAGCTGGAGGTCTGGTTGTCCAGGGCGCTGGAGAGCTTGCCGGACAGCGGACCGAGCGCGAGCAGCGCCACGATCCACACGGCGAGGACGATCCATTTGGCTCGTCTTCCGGCAGGAAGCGCGGCGAGCCGCCGGGCGTAATTCATGTAAATGCATCCCCCAACTAAACGCGATACATCGCGACTGTTCGTCTTACGATGTGCGTTGGGTAAAGGGGCTGTCAAGCACCGCAGGTCAGGGCGGTACGGCTGCGAGCCTCTGTGGGCCTCAGCGGGGTTCCGCGTTGTAGCGCTCCAGCAGGGAGGCGAACAGCTCGATGTCCTCGTCGGACCAGTGGGCCAGGCGGGAGAGGAAGGCCTGGCGGCGCTGCTCCCCGGCGGCCCGCAGCAGTTCCGCGCCCCGGTCGGAGGGGTGGATGATCTGGCCGCGCTGGTCCTCCGGGTCCGGGCTGCGCTCGATCAGGCCGAGCTTCTCCAGCGTCGCCACCTGGCGGCTGACCGTGGACTTGTCGAGCAGGAAGTGCGTGGCCAGATCGGTGCCGCGGCAGCCGCCGCACTCGCGCAGGTGGTCCAGGATGGCGTAGCTGACCAGGGTCAGGCCGGGGTGGATCTGCGAGGCGAGGGCGCGGGCCCGGCGGGAGAAGGCGGTGAGCTCCCGCTGGATGCTGTCGATGCTCTCCGTGCGGGGGCGCGCGGATGTCGTCGGAGTCATGGTTGTACTATACAACCACTCTCCGCCGTGTGCGAATGCGAGCCCGGCTCAGCCCCGCTGCGGGACCGGCACCGGGACCGGCAGCGGCAGCTCGAACCAGACGACCTTGCCGACCGCCTTGCGGCTGGTCCCCCAGCGCGCCGACAGCTGGCTGACCAGGCCCAGCCCGCGGCCCTCCTCGTCCAACGGCTCGGAGGGCTCCAGCGAGGGCAGGTTGTGGTCGTCGTCGCTGACCTCGACCAGCAGCTTGCCGACCCGCATCAGCTGCAGCTCCACGCTGCCCTTGGCGACCCGCAGGGCGTTCGTCACCAGCTCGCTGACCAGCAGCTGGGTCAGCTCGGACAGGTCGTCCAGGCCCCAGCGGGAGAGCTGGTCCTGCACGAGGAGGCGGGCCCGGCGCACCTCGCTGGTGTCCAGGTGCAGGGACCAGGAGATCACGTCCTGCGGTGCGACGCCGTCGAAACGGGCGATCAGCAGCGCCAGGTCGTCGTTGCGGTCCTCCGTGTGCAGCCGCTCCAGCACGGTGTCGCAGACCTCGTCCGGACTGCGGCGCGGGTCCACGATGTCACCGCAGAGCGCGGCCAGGCCGTCCCCTATGTCGCCGCCCCGCATCTCCACCAGGCCGTCGGTGCAGAGCACCAGCATCGAGCCGTCGGCGACCTTGATCTCCTTGGAGGCGAAGGGCACCCCGCCGACGCCGATCGGCGCGCCGGAGGGGATCTCCAGCAGCTCGCCGCGTCCGTCCGGGTGCACCAGCACCGGCGGGACGTGGCCCGCCGAGGCCAGCGTGCAGGTGCGGGCGATCGGGTCGTAGACCGCGTACAGGCAGGTGGCCAGGTGGTCGTCGCCCAGGCGCTGGGAGAGGTTGTCCAGGTGACGCAGGATCTGACCCGGCGGCAGGTCCAGTGCGGCCAGCGTCTGCATCGCCGTGCGGAAGCGGCCCATGGCGACGGCGGAGTGCAGACCGTGGCCCATCACGTCGCCGACCACCAGCGCGACCCTGCTGCCCGGCAGCTGGACCGCGTCGAACCAGTCGCCGCCGACCTCGGCCCGGCGGTCGCCGGGCAGGTAGCGGTGCGCGATCTGGACGCCGGGGATCCGCGGCGGCCTGCTCGGCAGCATGCTGCGCTGCAGCGTCAGCGCCGTGCGGGCCTCCATCCGGTGCAGCCTGGCGTTGTCGATCGACAGTGCGGCGCGGGCGGCCAGTTCACGCAGGTAGGAGGCGTCGGCCTCGTCGAAGGCGGGCCGGCCGGCGTCGCGCAGCAGGGTCAGCACGCCGAGCACGGTGCCGCGCGCGGTCAGCGGCAGGGTCAGCATGGAGCGGCCCTCGAAGAGCGCGGTCAGGCCCAGCCCGCCGCGTCCCAGTGCGCAGGCCTGGGCCGTCGCCGCGTCCAGGCGCGGGACCAGCACCGGCTTGCCGTTCTGCAGCGCGTAGCCGGAGGGCGTCTCGCCGGAGAGGGTGACCAGGCTGCCCTCGCCGACCAGGTGCTTCCAGGGCAGCGTGGTCTCGCCGAAGGAGACGGCGACCCGGCGCAGCGCGGTGGCGTCGTCGGGGCGTTCGCGCGGCAGCTCGGTGTCGGTGATCAGCCGGTCGCGCAGCTCGACGCAGGCGAAGTCGGCGATCCCGGGGACGACGACGTCGCAGACCTCGCGCACGGTCTGGTCCAGGTCGAGCGTGGTGCCGATCCTGGCGCCGATGTCGCTGAGCAGGCGCAGCTGCGGATTGACCGGCTCGGTGTCGGCCGTCTCGTCGGCCGCCCCTGCGTCCGTACCCGTGCCCAGGCTGACGCTGGGCCGGGATGGGGGCCCGGTGAACGGGCCGTCGTCGACCGGCACGCGCCGCGCCGCGGCGGAGCCCGCCTCCTCGGCCGGCGCGGCCCCGGCGGCCGCGCGGGCGCGGGTCTGCGCGGGCACCGAGCCCGGCCGGGGGCGTCCCGCGGGCTCGGGCTGCTCGCCGGGGCGGGAGGGGCCGCCCTCCGCGCCGTCGGGGGCGCTCGCGTGCCCGCGTCCGGCGCCCGGCTCGCCGCTGCGGACCAGGCGCAGGTCGGTGCCGCGCGGCGGTGTGGCGGGAACAGCGGGCTGGAGGTCGGGGGCCGGCATCAGCGGCAGGGTCAGCCCGTCCAGCCGCAGGGCGGGGACGCCCGCCTCGACCAGCTGCGCCAGGAGTGTGCGCCGGCGCTCGTCGGCGGCGCGCGGGAGCATGGGGGCGAGCCGTCGCAGGGCGCGCTCGCGCTCGGCACGGCTCCCGCACGGGGCGAACACCGGTTGCGCACGCAGCGCCGCCGTTCCGGAAGGACCGCCGGGACCGGCCATGGCGAAGGGGAGCAGCTGGTCCCCGATCGCGATCCGCAGCCCGGCTCCGCGCAGTTGGCGGGCGTCGGCGGCGAGCACGAGCATGCCGCGCCCGCTGGGCTCGACGGTGCGCCAGGCCCAGCAGTGGATCTCCACCAGTCGCCCGTCACGATCGGTGACGGCGAGCTCCCCGGACCAGCAGGGGGCGAAGTTGACCAGGTCGTCCAGGTGGTCGAGGGCGTCGCCCGCGGGCTTGCCGGCCAGCGGCAGCAGGCCGGTGGTGGTGCGGTCGAGGACGTCGTTGCGGCGGTGGCCGAAGAGCTCCTCGGCGCCGAGGTTCCAGTGGGTGAGCCGGCCGTCGGAGTCGACCATGAGCGCGGCGAGACGGGCCAGGGCGACGACGCCGGGCAACCCCGTCGAAGCGCTCGCGGCCTGCTGCGACGCCGGGCTCGATGTGGCTCGCCGGCCTGCCTCTCCCCCTGCCTCGGACGCTGCGAAGGTCTCCTCCGTCATCTCACCCTCTCTCAGCGACTCCATGACTCCCTACAGTCGAGTACCCCAGGCAAGCACGAATCGTGCAGGGCTAACCCGATATTGGAGAACATTTGCCGTGTCCCGTAGCGCGTGTGGGTGCGCACGCCCTAGTGTGCGCCCTTCGTGCCCAGGCCGGGGACAGTAGGGTGACCGGGCGGGCCCGTGTGCCAAAGAACAAGTTGTGAGGTTCCTGATGACTACCGACCGTGTCCGCGGCCCCGGCGAGATCGACGGACCGACCGCACCGGTCCGCTGGACCGACCCCGAGGAGGCCGAGCTCGACGCGCGGGTGACGCACGCCGAGGCCGAGTGGGTCGACGCCGAGGTCGCGGTGGAGACGCTCAGGATCGAGCTGGACAACTTCGCCCTGGTGCACCACCAGCGGCTGGGCCCGATGTACGTCAGGCTGGACGAGCTGGACGCCCTGATCGCCGAGGCGCGGGCGGCCCGCAGCGGCAGCGCCGAGGACCTGCGGCGCGCCTACGAGGCCCGCAGCGTGCTGGAGCCCATGCCTGATCTGGCCGCCTTCTTCGAGGGCGACCCTGCGGGCGCGGCGGCGGCCGAGGAGGCCGTGCCGATGCCGCAGGCCCCGGAGCGGATCCGCCCGGACCGCGAGGCCCAGCGCCTCTTCCGCGAGCTCGCCCGCCGGGCGCACCCGGATCTGGCCCAGGAGCCCGAGGAGGTCCGCCGCCGGGGCGAGTTCATCGCCCGGGTGAACGAGGCCTACGCGCGCGGCGACGTGCTCGCGCTGGAGGCGCTGGCCAGGGAGTGGGCCGAGGGCGACGCGGAGGCCTTCCGCCCGGCCGCGGGCACCCCGGAGCGGGTGGCCTGGCTGCGCCAGCGGCTGGAGTGGCTGGAGAGCAGGCTGCGCGGCCTGCAGGCGGCGCGTGAGGAGCTGGAGGGCGGTCCGATGGGCCAGCTGCTGATGCTGCTCCCCGACGACCCCGACGCACTGCTCGAGGTCCTTGCGGAACAATTGCTGGCAACCGTCGCCGAGCGCCAGACCGAGCTCGAAACCCTGCTGTAGGAGATCCCGTGTTCCACTCGTCCGTCCCCACCGTCGACGTCGCCTCCGTTCCCGCCGACGGCGTCCTGCTGGACGTCCGCGAGCAGGACGAGTGGGACGCCGGCCACGCGTCCGGCGCGGTCCACATCCCGATGAGCGAGTTCGTGGCCAGGATCGGCGAGCTGCCGGAGGCGGAGCCGCTCTACGTGGTCTGCCGGGTCGGCGGGCGCTCGGCGCAGGTCGTCCAGTACCTGGTGGCGCAGGGCAGGGAGGCGCTGAACGTCGACGGCGGCATGTTCGCCTGGGAGGCGGCCGGCCGTGGGCTGGTCGGCGGGCAGGGCGAGGCCTTCGTCCTCTGAGGCGTCCTCCTCCGTGCGGCCGCCGCCGAGGCGGCCTTGAAGTCCTCGCGCGTGCGCGGTATCAACGCAGGGAACTGACGTAGTGTCAGAAACCCTGGAGGGTCGCCGCATGAACGCACTCGCCGACGCCGTCCTCGCCCAGCGCGGCGGCGCAGGGCCCGCGCTGGTCGGTGAGGGCTTCCGGCTCTCCCGCGACGCGACCCTGCGGATGGCCTGCGCGCGGGCCGCCCTGCTGCGCGAGCGGCTGGCCGGGGCCGCGTACCCGCACGTCGGGCTGCTGCTGGAGAACACCCCCGAGTACGTGGTCTGGCTCGAAGGCGCGGTGCTGGCGGGGGCGACCGTGGTCGGGGTGAACCCCACCCGCCGCGGCCCCGACCTGCTGCGCGACATCCGGCACACCGACTGCGCCCTGCTGGTCACCGAGACCCGGCTGCTGCCGCTGCTGGACGGGCTCGCCGTGGGCGTCCCCGTGCTGGTCGTCGACGGCCCCGACCACGCCGCCCTCGCGCCCTACGCCGACGCCGCGCCGCCCGCCGCGGTCCCCGGCCCGGACACCAGGCTGCTGCTCACCTTCACCTCCGGCTCGACGGGCGCGCCCAAGGCGGTGATGTGCAGCCAGGGCCGGCTCGCGCGGGCCGGTGACAAGCTGCGCGAGCAGTTCCGGCTGACCGCCGCCGACACCGGCTACGGCTGCATGCCGCTCTTCCACGGCAACGCGCTGATGGGTCTCTGGGCCCCGCTGCTGCTGGCCGGCGGCACGATCGCGCTGCGCCGGCGCTTCTCGGCCAGCCGGTTCCTGGACGACGTGCGGGAGTTCGACGCCGGTTACTTCACCTACGTGGGCCGGGCGATCTCCTACGTGCTGGCCACCCCGCCCCGTGCCGAGGACGGCGACAACCCGGTGCGGCTCGGCTTCGGCACCGAGGCGGGCGCGGTCGACGCGGCCCGCTTCGAGCGGCGCTTCGGCTGCCGTCTGGTCGAGGGCTACGGCTCCTCCGAGGGCGGCTGCAACCTCCAGCAGGACCCGGCCGCCCCGCCCGGCGCGGTCGGCAGGAAGGGCTCGGGACCGCACGACGACCTGGCGGTCGTCGACCCGGAGACCGGACGGGAGTGCCCGCGCTCCCGGTTCGACGCGGCGGGCCGCCTGCTCAACGGGGACGAGGCGATCGGCGAACTGGTCAACCGGACCGCACGGGTCGGCTTCGAGGGCTACTGGCGGAACGAGGCGGCGGGCGCCGCCCGGCTGCGGGACGGCTGGTACTGGACCGGGGACCTGTTCCACCGTGACGCCGAGGGCTGGTTCCGCTTTGCCGGCCGCAGCGCCGACTGGCTCCGCGTCGACAGCGAGAACCTGGCGGTCGCCGACATCGAGAACATCCTGGCCCGCTGGGAGCCGGCCGCGGCGGTCGCCGTCTACGCGGTGCCCGACCCGGTGGCCGGCGACCAGGTCATGGCGGCGGTGGAGCTGCGCCCCGACGCCGCCCGCCGGGCGGGCGAACTGGCGGCCTCGCTCCGGGAGTTCCTGGCCGGTCAACCCGATCTCGGCACCAAGATGCCGCCGCGCTTCGTCCGCTTCGTCGCCCGGATGCCGGTGACCGCGACGCACAAGACGGCCAAGACCGGTCTGCGTGGCGAGCGGTGGGACGCGGTCGGTACGGACGCACTGCTCTGGCGCCCCTACGGCCGCGAGGAGGCGGGGGACCTGGCCTACCGGCCGTTCGAGGCACCGGACGCGGCCGAGCTCGCGGCGGTCTTCGCCGAGCACGGAAGGGCGGAACTGATCGAACGAAACCAGGTGCCCGGCGGCTGACCGATCGGCAATGATGAGTGCGAACTGCTGATCCGCACCTTGGCCCGGCACCGACGGAAGGCTCCTATGACCCACGGCACCGCAGACCTGCTCAGCACCGACCGCATCGAGCTGCGCCCGATCACCCCGGCTGCAGCCACCGCGCTCAGGGCGGGCGGGAGCGGCGGCTTCACGTGGGCCCCCGGCGGGCCCTACCAGGGCACCCTGGACGCCTGCGGCGCGCTGCTCAAGGCGTACGAGGGCGGCGTCTACCAGGAGGCCTGGGGCGCGTGGGCGATCGTCCGCCGCGCCGACGGCGCGGCCATAGGCGGCTGCGGCTTCCACGGCGCACCGCTGGGCGGGGTCTGCGAGATCGGCTACGACCTCGCCGACTCCGCGCGCGGCCAGGGCTTCGCGACCGAGGCCGCGGGTCTGGTCACCGCGTACGCGCTGGCGCAGCCCGGCGTCGGCCTGGTCGTCGCCCACACCGAGCCCGGCAACCTCCCCTCCCAGTCCGTCCTCGTCCGCGCGGGCTTCACCCGCGACGGCGAGGACGGCGACCTGTTCCGCTTCGTCCGGCGGTCCTGAACGGTCGGGAACGGGTCCGGTCCGGTCAGAGGTAGCGCAGCAGCCCTGCCGGGGATTCGACCGCGTCGGCGACGAAGCGGAGGAAGCCCCCGGCGGTGGCACCGTCGCAGACCCGGTGGTCGAAGGTGAAGGAGAGCTGGACGACGCTGCGCACCGTCAGTTCCTCGTCCGCGACCCACGGTTTGCGGGCGATCCGGCCCACACCGAGCATGGCCGCCTCGGGGTGGTTGATGATCGGCGTGGAGCCGTCGACGCCGAAGACGCCGTAGTTGTTGAGGGTGAAGGTGCCCCCGGTCAGCTCGGCCGGGGTGAGCGTCCCTGCACGGGCGGCCTCGGTGAGGCGGGCGATCTCCTGGGCCAGGCCCTCGGTGGTCCGCCGGTCCGCGTCGCGGACCACGGGGACCACGAGCCCGCGCTCGGTCTGGGCGGCGAAGCCCAGATGGACGCCGCGGTGCCGCCGCACGCCGGCCGGACGGCCGTCCGCCCCCAGCTCGACGCTCGCGTTGAGTGCCGGGAACCTCGCCAGCGCGGCCACGCAGATCCGCGCGAAGAGCGGCAGCACGCCGACTCCGGCCGCGTTCTTGGCCTCCAGCAGCCGGGTGGCGTCCGCGTCGACCCAGCAGGTGGCGTCGGGGATCTCGGTGCGGCTGCGGGCGAAGCGCTCGGCCGCGATCCTGGCTCCGCCCCGGAGCGGCACGAACTCCCCGTCGGCGGCGACGGTGGCCGCGACCGCCGGAGCGGACCGCGCGGACGACGTGGACTGTGCGGACGACGTGGACTGTGCGGCGCGCTCGACGTCCGATCGCATGATCAGCCCATCCCTGCCGGTGCCGACCACGGCGGCCAGATCCACCCCGCTCTCGCGGGCGAACCGCCGCACCAGCGGCGAGATCACCGCGACCGCGCCGTGGGCCTGCGGCGCAGCCGCGGGCGCGGGCGCCGGAGGCGCCGCGACGGGTGCGGCGGGCGCGACGGGGGCCGCCGGTCCGGTCGCCTGCGGATGCGAGACCCGGCGTCGACGGGGTCCGGTGGAGTGGCTGGTGCCGTAGCCCACCAGGACGTTGCCCGAGCCGGAGTCTGCGGCGTCGCCCGACCCGGAGGCGGGCTCGCTCACCGCGACGGTGATCAGGGGCGCGCCGACCAGGACCTCGGCGCCCACGGGGCCGGCCAGGGTGGTGACCACGCCCGCGTAGGGGCAGGGGACCTCGACGACGGCCTTGGCCGTCTCGACCTCGGCGACGTTCTGGTCGATCGTGATGACGTCGCCGACGTCGACGAGCCAGCGGACGATCTCGGCGGAGGTGAGGCCCTCGC
The DNA here is from genome assembly GCF_000744655.1 of Streptacidiphilus rugosus AM-16. Lineage (NCBI taxonomy): Bacteria > Bacillati > Actinomycetota > Actinomycetes > Kitasatosporales > Streptomycetaceae > Streptacidiphilus > Streptacidiphilus rugosus. The sequence continues at coordinate 379,172 of NZ_JQMJ01000003.1, read as the reverse complement.
CGAGATCGGGGAGCGTGAAGGTGCGGACCGAGGCCATGGCTGTCACTGCTCCCACTGGAGTCGGGCGACGGCGTCGAGGATCCGGTCGACGCCGGGGAGGTGGTGGCGCTCCAGCATCGGCGGCGGGAAGGGGATGTCGAAGCCGGTGACGCGGAGCACGGGAGCGGCCAGGTGGTGGAAGCAGCGCTCCATCACGCGGGCGGCGATCTCGGCGCCGACGCCGCCGAAGCCGGAGGCCTCGTGCACGACCACGGCACGGCCGGTGGCCCGCACCGCGGCACACACGGTCTCGTCGTCGAAGGGCGTCAGCGAGCGCAGGTCGACCACGGACAGGTCCCAGCCCTCGGCCTTGGCGGCCTCGGCCGCCTCCAGGCACACCGGGAGGGAGGGGCCGTAGGTGAGCAGCGTGGCGGAGGTGCCCTGGCGGCGCACCACCGCCCGGCCGATCGGCTCGACCGGAGCGGGCGCGAACTCGTCCTTGGACCAGTACAGGCGCTTGGGCTCGAGGAAGACGACCGGGTCGTCGGAGGCGATGGCGGCGCGGAGCAGGCCGTAGCCGTCCGCGACGGTCGCCGGGGTGACGACGTGCAGGCCCGGCGTGTGGGCGTAGTAGGCCTCGCTGGAGTCGCTGTGGTGCTCGACGCCGCCGATGCCGCCGCCGTAGGGGATGCGGATGGTGATCGGCAGCGGCAGCTTGCCCGCGGTGCGGTTGCGCATCTTGGCGACGTGCGAGACCAACTGCTCGAACGCCGGGTAGGCGAAGGCGTCGAACTGCATCTCCACGACGGGGCGCAGCCCGTACATGGCCATGCCGACGGCGGTGCCGAGGATGCCGGCCTCGGCGAGCGGGGTGTCCAGGCAGCGCTGCGGACCGAACTCGGCGGCGAGGCCGTCGGTGATCCGGAAGACGCCGCCGAGGGTGCCGACGTCCTCGCCGAGGATGTGGACGTCGGGGTCCTCGCGCAGCGCGTCGCCCAGGGCGGTGTTCAGGGCCTGGGCCAGGGTGGCGGTGCTCATCGTTGTTCCTCTCGCGCTGCACTGCGCCTCAGCTCGCCGCTCATCGTTCTTCCTCTCGCGCTTCGCTTCGGCTCCGCTCCGGGTCGGTGCCTCCCCCGCTCGTTCCTCGCTCCGCAGGCCCCGACCCTGCACTGCGCCTCAGCTCGCCGCTCATCGTGCGTCGGCCTCCGCGGCGAGCTCGGCGGCCAGCATGGCCGCCTGCTCGCGGAGTTGGGGGGTGGGCTCGGCGTAGACGTGCTCGAAGAGCGAGAGCGGGTCCAGCTCCGGCTCCGCGTGGAACTCGGCGCGCATCTCGGCGGCGAGCTCCTCGGCGGCCTGGGCGGCCGCGGCGACGGCGGCGTCGTCGATGAGGCCGGCCTCGCGCAGGTGGGTCTCCAGCAGGTGGAGCGGGTCGCGGGCCTGCCAGGCGGTGACCTCGTCGGGGGTGCGGTAGCGGGTGGCGTCGTCGGCGTTGGTGTGCGCCTCCAGCCGGTAGGTGACCGCCTCGACCAGGACCGGGCCGCGGCCGGAGCGGGCGTGCTCGACGGCCTCGGACAGCACGGTGTGCATGGCCGCGGCGTCGTTGCCGTCGACCAGGCGGCCGCTGATGCCGTAGCCCACGGCCTTGTGGGCCAGCGTCGGCGCGGCGGACTGCTTGGCCAGCGGGACCGAGATCGCGTAGCCGTTGTTCTGCACCAGGAACACCACCGGGGCGTTCAGCACGCCGGCGAAGTTCAGGGCCTCGTGGAAGTCGCCCTCGCTGGTGCCGCCGTCGCCGACGGTGGTGAGCGCGACCACGTCGTCGCCGCGCAGCCGGGCGGCGTGGGCCAGACCGACGGCGTGCGGGGCCTGGGTGGCGAGCGGGGTGGAGAGGGGGGCGACGCGGTGGGCCTTGGGGTCCCAGCCGTGGTGGGCGTCGCCGCGCAGCAGGGTCAGCGCCTCGACGGGGCGGACGCCTCGGGAAACCACGGCCAGGGTGTCGCGGTAGCTGGGGAAGAGCCAGTCGGTGTCGCGCAGCACCATGGCGGCGGCGATCTGGCAGGCCTCCTGCCCGGTGGAGGCCGGGTACACGGCGAGGCGGCCCTGCTTGGTGAGGGTGGTGGCCTGCTGGTTGTAGCGGCGGCCGAGCACCAGGCGCCGGTACAGCTCGCGCAGCAGCTCGGGGTCGAGCTTGTCGGCGACCGAGGTGCCCAGCACGCGCAGCGGCTCGGGGTCCGGCAGCAGCGGGGCCGGGTCACGACGCGGACCGTGGGCGTCCGGCGGCCAGACGGAGCCCAGGGGAGCGCCCGCAGGCTGGTCGAGAAGGGTCATCTCGGCACCTCCGTGAGGGTGGGTGGGGGTGTAGACCGAGGTCTATGAGGCGCGTGGGCAGCAAGTGCCGCCGAGAGCGGTGTCTCTCCCTACCGATTGTTCGGTTGTTTGATCGAATTGACTACTCTTGCGGCGCAGTGGTGGACAAACGGCCGTAGTAGCGCTTCGCTGGAAGCAGGTCGTCCACGGGGAGGAGCGAGGGGGCCATGACTACTGAACAGTTGGCCGGAGGGGCGGAGCAGCGCACGCTGGACCGGATCGACAAGGCCATCCTGCGCCTCCTGCAGCAGGACGGCCGCGCGTCGATCCGCTCGGTCGCCGAGCGGGTGCACGTCTCCCGCGCCAATGCCTACGCGCGGATCTCGCGGCTGGTGGACGACGGGGTGATCCGCGGCTTCACCGCCCGCGTCGACCACGAACGCGCAGGTCAGGGCGCGTCGGCGTACATCACGCTGAAGGTCGTGCAGAACTCCTGGCGGAGCGTGCGCAACGCGCTGCTGGAGCTGCCGGGTGTGGAGCACATCGCGCTGGTGGGCGGCGAGTACGACGTGCTGATGCTGGTGCACACGGTGGACAACCGGGCGCTGCGGGATCTGGTGCTCAACCGCATCCAGTCGATCCCCGGGGTGCTCGGCACGCAGACCCTGCTGGTCTTCGAGGAGACGGACCGGATCCCGGTCCTGCCGGACTGAGCATGATCGCCAAGTGCTTCACGTGAAGCACTTGGCGATCATGAAAGCTGGGACGCCTCGCAGCTCAGGGCGCGCGCAGGCCGTGGAAGGCGAGTTCGGCCACGGCGTCCACGACCACGGCCGCCGACCGTCCTTCGCCGTCCGGGCGGTACCACTCGACCAGCGAGTTGATCATGCCGAAGAGCAGTCGGGTGGCCAGTCTCGGCTCGACGTCCGCGCGCAGCTGGCCCTCGGCGACGGCCTCGGCCAGCAGCGCGGCGACCCGGTGGTCGAACTCGCGCCGCTGCTGCAGGGCCCACTGCTCGGTCGCGGTGTTGCCGCGCACCCGGAGCAGCAGCGTCACGTAGGGGAGCTCGGCGAGCAGTACGGCCGTGGTCCGCCGGACCACGTGCTCCAGCCGGGCCAGGGCCGGCCCCTCCTGCGCCTCCGGCTCCTCCAGGGTGCCGAACAGACCGTCCAGCGCCCGGCCGACGGCGAGGCGGAGCAGCTCCTCCTTGCCCTTGACGTGGTGGTAGATCGAGGACTTGGAGATCCCGGCGGCGCGCGACAGGTCCTCCATCGACGTGCCGTCGTAGCCGCGCTCGTTGAAGACCCGCACGGTGACGGCGAGCAGGGTGTCCACCGTGTAGCTGTCGCGGCGCGCGGGGCGGGAGGTCTCGACCATGTGGTCGAGTATCACATCACGTGCTGACTGCGTCGCTCCAGCATGGTCACGTCCCGCCAGCGCCCGTCCCGCATGCGGCCGATGCGCTCCCTGGTGCCGACGACGCGGAAGCCGAGGGCGGCGTGCAGGGCCAGGCTGGCGGTGTTCTCGGGGAAGACTCCCGCCTGCAGCGTCCAGACCCCGGCGGCCTCGGTCGACTCGACCAGCCCGCGCAGCAGCAGCCGGCCGACGCCCTTGCCGCGGGCGTCGGGATGCACGTAGACCCCGTGCTCCAGCACGCCGGCGTAGACCGGCCGGGAGGAGACCGCGCTGGTCGCCGCCCAGCCGAGGACCTCTCCCGTGGCGGACATCGCGACCAGCCTGTGGTCGGCCAGTCTGCCGCGGTCGAACTCCGCCCAGGAGGGGGCCCGGGTCTCGAACGTCGCGTTCCCGGTGTCGATGCCGTGCTGGTAGATGGCGAGCACGGCGTCCGCGTGCTCGGCCCGCAGCGGAGCGAGAGAGACGGTCACCCGGCCAGTGTAGGGCTGGGCGGGAATTAGTTGTGGTGCTATAACTGTTGTGCAAACACAATCAACTCTCGTCGGAAGGGGGCGACGTCCATGGAGCTCACCGCACGACGGCGGTTCCTGGTCCTGGCCATCTGCTGCATGAGCCTGCTCATCGTCGGGCTGGACATCACGATCGTGAACGTCGCCCTCCCGTCCATCGGCCGTGACCTCGGCGCCGGCGTCTCCGGGCTCCAGTGGGTGGTGGACGCCTACACCGTCGTGCTGGCCAGTCTGCTGATGCTGGGCGGCTCGACCGGCGACCGGCTGGGCCGCCGCCGGGTCTTCCAGGCGGGCCTGGTGCTCTTCACCGTCGGCTCGCTGATCTGCGGCCTCGCGCCGAGCCTGAGCTGGCTGATCGGCGCGCGCACCCTGCAGGCCGTGGGTGGCTCGATGCTCAACCCGGTGGCCATGTCGATCATCACGAACACGTTCACCGACCCCAAGGAGCGGGCCCGCGCGATCGGCGTCTGGGGTGCGACGGTCGGCTTCAGCATGGCGCTCGGCCCGGTGGTGGGCGGTCTGCTGGTCGGCTCGGTAGGGTGGCAGGCGATCTTCTGGGTCAACATCCCGGTGGGCCTCGCGGCGCTGGTGCTGGCCGGTCTCTACATCCCCGAGTCCCGGGCCCCGCGCCCGCGCCGGGCCGACCCGGTCGGACAGCTCGCCGTGATCGTCCTGCTCGGCTCGCTGACCTTCGGGATCATCGAGGCGCCGACGGCCGGCTGGGGATCGGCGCAGTCGCTGCTCTGCTTCGGGCTGGCGGCGAGCGCGCTGGTGGTGCTGCTGATCGTGGAGTCGCGGCGCTCCGAGCCGCTGATCGAGCTGCGCTTCTTCCGCAGTGTGCCGTTCGCCGGGGCGACGGTGATAGCGGTCTCCGGCTTCGCCGGACTGGGCGGCTTCCTCTTCCTGAACACCCTCTTCCTCCAGGAGGTGCGCGACTTCAGCGCGCTCAGGGCGGGCCTGTGCACGCTGCCGATGGCGCTGGCGACGGTGGTCTTCTCACCGCTCAGCGGCCGCCTGGTCGGCGCCCGCGGACCCCGGCTGCCGCTGGTCGCGGCGGGCCTGGCGATGGGCACGAGCGCGCTGCTGCTGGTCGGACTGAGCGTCCACACCCCGCTGTGGCTGCTGCTGCTGTCCTACGCGTTGTTCGGGGTGGGCTTCGGGATGCTGAACGCCCCGGTGACCAACACGGCCGTCTCCGGCATGCCGCGCGCGCAGGCGGGCGTGGCGGCGGCGGTCACCTCCACCAGCCGCCAGATCGGGCAGACGCTGGGCGTCGCGGTGATCGGCTCGGTGGTGACCTCCGCGGTGGTCGGGACCTTCAGAACCGGATTCGCCCAGGCGAGCCACATCGGGTGGTGGATAGTGGTGGGCTGCGCGATGTCGGTGCTGGTGCTCGGTGTGGCGACGACGAGCGTGCGGGCGCGGGAGACCGCGCAGCGGGTTTTCGACCGGATCGAGGACAAGGAGCGGACGGCGGTGAACGCGTCGTGAGCGCGGAGCGGGTGTACGCGGTGATGCGGCGGCTGGTCCTGGAGTCGGACGACCGCAAGCAGCGTGTCGCGGACACGCTGGGCATGAGTTTCAGCCGCGGGCGCGCGCTGAGGGCGTTGGTGGACGGGCCGGTGCGGATGAGCGAGTTGGCCGGCCGCCTGCTGATGGACAAGCCGTACACCACGGTGGTGGTGGACGACCTGGAGCGGCGCGGCCTGGTCGTCCGGGAGGCGGATCCCTCGGACCGGCGCGCGAAGGTGGTGACGCTGACGGAGACGGGCCGTGAGGCCGCGGAGACGGCGATCGAGATTCTCACGGCACCGCCGGCCGAGCTGACCCGGCTGTCGCCGGAGGATCTGGAGGAGCTCGACCGCATCCTGGGGAAGCTGGGCACGGCCTGAGGGGCGCGGGGAACGGCGCGACAAGCCACTGGCGTGCGGATGGTCCTCAATGCGCAGGGCCGTCCGCAGGGGGTGGTTCCTCGCGCAGTTCCTCGCGCCCCTGGGGGTGCAACCTGGCCGATGCCGCAAAGTGACCGTTTCACCCGACCGATCATTCGGTTACCGTAGGTGCTTGGCAGAGTCGCCGCCAGGACCCATGAGGAGTGCGTCGAAATGACCGCAGCCACGGCCCACCCGCTGATCGCCCGTCATCAGGAGACCTTGGAGCGCGCGGTGAGCGCACTCGCCGAGCGGGACTACTGGTCGCCCTACCCCGAGTTCCCCAAGGCCTACGGCGAGGACGCCCTCGCCGTCGGCGCGGCCGCGTTCGCCGCGCTGAAGGGGACGACGCGGCTCGCCGCCGAGGGCGACGCCCTCGTGGGGCCGGACGCCGAGGCCGGGGGCGAGGTGTCGCCGTTCGGGGAGGCGCTGAACATCGCGTACGGCTACCGCGGCGCGGACGCGCTGATCGCAGGAGCCACGGGCGCCATGCCCGCGTGGGCCGCCGCGAGCCCGCTGCTGCGCGCCGCCGTCTGCGCGGAGATCCTGGCGCGGATCAACGCCCGTTCGGTCGAGTTCGGTTTCGCCGTCCAGCACACCACCGGGCAGGCCTTCGGCATGGCCTTCCAGGCGGGTGGCCCGCACGCGCAGGACCGCGGTCTGGAGGCCGTCGCCTGCGCGTACGCCGAGCAGACCCGGCTGCCCGCCAAGGCGCAGTGGACCAAGCCGCAGGGCAAGCGCGACCCGCTGACGATGGAGAAGGAGTTCCTGGTCCGTCCGCGCGGCGTCGCCCTGCTGATCGGCTGCAACACCTTCCCGACCTGGAACGGCTTCCCCGGCTTCTTCGCCTCGCTCGCGACCGGCAACCCGGTCGTCGTGAAGCCGCACCCCCGCGCCGTGCTGCCGCTCGCGCTGACCGTCGAGATCGCCCGTGACGTGCTCACCGAGGCCGGGTTCGACGCCGATCTGGTGCAGCTCGCGCCCGAGCAGCCCGGCGAGGGCCTCGCCAAGATGCTGGCCACCCGGCCCGAGGTCGCGATCATCGACTACACCGGGTCCACCGCCTTCGGCGACTGGCTGGAGGAGAACGCCCGCCAGGCGCTCGTCTACACCGAGAAGGCCGGCGTCAACACGGTCCTGATCGAGTCGACCGACGACTACGCCAACGCCCTGGCCAACCTGGCGTTCAGCCTCTCGCTCTACAGCGGCCAGATGTGCACCACGCCGCAGAACCTGCTGATCCCGCGCGGCGGCATCGCCACCGACCAGGGCGCCAGGAGCTTCACCGAGGTCGTCGGCGACCTCGCCGACGCGCTGGGCAAGCTGCTGGGCGACGACGCGCGTGCCGCGCAGCTGCTGGGCGCGGTCGTGAACCCGGGCGTGCTGCAGCGGGTCGAGCGGGCCGAGAAGGGCGAGTACGGGGCCCTCGCGCTCGCGCCGCGGGCCGTGGTCAGCCCCGAGTTCCCCGAGGCGGTCATCCGGACGCCCGCGCTGGTGACCCTGGACTCCGCCTCCGACGCGCTGCCGGGCGAGTGCTTCGGGCCGGTCGCCTTCGCCATCGCGGTGGACTCCGCCGCGCACGGCGTGGCGCTGCTGGCCGAGACGGTCCGCACCCGCGGGGCGATGACGGCGGCGGCGTACACGACCTCGCCGGAGGTCGAGTCGGCGGTCGTCGACGCGGCGGTCGACGCGGGTGTTTCGCTTTCCCTGAATCTGACCGGCCAGGTCTACGTGAACCAGACCGCGGCATTTTCCGATTTGCACGGTACGGGTGCGAACCCGGCGGCGAACTCCGCCTACTGCGACGCCGCGTTCGTGGCCGGACGCTTCCGTGTGATGGAGGTCCGCCGCCACAACGGGTGAGATCTTCACCGAGCTCACAGGGGCCGCCCGGCCATCATGCCGGGCGGCCCCTGCCGCTTCCACTGGCACGGATGTAGGGCTTTTGTTGCGCCTTTTACAGGCTGTAGGTAGCCGTCGGGGGGAGAAATCACGCAGGGTAAGCGGTGATGCGGATCACGTTGCGATGGCGAAGCGTTGATAACGATTCCGCTGCCAGATCGCATCCGGGAGATGGAAACCGTAGATGAGCGCTCTAATCTCGGTCCCCATCGCCCGCCCGCACGAATGACCGCTGCTGGAAAGGACCTCGGCCAGCCCCCGCGTCTTTGAGAAAGGCACTCTCCCCAACATGACGGGTTCCAGCTCTTTCGAGCTCTCGCGCTATATGAACCGCACCCGGTTCGCCTCGACCGCTCGACGGATGAGTCGGCGTTCGCTGCTGCGCGGCGCGATGGCCGGCGGGCTCGCCGTGGCGGGCGCGGGCGCGCTCTCCGCGTGCGGCGTCCAGGGCCATGTCGTCCCGCCCGGGTCGAAGGACAACGGCCAGGCCGGACACGACTACTCGGACACCGAGAAGAAGGTCGTCTTCGCCAACTGGCCGGCCTACATCGACGTCGACGACAAGAACCAGAACCTGCGCCCCACGCTGGCCGCGTTCGAGAAGCAGACGGGCATCCAGGTCGACTACCTGGAGATCATCAACGACAACAACGACTGGTACAACAAGGTCGACCCGTCGCTGGTGAAGGGGCTGGACACCGGCTACGACATCATGGTCGTCTCCGACTACATGGTCGCCAAGTACCGGACGTACGACTACATCCAGGCCTTCGACCTGGCGAACATGCCGAACCACTCCAAGCTGCTGCCGAACGTGCTGCACGACCCGACCGACCCGGGCCGGCTCCACTCGGTGCCGTGGGCCTACGGCTTCACCACCATCGCGTACAACAACAAGCTGGTGAAGACGCCGATCGGCTCGATCGCCGAGATCTTCACCCGGCCCGACCTCAGGGGCAAGGTGTCCCTCTTCGCGGAGATGGAGGACACCGTCGCGCTGGCGATGCTGGCGCAGGGTCTCGACCCGGAGAACTTCACCGACGCGCAGTTCAACCAGGCGCTGGACTACATCCGTCAGGCCAAGGACCGCGGTCAGATCCGCTCCTTCACCGGCAACGACTACCTGAGCGACTTCCAGCAGGGCAACACCGCCGTGACCATGGCCTACTCCGGCGACGTGGCGCAGCTCGGCAAGGACTACCTGGTGACGGTCGACCTCCCCAAGGAGGGCATGCTCGCCTGGTCCGACAACTGCGTCATCCCCAACTTCGCCCGGCACAAGAAGAACGCCGAGAGGTTGCTCAACTACTACCTGCAGCCCGACGTCGCCGCCGCTCTGGACGACTACATCGACTACATCCCCTCCGTGCAGGGGGCCGTCGAGGCGCTGCAGCAGCTGGACTCCGACGCGGCCTCGGTGCCGCTGATCGTGCCGACCAAGGAAATGCTGGCGAAGTCGCGTGGCTTCATGGCGCTCACGATCGCCCAGTTGAACGACTACACCGCCCGCTTCCAGCAGGTCACCGGCCAGTAGTACCGCCCGACGGAGAGAAGAGTTCCGATGAGTTCCCACGACGTACTCGGTCGTACCCAGGGCGGAGACCTCCGCCTGGCCGGCCTCACCAAGCGCTACGGTTCCTTCACCGCCGTGGACGATCTGAGCCTGACCATCCCCCAGGGTTCGTTCTTCGCGCTGCTGGGCGCGTCCGGCTGCGGCAAGACCACGACGCTGCGCATGATCTCGGGTCTGGAGGACCCGACGATCGGTCAGATCTTCCTGGGCGAGGAGGAGGTCACCGACCTCAAGCCGTTCCGCCGCCCGGTCAACACGGTGTTCCAGAACTACGCGCTCTTCCCGCACCTGGACATCTTCGAGAACGTCGCCTTCGGCCTGCGTCGCCGTGGCGTCAAGGACGTCAAGAAGTCCGTCACCGACATGCTCGACCTGGTCGAGCTTGGCCACCTGGCCAAGCGGAAGCCGACCCAGCTCTCCGGCGGTCAGCAGCAGCGCATCGCGCTGGCCCGCGCGCTCATCAACCAGCCGCAGGTGCTGCTGCTGGACGAGCCGCTCGGCGCGCTGGACCTCAAGCTGCGGCGCCAGATGCAGATCGAGCTCAAGCGGATCCAGACCGAGGTCGGCCTCACCTTCGTGCACGTCACCCACGACCAGGAGGAGGCCATGACCATGGCCGACACCATCGCGGTGATGAACCACGGCCGGATCGAGCAGCTCGGCTCCCCCGCCGAGCTCTACGAGAACCCGGCGACCACCTTCGTGGCGAACTTCCTGGGCCAGTCCAACCTGATCCCGGCCTCGGTCGAGGGCGAGAAGGACGGCGTGGTCACCGTCTCCGCGCACGGTCAGCCGCTCAAGGTCGACGCCAAGCGCTGCCGGTCCACCAGCGGAAAGATCATCCTGGGCGTCCGTCCGGAGAAGGTCCAGATCGCCACCGGCCGCGGCGAGGTCCCCGAGGGCTTCAACGCGCTGACCGGCGGCAAGGTCGTCGACACCAGCTTCATCGGCGTCTCCACGCAGTACCTGGTGCAGATGTCCTCGGGCGAGGAGATCGCGGTCTTCGAGCAGAACACCGGCCGCGCGATCCAGCGTCCGGGCACCGAGGTCGTCGTCTACTGGGATCCGAGCCAGGGCTTCGGCCTCGAGGGCTCGCAGGACATCGAGGCCGGCGCCGAGGCGGACGAGGAGGCCGCCGCGTGACGACTCTCCTCGACGCGCCGGCACCGGCCGGGGAGAAGACCCCCGACCGGAAGCCGCGCCGCAACTGGACGCCATGGGTGCTGTTGCTGCCCGGCCTGCTCTGGCTGATCGTCTTCTTCCTGCTGCCGATCCTCACCTCGGTCTCGGCCTCGGTGCAGACGGGCAACTACGACGACGGCTTCAAGCTGACCTGGCACTGGGCCAACTACTCCCAGGCCGATCCGATCCCCGGCTTCTGGGGCCTGTTCGGCGGCCCCTACGTGACGCAGTACTGGCACTCGCTGCTGTACTCGCTGATCACGACGATCGCCTGTCTGGCACTGGCCTACCCGGTCGCCTACTTCATCGCCTTCAAGGGCGGGAGGTGGAAGACGCTGCTGATGGCCCTGGTCATCGTGCCGTCCTTCACCAGCTTCCTGATCCGCACCATCGCCTGGAAGACGATCCTCGCGGACAACGGCACCGTCGTGCACGTGCTGAACAGCCTGCACGTCCTCAAGGTGACCACGGCGCTCGGCTGGACCGTCGGCCACCACGTGCTGGCCAGCCCGGCCGCGGTGATCTGCGGCATGGTCTACAACTTCCTGCCGTTCACGATCCTCCCGCTCTACACCTCGCTGGAGAAGATCGACCCGCGCCTGCACGAGGCCGGTGCGGACCTGTACTGCAGCCCGCTCAAGACCTGGCGCCGGGTCACCCTGCCGCTGTCGATGCCCGGCGTCATCGGCGGCACCCTGCTGACCTTCATCCCGGCGGTCGGCGACTACATCAACGCCCAACTGTTGGGCAACCCGAACACCACGGTGGTCGGTCAGCGCATCGAGGACCTGTTCCTGCGCCAGACCAACGGCTACCCGGTCGGCTCCGCGATGTCGGTCGTGATGATGGTCGGCACGCTCATCATCGTCATGACCTACATCCGCAAGGCCGGGACGGAGGACCTGCTCTGATGGCTACTCAGACCCTGGACGCCCCCGCGGGCGCGCTGAAGGTCCGGCGGCGGAGCCCGCTGGACTGGGCCAAGCAGCACGTCCTGCTGGTCGTCACCGTGCTGGTGTTCGTCTTCATGCTGCTGCCGAACGCCGTCATCCTGTGGATGTCGTTCAACCAGCCCGACGGCAAGTTCAACTACACCTGGAACAAGTTCTCCCTGGACGCCTGGAAGAACCCCTGCTCCAACAGCACGATGTGCCACAGCATCGGGCTCTCGCTCGGCATCGGCGCGGTCGCCACGATCATCGCCACGATCCTCGGCACGATGATCGCCTTCGCCATGGTGCGCCACCGCTTCAAGGCGCGCAGCGGCATCAACGCCCTGCTCTTCCTGCCGATGGCCGCCCCCGAGGTCGTCATGGGTGCGACGCTGGCGGCGCTGTTCTTCAACACCATCGGCCCCGGCGGCATGGGCTTCTGGACGATCACCATCGCCCACGTGATGTTCTGCATCTCCTACGTGGTGGTGACGGTCAAGTCCCGGCTCGCGGGCATGGACCCGACGCTGGAGCGGGCGGCGGAGGACCTCTACGCCACTCCGACGCAGACCTTCATGAAGGTCACGCTGCCGCTGGTCGCCCCCGGCATCGGCGCGGCCGCGCTGCTGGCCTTCGCGATCTCGATCGACGACTACATCATCACGGTCTTCACCGCGGGCAACTCGGAGACCTTCCCGATGTACATCTTCGGTTCCGTGCAGCGCGCCTACCCGGCGCAGATCGACGTCATCGGCTCCATGATGCTGCTCGGCACGATGCTCGTCATCGTGGTCTCGCAGCTCCTCAACCGGGCGCGCTCCGCCCGGAAGTAGCACCGCTCCGCTTCACCTGGGACACCCTGTCCGGCGCTCAGCCGGGCAGGGTGTCCTGCTTCTGGTGGGAGTAGTGGCGGGCCGCCTTGGCGCGGTTGCCGCAACCGGACATGGAGCACCAGCGGCGCCGGCCGTTCTGCGAGGTGTCGAAGAAGGTCAGGATGCAGTTCTCGTGGGCGCACTCGCGGATCCTGGCCGGGCCGAGCGCGAGCAGGCGCAGGTAGTCGTCGGCCGCGAGCCAGGCGGGGAGCCAGGCCTCGGGGACGTCCGGTTCGTCGTGGGGGGTGCCGTCGGCCGCGAGCGTGCGGCGGACGGAGCCGTGCGCGAGGACGGCGTTGAGCGGTGCGGTGTCGGTCGGGTCGGCGCGCAGCGCGAGCAGGGCGGCACGTGCTTCGAGCAGGGCGTCCAGGACCGCGTCGGTCGGGGTGACGCGGTCGGCGAGTCCGTTGGACGCCAGCCAGATCGGCAGGCCGTCGTACTCGCGGAAGAGCACGTCGCCGTGCCAGCGGGAGTTGAGCAGGTCCAGTGAGATCGGCTCGCCCCGGAGCGGCCGCGGGTCTGGGGTGTCCACGTTTTCCATTCTAACCGGTCATGGTCACATGAACGGTTGCGAGCCGGATTTCTAACCTCTATTGTCATGCGTAGTGGTTAGAACGAACAACGTGCACCCCTACCCAGGAGTCCTGCCATGACTGCTTCGCTCCGCACCGGCCACGTCGGCATCAACGTCACCGATCTGGATCGCTCGGTCGCCTTCTACCGCGACGTCCTCGGGCTGGAGGAGCTCGGCGGCAGCAAGCCGGGCACCGCCCCCGAGCGCCGGGCCGCCCGGCTCGGCAAGAAGGGCGAACTGCTGGTCACCATCTGGCAGCAGGCGGCCGGCGCGCACGAGCGCGACCGGGCCGGCCTGCACCACCTCGCCTTCGAGGTGGACACGGTCGAGGAGGTCCGCGAGGCCGAGTGGGCGCTCAAGGAGCGCGGCGCGACCTTCGAGTACGACGGCGTCGTCCCGCACGGCGAGGGCCAGGACTCCGGCGGCATCTTCTTCGTGGACCCGGACGGCACCCGGCTGGAGGTCTTCACCCGCAGCGGCGTCGCCGCGGAGGGTGGCCACGCGCCGCACGCGGATGCCCCCACCTGCGGCTTCTTCTAGGCCGGTGGGCACCGTGACCGCTGTGGCCGGCTACCACCAGGGCGAGCGCACCGCTCAGGCGCTCGCCGGGGAGACCGCCAAGGCCGAGCATCTGGAACGCAGCATCCGCGCCGTCGTCCCCGCCGTCGCGGCGAAGTTCCTCGCGGAGCGGCAGCTGCTGGTCGTCGGCGCGGCCGACGAGGCGGGGCGGATCTGGGCCACGGTGCTCACGGGCGAGCCCGGCTTCATCGGCGTCCCCGACGAGGGGACCGTCTCGGTGGCGGCCCGGCCGAGCCCGGGGGATCCGCTGGCCCCGGTGCTCGGCGGGGCGTCCGCGACGCAGGTCGGCACGATCGCCCTGGAGCCGGCCACCCGGCGGCGGATGCGCGTCAACGGCCTGGCCGAGAGGCGCGACGCCGGGCTGGTCGTGCACGCGGAGCAGGTCTTCTCCAACTGCCCGAAGTACATCCAGAAGCGGCGCCCGGTCCGGACCGCCCCGACCACGACGCCCGGACCGGCGCGCCGGGGCACGGAGCTGACGACGGCGCAGCAGGTGGCGGTCGCGACGGCCGACACCTTCTTCCTCGCCACGGCCGACGCCGAGGGCCGTGCCGACGCCTCCCACCGGGGCGGACGGCCGGGATTCGTGGAGGTGCTCTCGCCGACGACCCTGCGCTGGCGCGAGTACGCGGGCAACGGGGCGTTCATGACGCTGGGTAATCTCGAAACGAACTCCCGTGCGGGAATCGTCTTTCCCGACTGGGAGACGGGCGACCTGCTCCTCCTGACGGGTGAGGCCCGGACGGACTGGCAGGAGAGGTCGGTCGGCTTCGAGTTGACGGCGGTGGTGCAGCTGCCCGGCGCCATGCCGCTGCGGTGGAGCGAGCCGGAGTTCTCACCCGCGCTGCCCCCTCTAGGCTGAGTCGGTGATGATCGACGTCGAGGAACGCTGGGCCGCCTTGCAGGCCGCCGGCGACGTGGTGCTGCTGGACGGTTTCCACGCGCTCAAGCACGCGCTGCGCTTCGGGGCGACGGTCCCGCTGGTGGTGACCACGGACCGGGCGGAGCTGCGCGGACTCGCGGCCGAGCTCGCGCCGGACCTCGGTGTCATCGACGCGGAGGAGGTCCCGGCGGCGCTGCTGCGCCGGCTGGTGCCGCGACCGCACCCGACCGGCGTGGCGGCGCTGGCGCTTCGTCCACAGCCTGTGGACAACGCCAGGACCTCGCCCTTCGTGCTGCTGGAGAACCCGCGCAACCTCGGCAACATCGGCGCGGTCGTCCGCCTGGCCGCCGGCTTCGGCGCGGCGGGCGTGCTGACCACGGGCGAGGTCGACCCCTGGCACCCCACCGTCGTCCGCGGCGCGGCAGGCCTGCACTTCGCCACGTCAGTGGCCCGGACTTCCTTGGCGGAGCTGCCCGTTGGGCCGCTGTTCGCGTTGGATCCGGAGGGCGAGTCCATCCACGGCGTCGCCTTTCCGGATGACGCCGTGCTGGCTTTCGGGACAGAACGGCACGGGGTGTCGGATGATCTGAAGGGGATGGCCACCCGCATTGTGGCCATCCCCATGCGTCCTCAGGTCTCCAGCTTCAACCTCGCCACCAGCGTCGGCATGGCGCTGTTCCACTGGCAGGGGCGCGGTCGTCCACAGCCTGTGGACGTCAGGACGCCGAACGGACGCCCATGAGCTGCAGCACCTCCGCCACATAGGCGGGCGGGCCGGCCAGGGTCACGAGGTGCGGCGGGGCGGCCGGAGCGACGGCGGGCTCCGCGGTCCGCTGGCGCAGCAGCTGGCGCACGATGTCCACGAAGTGCAGACGACGGCAGGGGCGGTAGGCGATGCTGCCGCGGATGCCGACATGCTCGACGGACCGGCAGACGTAGTAGACGCCGAAGGGCGGCCCCGCCTCCTCGATCGGATCGGGCAGCACCGGGGCCATCATCCCGTGCTCGCAGTGGACCGAACCGTCCGTGCGGATCTCGAACCCCTGGTCGTCGACCATCAGGGGTGACGCGGCGGGGCGGTCGAGGTCGAGCGCCTCGGCGAAGGTCTCCGCCATGCGCTCGCGCTGGGCGCCGAGGTCGGCGTCGCCCCGGCGGATGGAGGGCAGGAGCTCGCGGCTGACCCAGTCCTGGAAGGGCCGGGCGGCGGGCTTGTCCGAGCGCATGATCAGCCGGTAGAGGCCGCTCTCGCTCACGACGTTGAGCATCGGGTTGCCACGCTGGTAGCCATTGCCACCAGCGGAAACGTGACTAACTCCGGTTGGGCTGAACTTAATCCCGCGGGTGTTCACGCGCCGGGTCTCGCTCTTGTGGAGGGACCTGGTCGCCTCGGTCGTGTTGCGGTTGTGTCCAAGGATCTTGCAGACGTCCATCGTAGCGAACCACGGCTCGCCGTCGATCACGACGACGCGGATCGGCTGCCCCGTGACCGGGAACTCCGCATTCATCATTCGCGTGTTCATGACGCGCCCTTTCGGGTGGGTGACATGGCGCCCTGAACAACGCGTTTATCCGACCGGTGACACGGGCTCCGGATCGCGCTCGGTTGTGCGTGGGGGGCGCTTGATCGACTGGCGCACGACTGGCGTGGCGGAGAGCCGCGCCACCCCCCTAGCCACCCCCTGACCGGCCCGGACGAGGAAGCCGGTGGGGAGGAAGACCGAGTCCGCGGCGATCATCGCCAGCGAGAAGAAGGGCAGGCCCAGCGTCACCGCGATCGCGGCGTGCTCGGTCATCATCAGGACCAGCAGCACGTTCTTGATCCGCCGGTTGAAGACCAGGAACGGGAACGAGACCTGCACCATGACCGTGCCGTAGGTGATCAGGAAGACCATGGTGCTGTGGCCGCCCAGCAGCGAGGCGAGGCCCGGCCACGGGTCGAAGTACGAGAGGTGCAGCGGGAAGTAGAGCGCGGTGCCGCCCTGCCAGAGCGAGCCCTGGATCTTGTACCAGCCGGCCGTCGCGTAGATGAAGCAGACCTCGACGGCGATCACCAGCATCGCGGCGTTGTGCAGCAGCTTGCCGAGCGCGTCGAGCAACTGCTCGCCCTCGCTGCCGGGACGACGCCGGGCCAGGTAGCCGCGCAGGCCGGTGAGCAGCCAGAACAGCCAGAAGATCGTGCCCCAGTCGTAGAGCCCGAGGTCGAGCATCCCGAGCTTCGCGAAGCCGGAGACCTGGCAGTACGCCAGTACCGCGCCGAGCCCCAGCCAGAGCCCGAGGCCGACCGGGTCGCCCCCTCCCGCGCGCCGCGCCGCGCGGCGCGCGCGTCCAGGGACCAGACCTGGCCGCAGCGGGTGAAGGCCAGGTAGATCGCCATCAGGTGGACGACGTTGTCGCCGCCGTCGCCGACCAGGATGCTGCGGTTCTGGATCGACAGCACCAGCACCATGAACAGCAGCGAGGTCGTCCGGGTCCGCCAGCCCACCAGCAGCAGGCCGCTGACCACGATCGCCGCCGCGTAGACGCACTCGAACCACCACCGGTCGTCCGACCAGATCAGCACGGTGAAGGCGTGGTTGGAGCCGAGCATCTGCCGGGCCAGGTCCTGGCTCCAGGGCGCCAGATCTCCGTAGAGGACGCGCCGGTGCGGCCACTCGCGCAGCAGGAAGCCGCCGAAGGTCAACGCGAAGCCGATCCGGACGATCGCCGCCTGGTAGGCGCCGAGGGTCTGGCCGGTGACGGTGGTCCAGCCCGTGAAGGTCGCGTCCGAGAGGCGTCGGGTCAGGGTCGCCGAGGTCATCAGGCCACCCCCAGCTTCTGGTAGTCATCGTCGTTCGCGGGCCACCAGGCGAGCTGCCGGTAGGTCGGCGTCGCGGTGGCGGGCGCGCCGGTCCACGAGGGGCCGGTCAGCGGGGTGGTCATCGTGCGGAACTGGATCTGGATGATCCGTTGGCCGCCGTAGCTGCGGCCGATCCGCTGGAGTGCGATGCGCTTGAGGTACTCGACCGACAGCGGGCCGCCGAAGCCGGTGGACGACTCGTCCTGCTGGCTGTGCCAGGCGGTGTAGTAGTCCCAGGCGCGTCGCAGCAGGTTCTGGTCGACGTGGCTGGGCGCGGGATTGCCGCGGATCGCGGCGAAGTCGTGGGCGGTGAGGTCGATCCAGGGGGAGTCGGCGCGGCGACCCTGTGCGTCGAGGGTCTGCACCCTGGCCTCGACCGCGATGTCGTCCTGCAGCGGGTTGGGTGCGAAGAGCTGCCAGTTCTGCTCGAACTCGGGGAGGACGTGCGCGTTGATCGCGGCGGAGTGGCGCTGCGAGACCGGGTTGCTCGGGGCGACGGAGAGGAAGACCGTGCCCAGGTGGTAGGCGACGGCGCACACCAGGACGACCACGGCGAGGCCGAGGACCAGCAGGGAGGGGAGCGACCAGCGGCGCTCCTCGTCGGGTCCGGCTGTCGGGCCCTCCTCCGGGTCGGGCGGGTCGTGCTCGTCCGGCGGTCGGGGCGCGGGCAGGGACGGTATGGACTCGCTGTTCGGCTCGTCTGCCACTGGTACCCGCCCTGCCGCTCCGGTGATTCCTGAGCACGGTACTGACGATCGGCGCCCGTGCGCGACCCTTCCGTGTATCTAGAACTTGTTCTAATCTGACGTCTCGTCAGGACTGGGCAGGGGCCGGAAATGGGGTGCGCCGTGGATTTCACCTTCACCGAGGAGCAGCAGGCCGCGGCAGAGGCGGCACGGGCCGTCTTCGCCGACGTGCCGCCGGAGGGCGGCGTGCCGAGCCCGGCCGTCGGGATCGACCCGGTGTCGACCGACGTCGACCGGGAGCTGTGGGACCGGCTGGCCAAGTCCGACCTGATCGGTATCGCGCTCGACGAGCAGTACGGCGGGGGCGGACTGGACGAGATCGCCTGGTGCCTGGTGCTGCGGGAGTCGGCCAGGGTGCTGGCGCGCGTCCCGCTGCTGGAGACCGGCGCCGCCGCCCTCGCGATCGCCGCCTTCGGCTCGGCGGAACTGCGTCAGCGGCTGCTGCCGGAGATCGCGGCGGGCCGGCTGCTGGTGGGCGTGGCCGCCCAGGGCCGCACCGGGCACGAGCCCGCCGACGAGGCGGTGACCGCGGAGCCGGTCCCCGGCGGGTGGCTGCTGCGGGGACTGCAGACCGGCGTCTCGTGGGCCCCGGTCATGGATCTGGTTCTCGTCCCGGCGCGCAGTTCCCGGGGCACGCTGCTGCTCCTGGTCGACCCGCGCGGCGCGGGCGTCACGCTGAACCGGCAGGTGTCGACCAACGGGGAGCTGGCGGGCGAGCTGGTCTTCGACGGAGCGGTCGTGGCGGCCTCCTGGCAGCTGGGCGACCCTGCGGCGGACGGTTCCAACTGGCGGGCGGTGCGGGCCAGGATGATCGTCGGCGTGGCGGCCCTCTGCCTCGGTCTCGGGGAGGCGGCACTGCGGCTGACCTCGGGGTACGCGAGCAAGCGCGAGCAGTTCGGCCACCCGATCGCCACCTTCCAGGCGGTCGCGATGCAGTCCGCCGACCAGTACATCAACCTGCGCTCGATGGAGGTGACGCTCTGGCAGGCCGCCTGGCGGATCGTCGCGGGCGCCGAGCTCGCCGACCGGCTGCCGCTGGAGGCGGACCTGGCCACGGCGAAGATCTGGTCGGCGGAGGGCGTCCGCACCATCGCCTCCACGGCCCAGCACCTGCACGGCGGCATCGGCGCGGACCTCGACTACCCCCTGCACCGGTACCACGCCTGGGCGAAGCACCTGGAACTGCTGCTCGGCCCGGCCGCCGCCTACGAGCAGGAGCTCGGCGACCTGCTGGCGGAGCACCAGCTCTGACGCGTGCCCTGCGCGCCGTGGGACCGGAAGGTGGTTGCATGGTGCTCCTATGGATGACATCGCCGACGACACAGCGGACTACGCCTACGACGCCGTGATCCTCGCCGGGGGCGCGGCCCGGCGGTTGGACGGGGTGGACAAGCCAGGGCTGCTCGTGGGCGGGGTGACGCTGCTCGACCGGGTCCTCGCGGCGTGCGGGGACGCGCGGGTCACGGTCGTCGTCGGCCCCGAGCGGCCCACCGTCCGGCCGGTCCGGTGGACGCGCGAGGAGCCGCCCGGCGGCGGCCCGGCCGCCGCGCTCGCGGCCGGCCTGGGTCTGGTGACCGCCGAGGTCGTCCTGCTGCTCGCCGCGGACCTGCCCTTTCTCGACCCGGCCGCGGTGCACCACCTGCTCGACACCCTGCGGAACGAGCCGAACATCGAGGCGGCCACCCTCGTGGACGTCGAGGGCCGGGACCAGCTGCTCACCGCGGCGTACCGGACCGCCCCGCTGCGGGCCGCGCTGGCCAGGGTCGGCCCGCCGGACGGCGCCAGACTGCGTGCCGTGACCGGGGGGCTGGCGACGCGGCATCTGACCGACCCGCGCGGGGTGTCCGTCGACTGCGACACCTGGGAGGACGTCCGTCTCGCCCGCGCCCGCGCCGCCGACCGGCCGCTGCCCCCGCACCACGCGCATCCCGCGGAGCCCGCGCACGGCGCCGACGGCCCGCACGACCCGCCCGCGGGGCGGTGAGCGGGCGGACACGCACCCGAAATCGCCCGTTGCACGACGTTGACGCGCGCATCGGCGACGATGGACCCGTGCTGGAAGACTGGATCGCCGCTGCCAAGACCGAGCTGGGCATCGACCTCGACGTCGACGTGCCCGGGCTGCTGGACATGACCCGCGAGGTCGCCCACGGCGTGGCCCGGCCGGCCGCGCCGCTGACCGCGTTCCTGGTCGGTTACGCGGCGGCCGCCGCCGGTGGCGGGCCGGAGGCCGTGGCCGAGGCGAACCGGAAGGCCGCGCAGCTCGCGCTCCGCTGGGCGGCCGAACGCTCAGAGGAGCTCTCCGAGTGAGTGGCCTCGCCGGGACGGGGGCCGACGCGGAGATCGGCGACGGCGGCGAGGCGGACCTGCTGGCCGCCTATCCCTACCTGCGGCCGCGGACGGCCGCGCCCGCGATCGCACCGGAGCCCGAGCGGCCCTTCGACTACGAGGCGGCCGAGGCGGCGGAAGCTGCGGGGGCGTCCCGGCGGGGGCCGGAGCAGGCGCGTCCGGCCGGTTCGGGGACCGGCTTCGACCAGGCGCTGGACGACGCGATCAACCTGACCCACTCCGCCCGACCAAGATCGCGAAATGTCACGCGTGAAGCATTCGGCGATCTTGAAACTCCCGGCGCCGCTACTCCCGGCGGCCCCCCGCTGCGTGAGCACGAGCTCGGCTGGCCGCAGGCCCGTGCCCGTGCCGCCCGCGCGGGAGCGCGCCCGCTCGGCGCGGAGGCCTGCGCGCTGACCGAGGCGCTGGGCGCGGTCCTCGCCGAGCCGCTCGCCGCCCTCTCCCATCTGCCCGCCTTCGACACCGCCGCGATGGACGGCTGGGCCGTCGCCGGTCCGGGCCCCTGGCGGCTGCGGACCCCGGCCGAGGGCGAGGGGCTGGCCGGCCGACCCGCCCCGACCACCCTGGAGGACGGCGACGCCGTCCGTATCGCCACCGGCGCTCCGGTGCCGGGGGGAGCCACCGCCGTGCTCCGCCGCGAGGACGGCGGGGTCCGCGAGCACGGCAGCGCCCGCGAACTCCGCTGCCGTGCGGGCGTCCGGTCGCCGCTGCCCGGCCGGGACATCCGGCCGCGCGGGCAGGAGTGCCGGGCCGGCGATCCGCTGCTCCCCGCGGGAACCCTGGTCACCCCGGCCGTCCTCGGCCTGGCCGCCGCCGTCGGGCTGGACCGGCTGTCGGTGCACCGGCGGCCCACCGTCGACCTGCTGGTGCTGGGCGACGAACTGCTGACCGAGGGCGCCCCCCGCGACGGCCGGATCAGGGACGCGCTCGGCCCGATGCTCCCGGCCTGGATCGCCGCCTACGGCGCGCGGGTGGCAGGCGTCGTGAGCGTCGCGGACGACCTGGCCGCGCTCGTCGCCGCGCTGCGCCGCTCTCGCGCCGACGTCGTCGTCACCACCGGCGCGACGGCCGCCGGACCGGTCGACTTCCTGCACGCCGCGCTCGCCGAGATCGGCGCGACGCTGCTGGTGGACGGTGTCCGGGTACGGCCCGGGCACCCGATGCTGCTGGCCGAGCTGCCGTCCGCCGGGGCCGGGCCCGTGCGGCACCTGGTCGGGCTGCCCGGCAACCCGCTCGCCGCAGCCGTCGGCGCGGCGACGCTCGCCGAGCCCCTGCTGCGCGGCCTGGCCGGCTGCCCGCAGGCGGAGCCGTACCGGGTCCCTGCCGCCGTGGAGCTGGGCGGCTACCCCGACCACACCCGGCTGCTGCCGGTCGCGCTGCCCGAGCGCGGTGCCCTGCCGCTCCGCTTCGACGGCCCGGCGATGCTGCGCGGGCTCGCCCTCGCCGAAGGCCTGGCCGTGGTCCCGCCCGGCGGGGTCGAGGCGGGCGCACCGGTCGAGGTGCTGGACGTCCCGTGCGGCTGAGCCCGGGTCGCGGCGGGAGCCGAGCGCGCGGCGAGGCGTCGCGGAAGGACGCCGCGGAGCTGCAGCAGGTACTGCTGCCCGCCCCCGAGGCCGGCGGGCCGCCGCTGCGGCAGGTGCGGCGGCGGCTGGTGCTGGCACTGCTCGTCCTGGCGGTGACCACGCTGCTGGTCTGGCTCGGTCGCGCCGGCTACCACGACAACGCCCATGACCACCTGGATCTGCTCGGCGCCCTCTACTACGCCACGGTGAGCCTCTCCACCACGGGCTACGGCGACATCACCCCGGTCAGCGACGGCGCCCGGCTCACCAACATCTTCGTGATCACGCCGCTGCGCGTGCTCTTCCTGATCATCCTGGTCGGCACCACGCTCGAGGTGCTCACCACCCGCACCCGCCGGCTGTGGCGTATCAACCGCTGGAGGCAGGACTTGGACGGCCATGTCGTCGTCGTGGGCTACGGCACCAAGGGCCGCCACGCGGTGGAGACCCTGCGGCTGAAGGGCACCCCGAAGGAGTCGATCGTCGTCGTCGACCCGCAGCGTCGCGCGGTCGAGGCCGCGAACGCGGACGGCGTGGCCGGGGTCGTCGGCGACGGGACGCGCAGCGACGTGCTGCGGCGGGCCGGGGTCGAGCGCGCGGCCCAGGTGGTCGTCGCGCCGCAGCGGGACGACACCGCTGTCCTGGTCACCCTGACGGTCCGGCAGCTGAACGCGGGGGCGGTGGTGGTCGCCGCGGTGCGCGAGGACGAGAACGCGCCGCTGCTGCAGCAGAGCGGGGCGACGGTCGTGGTGACCAGCGCCAGCTCGGTCGGCCGGCTGCTGGGCGTCTCGACCCTGAGCCCGAACGCCGGCGCGGTCCTGGACGACCTGCTGAGCGTGGGCAACGGCCTCGACGTCGTCGACCGCCCGGTCACCAGGTCCGAGGTCGGCCGCTCGCCGCAGGACTGCGGCGACCTGGTCGTCGCGGTGGTCCGGGGCCACCGCAGGCTCTCCTTCAGCGACCCTGAGGTCGCGCTGCTCCAGCCGGAGGACCGGGTCATCGCGATCCACCGCACCGACGCGGTCGCCGGGGCCTGATCGGACGGGCCCTCGTGGTCGGAAGAATCTAGGGCGGCCCGGAGCCGAGCAGCCAGACCGCGCCGTACGCGGCCGAGGCGCCGACCAGCACGGCCAGCCCGGCCGCCGCGCGGCGCGGTCGCACGCAGGCCAGCCAGGCGGCGAGCGGCATCAGCAGCGGGAAGGCCGGAAGCAGCAGCCGGGGCTTCGAGTTGAAGTAGGCCTGCGCGCCCAGCGCGACGATCACGACGACCGCCGAGTAGGCCAGGACCGGCAGCGGCTGCCGCTGCCGGACGCCCGACCACAGCGCCCAGAGCACCAGCCCGACGAAGAGCAGCAGCCCTACGCCGGCCGCGGGCGTGTGCGTCAGCTGGCGCCAGAGGAAGCGCCCGTATGCCGCGCCGAAGTCGAAGCCGTTGCCCCAGCGGCCCTGTACGTCCAGATAGGCGGAGACGCCGCCCACCCAGGCCGCGTACCCGAGCAGCCCGAGCGGCGCGAGCACCGCACCGGCGACGGCCCGCCACCGTGGGCCCTCGTGCCGTCGCAGTGCGAGCGCGGCCCCGACCCAGACGGCCGCGATCACCGCGGCGGCGCTCGGCCTGGTCAGCCCCGCCAGAGCGGCGAGCAGGCCTGCGGCCGGCCAGTGGCCGCGGAGCACGGCGTAGAGGGTCCAGGCGGCGAGCGCGGTGAAGAGCGACTCGGTGTAGGCCATGGACTGCAGCACGCCGATGGGCAGCGCGGCCCAGAGCAGCACCAGCAGCGTCGCCGCGCGGGAGCCCCAGGGCCGCCCGCTGAAAACGCGTTCGCCCACGGCGTGGATCCCGACGGCCGCCGCCAGCGACGCGACGGCGCTGACCAGGAGGCCCGCGTCGGCGTAGCCGAGGCCGGTGACGGTGTGCAGGCCGCGCTCCAGCCAGGGGAGCAGCGGGAAGAAGGCCAGATGTGAGTGGTCGCCCGCACCGCGGGTGTGCGGGGTCGCCTGGTACCCGGCCCAGTGGTAGCCGTGGGCCGCGATGTCCGTGTACCAGAGCGAGTCCCAGCGCGCGGAGAGCAGCTGGTGCGGGCTGCGGCCCTCGGCGCCGGCCCAGACCGCGAGCACCAGCAGGCCCAGGGCCCGCACGGCGACGAAGAGGCCGAGCGCGGGCAGCGCCCGGCGCAGCAGTCCGGTGGCGCGCACGGGGAGGGAGCTCGGTCGGGGACGTTCGGGGGCGGGTCGGTGCCGCAGCGCGGCGGTCTCAGACGATCCGGCCACGCGCCAAGCCCTCCACGGCCGCCAGCGTCGAGGCGGACGGTGCGCCCGTGCCGTCCTCCGCGAAGCGGCCGACGATCAGCCGGACGACGGCCGTGAGATACGGGTCGTCGACGAGGTAGACCTGACGTCTCCCCTCGCGCCGGGACCGGACCAGACCGGCGAGCCGCAGCTTGGCCAGGTGCTGGCTCACCGCGGGCAGCGAGCCGCCGACCTGCTCGGCGAGGCCGGTGACGTCGCACTCGCCGGCGGCCAGGATCCAGACGATCTGCACCCTGGTCGGTGAGGCGAGCAGCCCGAACGCGGCCGCGGCCTGCTCCAGCACCTCCTGCCCCGGTGCGCCGTCCTCGGCAGCCGTGCCCGCGGCCGCCTCGAACTCGGCGCCTGCGCCCATCTGCCTCTCCTCGCCTTGCCTTTCTCGCCCCAACAGCCTAAGGCCCCGTCCCGCCGGTCCTTCCGGTCCGGTCCGGGTCCTGGCTCGGCCGGTCCGGCAACGCCGCAGGCCGTGGGGGCGGTGCGTCCTTCGTCACGGCGCGGAGTTCGGGACGTCGGTCGCCTGGGCGTAGGCCTCGGTGGGGGTCATCACCACGCCGTTGAGCTCCACGGTCCGGTATTGGCTGACCGGCGCGCAGCCGCTGCTGTCGCCGGCGATCTGGGAGTGCGCGTCGGCGAGCGCCTGCTGGGTGTCGACCGGGGCGGGCTTGCTGCTGCCGCCGGGGAACGCGGTGCCCGAGGACCAGTCGGCGCCGATGACCAGGGTCACGCCGCTGCTGCCCGTGGATGCGCTCAGGTGGGAGGCGGGGAGCCCGAGGGCGGCGGCGACCGTCTGCGCCTGGGCCTGCTGTCCGGCGGCGTAGCGCAGCACGGTGGTGGGAGTGGTGTCGGGCGAGGTCACCGCCGTGGTGCCGGAGCCGAAGCCCTTGGCGGTCAGCGCGTTCGCGAGCTCCGTGGCCCGGCCTTTGGTGCCGCTGGCGTTCTCCACCCGCACGTCGATCTGTCCGGCGGGCACGGCTGAGGCGGTCGGCGCGCCGCTCGCGCTCGCCGTGGCGCTCGCGGTTGCGCCGGCGCCGGCCGACGGGGAGGCGGAGGCCGAGGTCGACGGTGTGGCGGCTCCCCCGCCCGGGGAGCTCAGCGACTGGTCGTTGGCGATCGCGGCGAAGAGCGCCTTCGAGCCGGCCGCGGGCACCAGCCGGTTCTGGTCGTTCGGGTCGGTGTCCGTCTGCATCGTGGTGAAGGTGATCCTGTTGGTCGGCACCTTGTTCACGTCGTTGGCCAGGCCGAGCAGGCTGCCCGCGCTGCCCAGGCCGCTGTCGACCGTCAGCGCCTTGGTCGCGGCGTCGGCCAGGCCGTACAGCCGGGCCGGGTCGGTGAGGGTGCCCGCGCTCTTGATCGACCGCATCATCGAGCTGAGGTAGAGGTGCTGGGCATAGGTGCGGCCCAGGTCGCCGCCGTCGCCGAACCCGTGCCGCGACCGGACGAACTCGAGCGCCGCGACGCCCTTGAGGTTGTGCGTGCCCTTGGCCAGCTTGAGGTGCGAGTAGGTGTCGTAGACGTTGTTGTCGACGCACACGTCGACCCCGCCGACCGCGTCGGACATGCTGACCACGCCGGAGAAGCTGGTCAGCATGAAGTGGCTGATCGGGATGCCGGTCAGCTGGTGGACGGTCTCCATCTGGCACTGCGGGCCGTAGGCCAGGGCGCTGTTGACCATGCCGTGGTAGCCGCTGGTCGAGTTGTTCCTGTCGTTCGGGTCGGTGCAGGCGGGGACGTCGACCATGGTGTCGCGGGGGATGCTCATCACCGTGGCGTTGGAGCGGTCGGCGGAGATGTGGACCAGCATCTCCACGTCCGCGTTGCCGTAGCCGCCGGTGCCGCAGTCGCCGCCGAGCCGGCAGTCCTCGGCGGTGTTCCTGGCGTCGGTGCCGATGACCAGGATGTCGATCGGGGTCCGGCCGAAGGCGTCCGGCTTCTCCTGGCCCAGGTTCTTGTCGTTCACGTGAACCGTGTGCAGGTTGGCGCTGAAGTGGTTGTACAGCCAGGTGCCCACACCGGCCGTGATCAGGACGAGGACCGACAGCACGAGCGCGACGACCTTGGCGATGCGTCGGCCGCGTGACCTCGGTTTGCGCGGCCCGCCCGCCGGTTGCCCGGCCGCGTTGCCGCCCATGTCGTCCGTCATGCCCTGATCCCTCGTCGTTCCCTCAGTCTGCCGCACGTGATGGCGGGTGCGATGTCACCGAAGTGGACGCCGGAAAGCGCTGGAGCGGTTGCATGTTTGCGCAATCCTGCAAGCGTACGCCCGTTTGCTGCCGTAAGGCCTCTCGAATGGCGCAATGTAACGAGCAATGCACGTACGGTGATCTGCTGTCCGGCCCCTCGGCCGGCTCCGGGCGCACGTCCGCCGTCCCGGTCCAGACGCTCGAGAGCGGGCCGCGGCAGGCCTGGGGCGGTCGGGGACCGGCGTTCCCCGGTAGTAGCGTCAGCAGCATGCGAGCGATCACCATCACAGAGCCGGGCGGCCCCGAAGCGCTGGT
This sequence comes from Streptacidiphilus rugosus AM-16, assembly GCF_000744655.1. Taxonomy (NCBI): domain Bacteria; kingdom Bacillati; phylum Actinomycetota; class Actinomycetes; order Kitasatosporales; family Streptomycetaceae; genus Streptacidiphilus; species Streptacidiphilus rugosus. Next base: position 352,241 of record NZ_JQMJ01000003.1, on the reverse strand, counting down.
CCTGGCCGACGCCCCCGATCCGGTCCCCGGACACGGCGAGGTCCTGGTCGACGTCGTCGCCTCGGCCGTCAACCGGGCCGACGTGCTGCAGCGTCAGGGCTTCTACGCCCCACCGCCCGGCGCCTCCCTCCACCCCGGCCTGGAGTGCTCCGGCCGGATCTCCGCCGTGGGCGAGGGCGTGGTCGGCTGGTCCGTCGGCGACGAGGTCTGCGCGCTGCTCGCCGGCGGCGGCTACGCGTCCAGGGTCGCCGTCCCCGCCGGCCAGCTCCTGCCCGCCCCCAAGGGCCTGGACCTGGTGACCGCGGCCGCCCTGCCGGAGGTCGTCTCGACGGTCTGGTCCAACGTCTTCCAGGTCTGCCACCTGCGGCCCGGCGAGACCCTGCTGGTCCACGGCGGTTCCAGCGGCATCGGCACGATGGCGGTCCAGCTCGGCAAGGCGATCGGTGCGCGGGTCGCGGTGACGGCGGGTTCCGCCGAGAAGCTCGCGGCCTGCGCGGAGCTGGGCGCGGACGTGCTGATCAACTACCGCGAGCAGGACTTCGTCGAGGAACTGGCGAAGCTCGGCGGCGCGGACGTGATCCTGGACGTGATGGGCGCGAAGTACCTGGACCGCAACATCGACGCGCTGGCCTTCAACGGACGCCTCGTCATCATCGGCATGCAGGGCGGCGTCACGGCGGACCTGAACATCGCCAAGCTGATGGCCAAGCGCGGCGCGGTCGCCTCCACCTCCCTGCGCGCCCGCCCCCTGGAGGAGAAGGCCGCGATCGTCGCCTCGGTGCGCGAGCACGTCTGGCCCCTGATCGAGTCCGGCGTGGTCAGGCCGGTCGTGGACCGCACCTTCCCGCTGGCGGAGGCCGCGGACGCGCACCGCCTGATGGAGTCCAGCACCCACATCGGCAAGATCCTGCTGGTGGTCTGAGCCGACACGCGGCGGCGCCGACCCGGGCGGACCGGCCCTAGCTCTGGGGTTCCGCGCGGGCCCAGGTGGTGCCGTCGTAGAAGTAGGCGGGCAGGCCCTTCAGGCCGACGGTGCGGAAGGGCTTGCCGTTGTCGTCGATGCGGGCGACGTCCTGGCGGGAACCCTGGCTCCAGACGAGTTCGAGGTACCAGCTCACGTCCTGGTCGGTGGTGTGCGCGTCGACGTCGATGACCTGGGGGTCGGTGGCGGAGACCTGGTAGGGGAAGTTCGAGAGGGTCGCGGTCAGACCGCTGCCCACCAGGCCGGCCACCGGCTTCGCGCGCGGTGCGGGGGAGTCGAGGTCGACGGCGAAGTTCGCCGGGTCGAGTCCGGCGCCGCAGCCGGAGGCGGGGGTGTAGCCGATCCGCTTCGGGGCCGGGCGGCTGCTGACGATCCGCACGTAGAGGGCGTGCAGCACCACCGGTCGGGCGGAGGTGCCCTGCACCGTCACCTGCAGCCGCAGGTCCTCGGCCGGGATTCCGCCCAGCGCGGCGGCCCAGGCGTTGGTCTGCTGCAGCGAAGGGGGCGGCGGCACCTTCGCGGGCGGCTGGCCGAGCAGGAACCACTGCCCGCACTGGCTGTCCCAGTTGTCCGAGAGCACGTTGACCTGGAAGGGCGGCGGCCCGGTGTCGGGGCTCGGCCGGGTCGAGGGGGAGGGCGAGGGGCCGAGCGACCCGGTGGGTGACGGCGAGAGCCCGGCGGACGGCGTCGCGGACGCCGACGGACTGCCCGGGGCGTTCGTCGATGCGACCGGGGCGGACGACGTGGCCGCGCCGCGGCCCGGAAGGGACGCCGAGACGGGCTGGTCGTGGGAGGCGCCGCCCACCGTCCGCAGCACGAGCGGCACGAGGACGGCCACGGCGGCGACGCCCGCGAGCACGGCCCTGGTCCGGCGCGGGCGTCGGCCGGGGCGCGGTGGCCGCGTCGGGAGGCCGTCGGGCTCCGCGGCTTCGACAGGCGCGAGGCCGGGCCCGGGCTGGGCCTCGGGTTCGGGTGCGGACGCGGGTTCGGGTGCGGGCGTGGACGTGGGGGCGCGGCGTTCGGCGTCGGCGAGGAGCCAGCGGCGGTGGAGCGTCACCAGTTCCTCGGGCGTCGCCCCGCAGACCCGGGCGAAGCGCTCCACCGGCGCGTACTCGCCGGGGACCGCCGCGCCGTTGCAGTAGCGGTGCAGCGTCGAGGTGCTGACGTGCAGCCGGGCGGCGAGCGTGCCGTAGCTCCGCCCCGAACGCTCCTTGAGCTCGCGCAGCTGGGCTGCGAAATCCTCGATGCCCGTCGGCATGTCACCCTCCCCCTCGTCCCGGACCCGCGTTCCAGGAGGGACCATCATCGCAGCTCAAGGGGGGTGGAAACGTTCCAGTGTCCCCCTTTGTGGCAGGACTGTGGCAGACGGGACGGATCAGGACGCAGGGTTGCGGCATCCCAGTCGATCACAACGAAGGATCACCATCGTGTCTCTCAGGACCACGCTCTCGTCCGCCGCCGTCGTCCTCCTCGGCTCGCTCGCCCTCACCGCCTGCCAGCCCGGCGCGACCGGCGCGTCGGGTGCGAGCACGCCGTCGCAGCAGGGCTCCGTCGCCTCCGGCGCCACCGGCGGTGCGGCGCCCGTGTCCGCGCCGTCCACCGCGAAGGGTTCCTCCTCCACGGGTTCCACCGGGGCGAGCACCGGGACGAGCACCGGCGCCGGCAGCACCGCGGGGAACGCCGGAGGCGCCGCCGGCGGCTCCGACGCGAACAGCGACAGCTACGCGTACACCCACCCCTGCTCGGGTCGGCAGGTCTCGGTGCAGGTGACCCGCCGCGACGGCGCGCCCGGCCAGCGGGTGATCGCCGTGCGCAACGTCAGCACCCACGCCTGCGGGCTGAGCTACTTCCCGCAGGTCTACCTGGACGACTCGCAGGCCTCCGGCGGCCGGATCGTCAAGCCGCTGATCCCGAGCGGCCTCGGCGGCGCCCCGGCGTATCCCGTGCACGCCGGGCAGACCGCCTACGCGGTGATCGACCTCAACCCGGGCGGCTCGAGCACCGGCGGCGTCTCCGGCATCGACGAGCTGAACGTGCTGGCCGACGGTGACCACATGCCGAACGCCGAGACCAAGAACTTCCCGCTCGGCGCCGGAGCGGTCGTCCACGGGCCGAAGCTGGGCCTCTACCGGAGCGACGTCGCCGACGCGGTCAGCTCGATGATCGGCGCGGACACCCAGTCCTGACCTGCGGTGAGCCACCGGCGCGGGCGGCCGTACGGGGCCGCCTGACCGCCGGTCGGGAGCCCGCGGCCGGATCCTGAGAAGCTGTCATCTCCCCACGCCTCGGCCGACCCGTTCGGGTACGAATCCCGCTCGCTCCGAGGTCGGACCTGAACGGCGTAACCACGCTTGCCCGGTCCGCCGACTGCTGTCCTAATTGCGTTGTATGAGCGCTTTGTCGGTATTCCAGGCAGGCGCTGCACGAGGTACCAGGGCATGCGGGGTCGTCGTCGCGGCGGGGCTTCTCGCCGGGCTTCCCTGGTGCGCCGGGCCCGCGTCGGCGAAGCAGCCTGACGTCTCGGCGAGCGGCATCACGCTGAGACTGCCGGACGGACGGTCGCTGCACTTCGTCCCCGTCCCCGCCTCCGGGTGGCCGTCGCACTCCCGTCCCCCGCACTCGGCGCCGCCGCACTCCGGTCCCACCCACGCCGGTCCCAGCCCCACCGCGCCGTCAGGATCCCCCTCCGGATCCGCGTCCGCGTCGCCCGGCGCGCCGGTCAGCGGCCTGCCGGTGCCCGTGGTGAGCTCGCTGTTCCCCTCCCCGTCCGCGAGCGGCAGTCGTCACCCGAGCTCCCCGGCGTCCGAGGACCCCGAGCGGCCGCGCGCCTCGCACCACGCCTCCGCCTCGGCCGGGCGCTCCGCCACGGCCCTGCCGACCGCCGGAGGCGACGCGGTACCGGCGCAGGACGGACAGGTCGCGGTGCAGCCCGGCCCGACCCAGCCGGACCGGCCGCAGACCAGCGTGCCGCCGCCGCTGGGGCCGCAGGCGATACTGCCGGCGGAGGACGGGGTGAAGGCACAGGTCGCCGCGGACGCGCAGCGTTCCGGGGTGCTCGGACCGCGCGGTCGTCTGCTCGGCGTCGGCCTGGCCCTGATCGGCAGCGGCGCGGCGCTCTTCGGGTGGCGCATCCGCCGTCTCTAGCGCCCGCCCGGGGGCCCGCGAGCTGGTCGGCCCGGCGGCCGCCGCCAGGATCGGCACGCACGGGATCGGAAGATCGGCGCACACTGGTTCTGGGGAATATCACGTCCCCTTGACACCCCCGTACGACAGAATGACGACCATGAACAGCCCGAGCGCCCGGCCCGAAGACAACTCCCACGTCCTGATCGTCGGTCCCGACGGCATGCCCGTCGGCGTCGGCGCGTCCGCCGAGGGCGGCGAGCCGAGGGAGCTGCCGATAACGGAGATGGTGGAGCAGCCCGCGAAGGTCATGCGGATCGGCAGCATGATCAAGCAGCTGCTGGAGGAGGTGCGCGCCGCTCCCCTCGACGAGGCCAGCCGGGTCCGGCTCAGGGAGATCCACGCCAGCTCGGTCAAGGAGCTGGAGCAGGGTCTCGCGCCCGAGCTGGTGGACGAGCTGGAGCGGCTCTCGCTCCCCTTCACCGAGAACGCCGTCCCCAGCGAGGCGGAGCTGCGCATCGCGCAGGCCCAGCTGGTCGGCTGGCTCGAGGGGCTCTTCCACGGCATCCAGACCGCGCTGTTCGCGCAGCAGATGGCCGCCCGGGCGCAGCTGGAGCAGATGCGGCGCGCGCTGCCTCCCGGTGCTCCCGGCCACGACGAGGGCGACGAGGGCCACGGCGGCATCCGTTCGGGTCCGTACCTCTAGACACGCGGCAGAGCCGAAGCAGACCCGAAGCAGAGCCGAAGCGGATCCGGTGCCAAAGAGGCGCCGGAGAGGCGTCGCCACCGCCCACGGATCCCGCTGCCGGGGCGCGAACCCTGCTGTCTCGCGCCCTGCTGGTAGCGCTAACGTTGGGCCTGACGGCGCACCAGAACGGTAGCCCGGTTGGGGGAGCGAGAGCGCATGAGTGAGCAGGGCGGCGCGGCCGGGTCCGGGCGGACGGTCGGCCACGGCCGTTACGTGCTGCGGGACTTGCTCGGTCAGGGCGGCATGGCCACGGTCCACCTGGCCGACGACTCGGTGCTGGACCGGCCGGTCGCCGTGAAGACCATGCTCGGTGAGATGAGCCGCGAGCCCTCCTTCCGCGAGCGGTTCCGCCGTGAGGCCCAGGCGGTGGCCCGGCTCAACCACACGAACATCGTCGCCGTCTACGACAGCGGCGAGGACGACTTCGACGGCACGCCGGTGCCGTTCATCGTCATGGAGTACGTCGAGGGCTCCTCGCTCAGCTCGGTGCTGCGCAAGGACATAGCCGACCACGGCGCGATGCCCACCGAGAAGGCGCTGACGATCACCGCCGACGTGCTGGCCGCGCTCGCCGCCTCGCACGAGCAGGGCCTGGTCCACCGCGACATCAAGCCCGCCAACGTCATGCTGACCAAGCGCGGCGTGGTCAAGGTGATGGACTTCGGCATCGCCCGCGCCATGCAGTCCGGGGTCACCTCGATGACCCAGACGGGCATGGTCGTCGGCACACCGCAGTACCTCTCCCCCGAGCAGGCGCTGGGCAAGAGCGTCGACGCCCGCTCCGACCTCTACTCCGTCGGCTGCCTGCTCTTCGAGCTGCTGACCGGGCGGCTGCCGTTCGAGTCCGAGTCGGCACTGGGCATGGCCTACCAGCACGTCCAGGAGACGCCGCCGGCGCCGTCGAGCATGAACGCCGCCGTCCAGCCCGCCGTGGACGCCCTGGTCGCGCGGGCCCTGCGCAAGGACCCCGCGCACCGCTTTCCCACCGCCGACGCGATGCGCGAGGAGTGTCAGCGCGTCACGCAGGCGGCGAACACCGCGGCGAACCAGCCGCAGATGCTGGTCGACGGCCCGCGGGTGGGCAATGTCGGCGGCTCCGGGCAGAACGCGGTGTTCCCGCCGGCCCAGGGGCCGCTGAACACGCCGATGCCGCCGGTGCAGACCCCGTACCCGCAGCAGCAGCAGGGCTACCCGCAGACCCCGCCGCCCTACGGGCAGCGTCCGGGCACCCCGGTGCCGGGCATGCCCTACCCGCAGACGCCGCCGCCCTACCCGCAGCGTCCGGGCACGATGACCCCGCCGCCGTTCCCCAGCAGACCCCGCCGCCGACGCCCCCGCCGTACGGTCAGCGCCCCACCCCGGCGCCGACCCCGCCGCCGTACGCGCAGCGGCCGACGCCTGCGCCGATGCCGATGGGAGCGCCGACCCCGCCGCCGTACGCGCAGCAGCAGCGGCCCACGCCGCCGCCGCGTCCCACTCCTCCTCCCTTCGTGGCGCAGGGCTCTCCGGTGCTCCCGCCCCGGCCGGGGGCCCAGCCGACCTCCGCGGCGCGCGGCTGCGGGCGGATCGCGCTGATCATGGGAATCCTGTTCCTTCTCGTCGTCGTCCTGGCGCTGATCGGATACTTCGCCTCCCAGGGGTCCAACTCCTCGGGTTCGGGGTCCTACGGAATGTCCAGGTCAGCGGCGATTTCCGTCACTCGGTCGGCCCCAGCGCCCTGACGGGCTCCGCATCGCCGGGCGGAAACCGGTAGCGTGCGAGGAGGTCTACACCCCTCATGACGGCATGACGCACGACGGCACGGCCACGAGGCACAGCACGACCACGCGGAACGATGGCGGAGAACGATGGCAGACACGCAGCACCCCCGGGACGAGGACGGCCAGGAGCCCCGACCCGGGTCCGATGCTGCGGCGTCCGACGCCGCCGCGGCGGCGGAGGCGTTCGTCACCACCACCGGACTGAGCGTCGTCGGCGAGGGCCGCTACCGGCTGGTGCGCAAGCTCGGCCGGGGCGGCATGGCGGAGGTCTTCGCCGCCGAGGACCAGCGGCTCGGCCGCACCGTCGCGATCAAGGTGCTCCGGCCCGAGCTGGCCGAGGACACGATCGCGCGCACCCGGTTCACCCGTGAGGCCCACTCCGTCGCCTCGCTGAACCACCACGCCGTCGTCGCGGTCTACGACACCGGCGAGGAGGCGCAGGGCGCGGAGACCGTGCCCTACATCGTGATGGAGCTGGTCGAGGGCCACACGGTCCGCGAACTGCTGCAGAGCGAGGAGCCGCCGCCGGTCGACCAGGCACTGATCATCACCGCCGGGATCCTGGAGGCGCTCGCCTACAGCCACCGGCACGGGATCGTGCACCGCGACATCAAGCCGGCGAACGTGATCATCACCAACACCGGCGCGGTCAAGGTGATGGACTTCGGCATCGCCCGGGCGCTGACCGGCGTGGCCTCGACGATGACCCAGACCGGCATGGTCATGGGCACCCCGCAGTACCTCTCGCCCGAGCAGGCGCTGGGCAAGGCCGTCGACCACCGCTCCGACCTCTACGCGACCGGCTGCATGCTCTACGAGCTGCTGACCCTGCGCCCGCCGTTCACCGGCGACACGCCGCTCTCGGTGGTCTACCAGCACGTCCAGGACAACCCGGTGCCGCCCTCGCAGGCGAACCCGCGGGTCCCGGCCTCGCTGGACGCGCTGGTGCTGCGGGCGCTGGCGAAGGACCCGGACGACCGCTTCCAGTCGGCCGACGAGATGCGGGCCCACATCCAGCACGCCCTGCGCCAGATGCACGGCGCCACCGCGGCCACCCAGATCCTCGCGCCGCTGCCGCCGGTGACGGCGACCGCGCCGACGACCGTGCTGCCCGCCTCCGGCGTGCCGGCCGACGGCGCCGGCAGCACCCAGGTGATCGGCGCGGTGACGCCGCCCCCACCGGGGTACGTCGACACCTACGACGACGAGAACGAGGGCGGCGGCCGACGCGGGCTCTTCGCGGTGATCGCGGTGCTGGTCGTCGCGGCGGCGATCGCCATCGGCGTGGCCCTGGCGATGAACGGCGGTGGCGGCGGAGGCGGCGGAGCCCCGACCACCCCCAGCGTCACGGTGACCGAGACGACCACGTCCCAGCCGACGCCGACTCCCACGCCGACCCCGACGCCGACTCCCACGCCGACGCCGACTCCCACGCCGACCCCGACGCCGACTCCCACACCGACGCCGACTCCCACGCCGACCCCGACGCCGACTCCCACACCGACGCCGACCCCGACGCCGACTCCCACGCCGACCCCCACACCGACGCCGACCCCGACGCCGAGCAGCAACGCGGGCGGCACGCCCACCGCGCACGCGACGGCGTAGCCACGCGCGGCAGCGCCCCTGGGCAGTGCGACGCACCCGGCACAGATCAGTTCACGTAGGCGTCGCGGACCTGCTCGTACTCCTCGGACCACCAGACGATCTGGGCCGCCGCCGCGGGGAACAGCGCGCTGGCGCGGTCGTCGCGGCGGGTGTAGCGCCAGCGGAGCATCCAGAAGTCGTTGAGGCGCTCCCACCAGACGCGGTGGACGGCGGCGGCGAGCTGCTCCGACGTGCAGCCCGAGGCGACCCGGTAGGCGCGGGCGTAGGCGCGGACCCTGGCCAGGTCCAGGACGCCGCTGTGCTCGTCGCAGAAGAACTGCGTCGCCGCCCTGACCGCCTCCTCGGCGACGGGTTTGACGCCCAGGCGGTCCCAGTCCAGCACCGCGACCGGCCGGTCGTCCCGGTAGAGCAGGTTGAGCGGGTGGAAGTCTCCGTGCACCCAGCCGGCCGGCGGCGCACCGCGCGGCCCGGGGCGGCGGTGCGCGTGGGAGGTGACCAGGGCCCGTCGTTCCCGCAGCCGGTGTTCCGCCAGCGCGTCGAAGGGTTCGCGGGGGGCGCGGGCGCGGGCCGCGCGCATCAGCTCGTCGATGGTGCGCCGGGTCTCGTCGGGGTCCGCACTGGGCCAGGGCGTCGCGTCCTGGCAGGGGGGCCGCAGGCGTCGCAGCTGCGTGTGGATGCCGCCGAGCAGAGCGCCCAGCTCGGCGCAGGCGCTCGTCGGCAGGCCGCTGCCGGTCCTGGGCGGGGCGCCCTCGACGAAGGGGAAGAGGGCGTAGCGCCGTCCGCGCTGCAGCACCAGCGTGCGACCGTCCGCGGCGGCCACCGGGGGGACCGTCGGCAGGCCCGCGTCGGCCAGGGCCGCGATGGTGCGGTGCTGGTCGGCGATCGCGCCGCTGGAGGCGCGGCCGGCGTCGTCCAGGTACTGCTTGAGCACCCAGGTGCGGCCGTCGTCCGTGCCGACCAGCCAGACCCGGTTCAGCAGGCCGTGCGCGGTGCGTTCGGCGGCCACGGCGCGGCCCACGTCGAAGCGGGCGAGAACCAGGTCGAGCCAGCCCGGAACGACCGATAATCCCCTGCTCGGCGCGACAGTTTGACTCTGCGTCACGGGGCAGATGCTACTGCCGGGGCGGGTCGGGACCGCCGAGCTGATCTTCGCTGACCTTCTCTGACCGTCAGCCTTCGGTCGCGTGCATCTTGGCGACGTAGGCGGCGGCCTGGGTGCGCCTTTCCATGCCCAGTTTGGCCAGCAGGCTGGAGACGTAGTTCTTGACCGTCTTCTCGGCCAGGTGCAGCTCGCCACCGATCTGCCGGTTGGTCATGCCCTCTCCTATCAGGTCGAGGATCCTGCGCTCCTGCTTGGTCAGCCCGGACAGCCGCTCGTCCTCCTTCTGGCCGCCGTCACGCAGCCGCTCCAGCACCCGGGAGGTCGCGACCGGGTCGAGCAGCGACTTGCCCGCCGCCACGTCGCGCACCGCGGACAGCAGGTCCGTGCCGCGGATCGCCTTCAGGACGTAGCCGCTGGCGCCGGCCATGATCGCGTCGAAGAGCGCCTCGTCGTCGGAGAACGAGGTGAGCATCAGGCACTTGATCTCCGGCTGCTGGGAGCGGATCTCCCGGCAGACCTCCACGCCGCTGCCGTCGGGCAGCCGTACGTCCAGAACGGCGACGTCGGGGCGGGTGGCCGGGATGCGGTTCAGCGCCTCGGCGGCGGTGCCGGCCTCGCCGACGACCTCGACGTCGGACTCCAGTGAGAGCAGCTCGTGGACGCCGCGACGTACCACTTCGTGGTCATCGAGGAGGAAAACACGGATTTGTCCTGTTTCGCTCATGGAACCAGACTCGCATATGGCCATCGGCTCCGCCGGATGCCTGGGTGGTTCGTCCGGTTTTGGGAGAGTGCGTGGTACTTGGACGTCCTACGACAGAAGCGATAGGGGCTTCCCATAGGTAACGTTCTCTAAGAGGATCAGGGCACACCTAACCGCCGATCCGAAGCTCGCGCACACCCACAGCGAGAGCGCACGGTGCTTGGCGACCGGACCGGAAGCCGGCAACCCCGGAGGCCGGACAGACCGAGGAGTGAACGTGACCGTCGAGAGCACGGCGGGGGCGGCGACCGCTGCCCCGGAGCTGGTGCAGCTGCTCACCCCCGAAGGGGAGCGAGTCGAGCACCCGCGCTTCTCCCTGGAGACATCTCCGGAAGAGCTGCGCTCCATCTATCGAGACCTGGTCCTGGTCCGCCGCTTCGACAGCGAGGCCACCTCGCTGCAGCGCCAGGGCGAGCTCGGCCTCTGGGCCTCCCTGCTGGGACAGGAGGCCGCCCAGGTCGGCTCGGGCCGCGCACAGCGTCCCGGCGACTACGCCTTCCCCACGTACCGCGAGCACGGCGTCGCCTGGTGCAAGGGCGTCGACCCGCTGAACCTGCTCGGCATGTTCCGCGGCGTGAACCACGGCGGCTGGGACCCGAACGAGAAGAACTTCCACCTCTACACCATCGTCATCGGCTCGCAGACACTGCACGCGACCGGCTACGCGATGGGCATCACCAAGGACGGCTCCGACGACGCCGTGGTCGCCTACTTCGGCGACGGCGCGTCCAGCCAGGGCGACGTCAACGAGGCCTTCACCTTCGCCTCCGTCTACAACGCCCCGGTGGTCTTCTTCTGCCAGAACAACCAGTGGGCCATCTCCGAGCCCACCGAGCGCCAGACCCGCGTCCCGCTCTACCAGCGCGCCGCCGGCTTCGGCTTCCCGGGCGTCCGGGTGGACGGCAACGACGTGCTGGCCTGTCTCGCGGTGACCCGCTGGGCGCTGGACCGCGCCCGCGCCGGCGAGGGCCCGACGCTGATCGAGGCCTTCACCTACCGCATGGGCGCGCACACCACCTCCGACGACCCGACCCGCTACCGGATCGCGGACGAGCTGGAGGAGTGGAAGCTCAAGGACCCGATCGAGCGGGTCAAGGCCTACCTGGTCCGCGAGGGCTGGGCGGACCAGGAGTTCTTCGACGCGCTCGAGGCCGAGAGCGAGCAGCTCGCCCGCCGCGTGCGCGAGGGCGTCCGCACCATGCCGGACCCGGACCCGTCCTCGATCTTCGAGAACGTCTACGCCGAGGGCCACGCGCTCGTGGACGAGGAGCGCGCGCAGTACCTGGCGTACGCCGCGTCCTTCGACGGCTCCGAAGAGGTTGGGGAGGGCCGCTGAGATGGCTTCCGAGAACTACACGATGGTGAAGGCCCTCAACGAGGCGCTCCGGCGCTCGATGGAGGCCGACCCGAAGACCCTGGTCATGGGCGAGGACGTGGGCCGTCTCGGCGGCGTCTTCCGGGTCACCGACGGACTGCACAAGGACTTCGGCGACGCCCGGGTCATCGACACCCCGCTGGCCGAGTCCGGCATCATGGGCACCGCGATCGGCCTGGCGCTGCGCGGCTACCGCCCGGTGGTGGAGATCCAGTTCGACGGCTTCGTCTACCCGGCGTTCGACCAGATCGTCACCCAGCTGGCCAAGATGCACGCCCGTGCGCTGGGCCACATCAAGCTGCCGATCACCGTGCGCATCCCGTTCGCGGGCGGCATCGGCGCGGTCGAGCATCACAGCGAGTCGCACGAGGCGTACTTCGCGCACACGGCCGGCCTCAAGGTCGTCGCGCCGTCGAACCCGCTGGACGCGCACTGGATGCTGCGCCAGGCGATCGCCTCGGACGACCCGGTCATCTTCCTGGAGCCGAAGCGCCGCTACTGGGACAAGGGATCCGTGGACCCGCTGGGCGAGGCCCCGGCCCCGCTGCACGCCGCCCGCGTGGCGCGTCCGGGTCGAGACCTCACCCTGATCGCCTACGGCCCGATGGTGAAGGTCTGCCTGGAGGCGGCCGAGGCCGCCGCCGAGGACGGCACCCAGCTGGAGGTCGTCGACCTGCGCTCGCTCTCCCCGGTGGACTTCGACGCGCTGGAGGCCTCCGTCAAGCGGACCGGCCGCGCGGTCGTCGTGCACGAGGCGCCCGTCTTCATGGGCATGGGCGCGGAGCTCGCGGCGCGGATCACCGAGCGTTGCTTCTACTCGCTGGAGGCTCCCGTGCTGCGAGTGGGCGGCTACTTCGCGCCGTACCCGCCGTCGCGCGTCGAGGAGACCTTCCTGCCGGACCTGGACCGGGTGCTCGACGCTGTCGACCGCGCCCTCGCCTTCTGACGGGGGATGGAGAGCACGATGAGCACTGCGGTAGGGAATGTCCGTCAGTTCAAGATGCCCGACGTGGGCGAGGGACTGACTGAGGCCGAGATCCTCAAGTGGTACGTCCAGCCGGGCGACACGGTCGCCGACGGCCAGGTCGTCTGCGAGGTGGAGACGGCGAAGGCGGCCGTCGAGCTGCCGATCCCCTTCGACGGGGTGGTCCAGGAGCTGTTCTTCGCCGAGGGCGTCACGGTCGACGTCGGCACGGCGATCATCAGCGTCGCGGTGAGCGGGGGCTCGGCCGCGGCCGAGCCCGAGGCGGAGGCCGCCCCGGCCGCCGCCGTCGCGGAGGAGCCCGAGCCGGAACGGCGCGAGGTGCTGGTCGGCTACGGCCCGCGCTCGGGTTCGTCGCGCCGTCGCGCCCGCAAGGCGCCGGCCGCGGACAAGCCGATCGTCGTCGCCTCGGGGCCCGAGGCGACGTACTACGCCCCCAAGGCGGCCGAGCCGGTCGTCTCGGCACCGGTCGTCGTGGGCGAGCGTCCGCTGGCGAAGCCGCCGGTGCGGAAGCTGGCCAAGGACCTCGGCGTGGACCTGGCGGCCGTCCGGCCGACGGGCCCGAACGGCACGGTCACCCGCGAGGACGTGCACGCGCACGTCACCGTCCCGGCTCCGGCCGTGGCGGCTTCGGTGGCGGCCGAGCCGGTCGCGGCAGCCCCCGTGGTCTCCGCGGTGGGCGACACCCGGGTCCCGATCAAGGGCGTGCGCAAGGCGACGGCGGCGGCGATGGTCGCCTCGGCGTTCACCGCGCCGCACGTGACGGAGTGGGTCCAGGTGGACGTCACCCGCACGATGAACCTGGTCAGGAAGCTCAAGGAGTCCGGCGAGCTGGGCGCGGGCGTCCGCGTCAGCCCGCTGCTGCTGGTCGCCAAGGCGCTGCTGACGGCGATCCGCCGACACCCGGAGATCAACGCCAGCTGGGACGAGGCCAACCAGGAGATCGTGCACAAGCGCGCGATCAACCTGGGGATCGCGGCGGCGACGCCGCGCGGCCTGATCGTCCCGAACATCAAGGACGCGGGCAGCCAGTCGCTCTCCGAGCTGGCCCAGTCCCTGACGGCGCTGATCGAGGTCGCCCGCGAGGGCAAGACGCCTCCGGCGGCGATGCAGGGCGGCACGGTGACCATCACCAACGTCGGCGTCTTCGGCGTCGACAGCGGCACCCCGATCCTGAACCCCGGCGAAGCCGCGATCCTGGCCTTCGGCCAGGTCCGCGAACTCCCCTGGGTCCACAAGGGCCGCGTGGTCCCGCGCCTGGTGACGACGCTGGCGCTCTCCTTCGACCACCGCATGGTCGACGGCGAGCTCGGCTCCAAGGTCCTCGCGGACACCGCGGCGATCCTGGAACAGCCCAAGCGCCTCATCAGCTGGGGCTGACGCTCCGCGCTGCAAGGTGCGCTTCGCGTCGGCGGGGCTGTTGCACGACCAAAGGGGCGCGAGGCTCTGCTGATGTGCGCCTCCGGCGCGTGGGCGCGACCAGGTTGGTGCGCTTCGCGTCGGCGGGCCAGCGGCGACACCAGAGGGGCGCGAGGAACTGCGGCGACTCCCCACCCCGGGTGGGGAGTCGCCGAGTGGGCAGGGCCATCCGGACAGGGTGGTCGCTCGCGCAGTTCCTCGCGCCCCTGATGGTTGCCCGGGTGCAGTAAGTGGCGCGCTCCTGGGGGTGAAGGGGGCGGGCGGGGGGTATGGCGCCGAGCGACCCGCGGTAGCGATCCGCCGTGTCGCGACGCCTTGCCACCGTTCTGTCCGTACTCGCCGTGCTGCTCGCGGGCTGCACGCCCGCCTCCGCCGCTCCCGCGCGCGCCGCCGTCGTCGGGACGGTGACGCTCGTCGACAACGGGCCGGCCGCCAACCGGATCACCCTGGTGCTCATCGGTGACGGCTACACCGCCGGCGACCTCCCGCGCTTCCGCGCGCAAGCCGCCGCGACCTGGCGGGCGTTGAGCTCGGTCGAGCCGTTTCGGACCTACGCGCCGTTCTTCGACGTCCGGCGCGTCGACCTGGTCTCGCCGGAGTCCGGGCTGGGCCCGGACTCACCGCTCGGCATGCACTTCGGCTGCGGCGGAACGCCGCGGCTGCTCTGCGCGGACGAGGCCGCCGTCTCGCACTACGTCGGGCCGGCCGTGGGGCCGGAGTACGTGATCGCGCTGGCCGACTCCACCGCCTACGGCGGGGCCGGCGGCAGCGGGGTGACCACGCTGTCCGCCGGGGCGAAGGACGCGGGCTCGATCATCCAGCACGAGATGGGCCACACCGTCGGCGGCCTCGGCGACGAGTACGACGCCGCGCCGGGCGGGCAGTCCGACTTCCCCAACCTCTCCACCCAGGACGCCTCCGCGATGACCTCCGCGCACGCGAAGTGGTGGCGCTGGCTCGGCGCGGCGGACCCCAGCGGCGGGGTGGTCGGCGCCTACCGGAGCGCGAACGGGCTCTACCGGCCCACCCAGAACTCGATCATGCGGCGGCTCGGCGGCGTCTACAACCTGCCCTGCCGCGAGGCCGTCATCGAGGCGCTGTACCGCAGGCTGAACTCCATCGACGCCGCCGCCCCCGCGCCCCGGGCGGGACCTGTCGCTCCCGGCCGGACGCTGACCGTGACCCCGCTGCCGCTGGCCGGCGGTCGCCGACTGACCGTCAGATGGACGGTCGGCGGCCGTCCCGCGCCCAGCGCGGCCCTGCGCGACGACGGGCTCGGGCTGGACACCGGCGCGCTCGGTCTCGGGCCGCACTGCCGTGCCTTCGTCCGGGCCACGGTCGTCGACCGGACCGACTGGGTCAGGGACGAGAGGTTCCGTCAGGCGCGCATGCGTGCGAGCGCCGTCTGGCTGGTCGGTTCCTTCTGACCGCTTGCTGCTCCAGAGGGATCACACAAGGTCAAGTTCTGCTAACGGGCGGTGTGACGATCGAGGGCGACAGGCAGTCATATGAGAGTGTGTGCAGACAAGTAGGCGAAGGTAGGGGGACTGTCGGTGGGCGAGCGTAGTCGCGGTCGTGCTCTGGGACTGAAGGCGGCCGTCGGCGGACTCGTGGCGCTGGGCGTGCTGGGAGCGGTCTTCGCACCGTCCGCGCTCGGCGCCAGTTCCGGGGCGTCGGAGCCGGTCGTCGCCTCGCAGTCCAAGGCCGCAGTGGGAGTCGTGGGCGCGGGCGGGGCCGCGGGCGCGTCCGGTGTCGCGGTGCCGGGTACCGGCTCGATGGCGGTCGCGCCGCGGATCGCCGCCACCTCCTCCGCCGACTGGAACGTGGCGGCCGCCACGAAGTTCTGGACCACCGCGCGGCTCGACTCGGCCACCCCCGTCGGCGGCTCGTCCGCGGCGGTCAGGAGCGGCCGGGCCGCGGTGGCCGGCAAGGCGCCGCAGGCGGTCACGGCGAACATGGCCTACTCGTACCACTTCGCCGGCACCCCGACGACGGGCGTCATCTTCTACCGCTCGACCGGGGACCTGACGACGCACTACTGCACCGCCAGCGTGGTCAACAGCGCCCACGGCAACATGATCGTCATGGCCGCGCACTGCAACCCGGGCTCGTGGATGGCCTATGTGCCGGACTACAAGCACGGCCTGTCGGCGGCCAAGCAGCCCTACGGCATCTGGCCGGTGACCAAGGTCTTCAAGGACGCCCACTTCACCAGCTCCTACGGCGCGCCCAGCGACTACGACTACGCCTTCGCCCAGGTCGCCAACAACGCCCAGGGCAAGACCGTGCAGAGTGTCACCGGCGGAAACTGGCTCACCCGCACGTCGAGCTACTACCTCTACGTGACGGTGCTCGGCTACCCGAAGATCACCGCGGACAGCGCCGACTCGGCCATCCGCTGCACGCCGAAGGTACGCACCAGCAAGCTGGCCGGCTACCGGCAGATGGTGACCTACTGCACCGGCTTCTACGGCGGCACCTCCGGCGGTCCGTGGATCACTTACTTCAACGGCAAGAGCGGCTGGATCGTCGGCCTCACCGGCGGCGAGGACGCCGGCGGCCCGAACAGCTGGACCAGCTACAGCCCGATCTTCGACGACCGCATCTTCAGCCTCTTCTCCTACGCGCAGGCCCACTGACCTGCGGCTGAACCGTACGCCCCGGGGTCGGGCGGACCGCGCCGCCGGGACGGATTCGTCCTACCAATAGGATGGGCGCATCATGACAGCCGACCCTGCCGCCGCCCCGGGCGCCGCCGTGCCCACCGTCGCAGCCGCCGAGGGCGTGGCGACGGCCGTCACGGTGCGCCGCGAGCCGCCGGGCGGCCGGGCGGCGTGGACCGCGTGGGGCATCGGGGTCACGGTCTACGTGCTGGCCGTGGTCCACCGCACCAGCCTCGGCGTGGCCGGGCTGGACGCGGCCGCACGGTTCGGGATCAACGCCTCCGCGCTCTCGACCTTCTCCATCCTCCAGGTCCTGGTCTACGCGAGCATGCAGATACCGGTCGGCCTGCTCGTCGACCGCCACGGCCCGCGCCGGATCCTCAGCGCGGGCCTCGTGCTGCTCACGGCCGGGCAGCTCGGCTTCGCGCTGGCCACGTCCTTCACCCCGGCGCTGCTCGCCCGCGGCGTGCTGGGCTGCGGCGACGCGATGACCTTCGTCAGCGTGCTGCGGATCGGCGCACGCTGGTTCCCGGTCTTCCGCAACCCGTTCATCGCGCAGCTGACCGGGTTGGTCGGCACCATGGGCAATCTGGTCAGCACGATGGTGCTCTCCCAGGTCCTGCACAGCGCCGGCTGGACGCCGACCTTCGCCACGACGGCGCTGCTGGGCGTCGGCGTGCTGGCCCTGGTCCTGCTGGCGCTGCGCGAGACGCCGGAGAGCGCGGCGCGCGAACCGCTGTTCGCGCGGCGGCGCGCGGTCGACGCTCCTGACCGGGCCAGGGGCTTCTCGCTGCGCGAGCAGATCCGTGCCGCCTGGAGCGAGCCGGGGACCCGGCTGGGCATGTGGGTGCACTTCACGACGGCGTTCCCCGCGTCCAGCTTTCTGCTGCTCTGGGGCATGCCCTTCCTGATGGAGGGGCAGGGCATGTCCCGTGCGGCCGCCAGCGGGATGCTGAGCCTGGTGATCGTCGCGGGCATGGGCTTCTCGGTGCTGTTCGGCCAGCTGATGTCCCGCCGCCCGGGCCTGCGGACGCCGACGGTCTTCCTGGTGGTGCTGGTGACCGGCGGCGTCTGGGGCCTGGTCCTGGCCTGGCCGGGCGGGCACGTGCCGGTCTGGCTGCTGGTCGCCCTGGTCGTGGTGATGGGCAGCAACGGCCCGGCCTCACTGATCGGCCTCGACTACGCCCGCCCGGTCAACCCGCCGGAGCGGATCGGCACGGCGTCGGGCATCGTCAACATGGGCGGATTCATCGCCGCGGTTCTGGCCCTCTTCCTGATCGGCCTCGTCCTCGACGCGACGACGTCGGGCTCCGCCGCGACGTACACCCCGTCGGCGTTCCGTGCCGCGTTCACCACGCTGTACGCCCCGATGGCCCTGGGCCTCTTCCAGATCCTCCGCCTCCGCCGCGCCGCGCTCCGCCGCGAGAGCCAGCTGATCCCCCAGCCCCGCGCCGCGGGCGCATAAAGGGGCGATAGCAACCACCCGGTGCGGATGGCCCTCCGCGTCGAGGACCATCCGCACGCGGGAGGGGGTACCTCCCGGCCGAAGGCTGGGGGCTTGCCGCGCACGCAGTTGATCAAGCAGAGCCCCGCGCCCCTGAGGCAGTGCAACTGCCCCTTGGCCAAGAGCTGCCGCGCCGTCCTGCTACGGCGTGACCGCGAAGTTGTCCAGGATGCGGCGCGCCAGCGCCTCGTCGCCCTCGGTCTTCACGTCCGCCGCGGACGCCGTGACGCGGCCGCAGGCGAGGCGGGCGTAGGTCTCCCAGTCCGTGGTGACGCGGACCACCGGGGCCAGCGGGACCTGGGCGTCGACGCTGCCGCGGCCGGCCTCGTCCACGTGGACCGTGCGCATGAACTCCTGTGCGCCGTGGACGTCGAAGACCACCGCCGAGCCCGCCGGCGCGCCCGCGAGCTTCGCGACGGCCTTGGGGAGGAGCTCGATCAGGTAGTCGCGGGTGATCGCCGCGGCCGGGGTGTCCAGGCCGCCGGGGGCGTGCAGCGCCCGGCGGACGTCCTGCTCGTGGGTCCAGACGTCGAAGACGCGGGTGCGCAGCAGCTGGTGGTAGGGGACGTCACGGCTGTACGGGCCCATCGGCCAGCGGATGTCGTCCATCGGCTCGTAGCGCGTGTTGGTGCGCAGCGCCCGGCCGCGGCGGATGATGGTGTACTCCAGCTCCGCCGTCATCTCGGGCGCGGTGTGGCAGCGCCGCTTGTCGACCGGCACCTCGCAGTAGCGGCTGAACTCGTCCACCACGTGGCGCAGGTCGCGCGGGAGCGTGTGGATCGGGCGCGGGTCGCCGAGCAGCTCCAGCTCCATGGCGATGACGTGCGAGACGACGTCCCTGACTGACCAGCCGGGGCACTCGGTCGGACGGTTCCACGCGCCCTCGCTCAGCGGGGCGACCAGCTCGGATATGGCCTCGATGGACTGGGTCCAGGCATCGGCGTATGCCTGGACGGTCTGCTTGTCGGTCACGTTCACGACCCCTCGGCGGAGCAGCCAATTGCGCTATGGGCACGTTACGCTGCCTGGTGTTCCCAGGTCGGCGCTTTCCCGTGTTGATCGTAGGGCCCTTGACGAAGCGGGTGGTACCGTGCGCGCCTCTCTTGTCCAGATCGATGTGAACGAGCGGGAGTCCGCCGCCGAACGCCGGGTGCGGATCGCGGAGCTCGTGCGCTCGCTGCGCGGCTCGGATCTGGTGGTCCTGCCCGAGTTGTGGCCGCTCGGCGGCTTCGCCTACGAGGGCTGGCAGGCGGGGGCGGAGACCCTGGACGGACCGACCGCTGACGCCATGTCGGCTGCCGCCCGTGACGCGGGCGTCTGGCTGCACGCCGGTTCGATCGTCGAGCGGGACCCGGAGGGGCCGCTCTACAACACCTCGCTGCTCTTCGCCCCCGACGGCGAACTGCACGCCCTCTACCGGAAGATCCACCGCTTCGGTTTCGACAGCGGCGAGGCCGCGTTGATGGCCGCGGGCGAGGAACTGGCCGTCGTGGACACGCCGTTCGGGCGGATGGGCCTGGCCACCTGCTACGACCTGCGGTTCCCCGAGCTGTTCCGGGCGATGCTGGACCGCGGCGCCGAGCTCTTCGTCGTTCCCGCGGCGTGGCCGGCCCGGCGGACGGCGCACTGGTCGCTGCTGGCCCGGGCGCGGGCCGTGGAGGAGCAGGCGCTGGTCTTCGCCTGCAACAACGCGGGGACGCACGGCGGTGTGGAGCAGGCCGGTCTTAGCGTGGTCGTCGATCCGTGGGGCGAGGTGCTGGGGGAGGCGGGGACCGGGGAGCAGGTGCTCACGGTGGAGTTCGACCCGGCGGTCGTGGCCAGGACCCGCGAGGAGTTCCCGGTGCTGCGGGACCGTCAGAAGTGGTGAGGGGCGGCGCTGGCGGTCAGCCCTGACGGTTCGGCCGCACGCTCCTGATCAGGGAGAGGAGCTCCCGTGCCGGACCCTTGGGCTTGCTGCCCTTGGGCCAGATCGCCCGCAGCGGCCGCTGGAGGGGGAGTTCCTCGACCGGCACGGCCACCAGCCGGCCCGAGGCGAGCTCGTCGGCGACGGCGAGCTCGCTGACCGCGGCCGGTCCCGCGCCGCTGGTGGCCGCGGACTTCAGCGCCGTGGTCGAGGCGAGGGTGAGCAGCGGGGCGGCCAGGCCGCCCGACGCGGCCAGCGCGGCGTCCAGCACCTCGCGGGTGCCGCTCCCCTGTTCGCGCAGGATCAGCGGGGTGGCGGCGACCTCGTCCGCGGTCAGCGGTGCGCGCCTGCGAGCCCAGCGGTGCGTCGGGGAGACGACCAGCACCAGGCGGTCGTGGGCGATGACGACGCCGTCGACGCCGGCGGGCAGCCGGACCCCTTCGACGAAGCCCAGGTCGGCCTCGTCCGCGAGCACCTGCGCGGCGACCTCCGCGGAGTTCGCCGCCCGCAGTGTCACCGCGGTGCCGGGGAGGGCGGCGTGCAGCGCGAGCAGCCAGCCCGGCATCAGGTACTCGGCCACCGTCAGGCTCGCCGAGACCCGGAGCCTGGCGTCGCGCTGCTCGCGCAGGGCGGCGATGCCCGCGTCCAGGCCGCGTGCCGCGGCGACCACCTGCCCGGCCCACTCCGCGACCAGCGCCCCCGCCTCGGTGGGACGCGAGCCGCGCGGGGAGCGGTCCAGCAGGGTGACGCCGATCTGCCGTTCCATGGACGCGATCCTGGCGGAGGCCGCGGGCTGGGTGATGCCGAGAGCGGCGGCCGCCCGGCCCAGGCTGCCCAGCCTGACCACTTCGAGCAGCAGCTCGAGCGCGCCCAGGTCCGGGACGCGCGGGGAGAGGGGAGCCGGGCTCGTACTCATAGACGCAGCTTATGCCCTCATCGCCACGGACTCCCTACCGACCGCTCCGACCTGCGGCGATGGTGGAGATATGGCAACCACCACGCCCAGCGCGCCGCTCACCCGGCGGCTCACCGGCCACCGCTTCGTCGAGGCCGCGGGCCGGTTCGGACCGAACTGGTACGCCGCGGTGATGGGCACGGCGATCATGGCCAACGGCGCCCACGCGCTGCCCGGCGCGGTCGGCCGGGCGCTCGGCGCCTGGGCCGCGCTCTTCTGGGTGCTGGGCTTCGCCGGCCTGCTGACGCTGACCCTCGTCCGGCTGGCCGGACGGCTGCACCACGAGCGGGTCCGGCCGCTGGACGACGCCTCCGTGGCGGTCTTCCTCGGCTGCCCGCCGATGGCGCTGCTCGCCGTCGGCTTCGGCGCGCTGGGCGCGGGCGAGCCGCTGCTCGGCCACCAGCTCGCCCTGGCACTGGACGTGGTGCTGTGGACGGTCGGCACCGGCTACGCGCTCTGGGCGGCCGGAGCGGTGATGTACCGGCTGGCGACCCGCTACGGGACCGCCCGCGCCGACGCCGCGCCGACCTGGCTGCTGCCCGTGGTCGCGCCGATGGTCTCGGCCGCGCTCGGCCCGGCGTTGATCCCGCACCTGCCCGCCGGTCAGGCGCAGCTGACCCTGCTCTACGCCTGCCTGGCCATGTTCGGCATGAGCCTGATCGCGGTCCTGGTGCTGCTGCCCACCCTCTTCGGCCGCCTGGCCCACGAGGGTCCGCTGCCCCCGGCCCTGGTGCCGACTCTCTTCCTGGTGCTGGGCCCGCTCGGGCAGTCGGTGACCGCGGTGACCCAGTTCGCCGCCCACGGTCCGGTCGCGTTCCAGTCCTTCGCACTGCTCTACGGCGTCCCCGTGATCGGCTTCGCCCTGCTCTGGCTGGCCCTGGCCGGCACGGCGACGCTGCGCGGACTGCGGGGCGGCATGCCGTTCGCGATGACCTGGTGGGCCTGGACCTTCCCCGTCGGCACCTGCGTGACCGGCGCGGCCGGCCTCTACGCCCGCACCGGCCTGGTCGCCTTCGCGGTTCTCGCGGTCGTCCTCTACGCGCTGCTGGCCACCGCCTGGCTCGCCGTGACGGCCGGCACCCTGCGGCACCTGCCGCGGTTCACCGCGGTCCGCACGGCCTGAGCAAGCCCGAGGGGCCGTACCCCTGCGGGTACGGCCCCTCGGTGGGAGCTTCCGGCCGGGCGTGCGACGGACGGCAGCGCCTCAGCGGCCGCCGTCCGGGCGGCCCTTGGGGCGCCAGACGACCAGCGCCGAGCTCTGCTGGTACGGCACCAGATCGCGTCGGTAGGAGGCGTGCACCGCCGCGGCCGCGGCCTCCGCCGCGCCCTGGAGCTCGGCGACGCGCGCCTGGAGCGCGGCCACCTGGTTCTCCAGCTCGATGATGCGCTTGATCCCGGCGAGGTTGATGCCCTCCTCCTGGGAGAGCCGCTGGACCTCGCGCAGCTGCTCGATGTCCCGAGCCGAGTAACGCCGGCCCCGGCCCGCGGTGCGGTCGGGGGAGACGAGCCCCAGCCGGTCGTACTGACGCAGCGTCTGCGGGTGCAGCCCGCTCAGCTCCGCCGCGACCGAGATGACGTAGACGGGGCTGTACTCCGTCAGCTGGTAGGTCACCCGCACACCGCGTGGCGCGCCGCCGCCGGCCGCGCCCGCAGCGTTTCCGTCGTTCACGCCGGGCATCTCACGCCTCCTCCGCTGCCTTGAACAGAGCCGCCCGCGGGTCGTCCGCGGCGGTCGCCTCGCGGTACTTCTCCAGGGCCGCCTTGGCCTCGCCCTCCGTCTCCGGGGGGACCGCCACCTCGACCGTCACCAGCAGGTCGCCGCGGGTGCCGTCCTTGCGGACCGCGCCCTTGCCGCGGGCCCGCATGGTCAGGCCGTTGGAGGTGCCCGCCGGGATCTTCATGGAGACCGGCGGACCGCCCAGAGTGGGCACCCTGATCGTGCCGCCGAGCGCCGCCTCGGGGAAGGAGACCGGCACCGTCACCGTCAGGTTGTCGCCGCGCCGGCCGAAGACCGGGTGCGGCTGGACGTGCACGGTGACGTACAGGTCGCCCGGCTGGCCGCCGCGCTCGCCCTGTGCGCCCTTGCCCTTGAGCCGGATGCGCTGGTCCTCGCCGACGCCGGCCGGGATCCGCACCTGCATCGTCCGCGCCGAGGTGGCGCGGCCGCTGCCGTGGCAGACCTCGCAGGGGTCGTCGACCAGCAGGCCGCGGCCCTTGCAGTCGCGGCAGGGCTCGCTGAGCGCGAAGCTGCCCTGGCCCCGGCTGACGTGCCCGGTGCCGACGCAGGTCGGGCAGACCCGCGGGGTCGTGCCGGCCTTGGCGCCGGTGCCCGAACAGGTCTTGCAGGCGGCCTGGCTGGTCATCCGGATCGGGACCGTCGCGCCCTCGACCGCCTCGACGAAGCTGAGGGTGACCTCGGACTCGACGTCCGCGCCACGTCGCGGCTGCGTCGTCGTGCCCCGCCCGCCGCGGCCGAAGAGGCCGCCGAAGACGTCGCCGATCCCGCCGCCGCCACCGCCGCCGAAGGTGCCGCCCTGGCCGCCCCCGCTGCCGCCGAAGAGGTCGCCGAGATCGAAGTTGAAGCCGCCCGCGCCGCCCTGGCCGGTGCGGAAACCGCCGTTGGCGAAGAGCGCGCGCGCCTCGTCGTAGTCCTTGCGGCGCTTCGGGTCCGAGAGGACGTCGTTCGCCTCGGAGATCTCCTTGAAGCGCTCCTCGGCGGCCTTGTCACCCTTGTTGGCGTCGGGGTGGAACTCCCTGGCCAGCTTGCGGTAGGCCTTCTTGATCTCAGCGGTGGAGGCGTCCTTGGGCACGCCCAGGATCTTGTAGTAGTCCTTCTCCACGTAGTCCTTGCCGCTCAAAAGCTCTCCTCCTCACCGCGTTGTCAGACAGTGGCCGGGGCCGGCCGCCGTACTGGCCTCAGCCAGTCGGCGGCCGACCCCTGGCCGGCTACTCGTCCGCGTCACTCTCGCCCTTGGGGGAAGCCGCGGACTTCTCCGACTTCTTCTCGTCCGAGGCGTCCTCGTCCGAGCTGTCCTCGGCCGCGGAGCCGCCCGGCTCCGGCTCGGCCACCGCGACCCGCGCCGGACGGATGATCCGGTCGCCGATCTTGTAGCCGGGCTGCAGGATCTGCACGCAGGTCGTCTCGTCCACGTCCGCCGAGTAGCTGTGCATCAGCGCCTCGTGCAGCTGCGGGTCGAAGGGCTCGCCCTGCTTGCCGAACTGCTGCAGGCCGAGCTTGGCGACGACCGTCTCCAGCGACTCGCCGACCGACTTGAAGCCGCCCGTCAGCTCGTCGTGGTCGCGGGCGCGGCCGATGTCGTCCAGCACCGGGAGCAGGTTCTCCAGGATCGCGGCGACCGCGATCTCCCGTACCGTCACCCGGTCGCGCTCGACGCGCTTGCGGTAGTTCTGGTACTCGGCCTGGAGCCGCTGGAGGTCCGCCGTGCGCTCGGTGAGCTGCTTGCGCAGCTCGGCGGCGGACTCGGCGCCCGCACCGGCCTCCTCCGCGGCGGCCTTGGCGTCGGCGGGCTTGGAGCCCGCCGAGCCGCGGCCCTTCGCGGCCTTGCCGGAAGCGGCGCCGGGCTCCTCAGCGTTGCCCTGCGTCTCCTCCGTCGTCACTTGGCACCGCCCTCGCGCTTCTCGTCGTCGACGATCTCGGCGTCGACCACGTCGTCGTCGGCGTGGGCGTCCGCACCCGGCGCGTCGGAAGGAGCACCGGCCGCGGCCGCGGCGTCGCCGCCGGCGTTGGCGTAGAGGGCCTGGCCCAGCTTCTGGGAGACGGTGGAGAGCTTCTCGGACGCCTCGCGGATGGCCGCGGTGTCCTCGCCCTTCAGCTTGTCCTTGAGCTCGACGACGGCGGCGTTGACCTCGTCCTTGACCTCGCCGGGGACCTTGTCCTCGTTGTCCTTGACGAACTTCTCGGTCGTGTAGACGAGCTGCTCGGCGGTGTTGCGGGTCTCCGCGGCCTCGCGACGACGGTGGTCGTCGTCGGCGAACTGCTCGGCCTCGCGCATCATCCGCTCGATGTCCTCCTTGGGGAGGGCCGAGCCGCCGGTGACGGCCATGCGCTGCTCCTTGCCCGTCCCCAGGTCCTTGGCGGAGACGTGCATGATGCCGTTGGCGTCGATGTCGAAGGTGACCTCGATCTGCGGCAGGCCGCGCGGGGCCGGCGGCAGGCCGGTCAGCTCGAACATGCCGAGCTTCTTGTTGTACGCCGCGATCTCGCGCTCGCCCTGGTAGACCTGGATCTGCACGGACGGCTGGTTGTCCTCGGCCGTGGTGAAGATCTCGGAGCGCTTGGTCGGGATCGTGGTGTTGCGCTCGATCAGCTTGGTCATGATGCCGCCCTTGGTCTCGATGCCGAGGGACAGCGGGGTGACGTCGAGCAGCAGGACGTCCTTGACCTCGCCCTTGAGGACACCGGCCTGGAGGGACGCGCCGATGGCGACGACCTCGTCCGGGTTCACGCCCTTGTTGGGCTCCTTGCCGCCGGTCAGCTCGCGGACGAGCTCGGCGACGGCCGGCATGCGGGTGGAGCCGCCGACCATGACCACGTGGTCGATCTCGGACAGCTGGATGCCGGCGTCCTTGATGACGTTGTGGAAGGGGTTCTTGCAGCGGTCCAGGAGGTCCGCGGTGAGCTGCTGGAACTGGGCCCGGGTGAGCTTCTCGTCCAGGTGCAGCGGGCCCTCGGCCGAGGCCGTGATGTAGGGGAGGTTGATCGTGGTCTCCGTGGAGGAGGAGAGCTCGATCTTGGCCTTCTCGGCCGCCTCGCGCAGACGCTGCAGCGCCATCTTGTCCTTGGACAGGTCGACGCCGTGGCCGTTCTGGAACTGCTTGACCAGGTGGTCGACGACGCGCTGGTCCCAGTCGTCACCACCGAGGTGGTTGTCACCGTTGGTGGCCTTCACCTCGACGACGCCGTCGCCGATCTCCAGCAGCGAGACGTCGAAGGTGCCGCCACCGAGGTCGAAGACCAGAATGGTCTGGTCGTCCTTGTCGAGGCCGTAGGCCAGCGCGGCGGCGGTCGGCTCGTTGACGATGCGCAGGACGTTGAGGCCCGCGATCTCACCGGCCTCCTTCGTCGCCTGACGCTCGGAGTCGTTGAAGTACGCCGGGACGGTGATCACCGCGTCGGCGACCTTCTCGCCCAGGTAGGCCTCGGCGTCCCGCTTGAGCTTCTGCAGGATGAACGCGGAGATCTGCTGGGGGTTGAAGTCCTTGCCGTCGAGGTTGATCTTCCAGTCCGTGCCCATGTGGCGCTTCACGGAGCGGATGGTCCGGTCGACGTTGGTGACCGCCTGGCGCTTGGCGACCTCGCCGACCAGCACCTCGCCGTTCTTCGCGAAGGCGACGACGGACGGTGTGGTCCGGGCGCCCTCTGCGTTGGTGATGACGGTGGGCTCACCGCCTTCGAGGACGCTGACGACAGAGTTCGTCGTACCGAGGTCGATTCCGACCGCACGAGCCATCGTTGAACCCTCCAAAGAGAGGAAGTTGAGCTGAACAGACTCAAGCGTGCCTCACAAATCTCCCCGCGTCAACAGAGGTGAGTGTGGGCCGCTCAACTTTATGTCGTCCTTAGCCCGCAAGGGGGCTGATGACGTAGGTCACCCGTGCTTCGGCTGTGGTTTGGGTCATGGACTCGATACTCTCGGCATGAACTGCGATAAGTTACTACTGAGTAATTGTCTGCTCCGTAGGTCATGAGGTGGAGCCCCCATGCAAATCGCCGCGATCATCGTGTCGCTCGTCCTCGCCGTGGTCGGCGTGGCGCTCTTCGTGCGCGCGATCCTGCAGATCTACGGCTTCGTCAGGCTCGGCCAGAAACTGCCGGCCGGCGCGCGCAACAACGCCCCGAAGGCCAGGACGGTCACCGTCCTGCGGGAGTTCCTCGGCCACACCCGGATGAACAAGTGGGGCGTCATCGGCGTCGCGCACTGGTTCGTCGCGGTGGGCTTCTTCAGCCTGGTGCTGACCCTGGTGAACGCCTTCGGCCAGCTCTTCGACGCCGACTTCGTGCTGCCGGTCATCGGTCACTGGACGATCTGGAACCTCTTCGTCGAGGCGGTCGGCACGCTGACCACCATCGGCATCCTGGTGCTGATCGTGGTGCGCCAGCTGAGCAAGCCGAACAAGGCCGGCCGCAAGTCCCGCTTCGCCGGCTCCAACTTCGGCCAGGCGTACTTCGTCGAGGCCGTCGTCCTGATCGTCGGCCTCTGCATCATGACGCTGCGCGGCCTCGAGGGCGCCCTCGCGGGGGTGGACCACTACCAGGCGTCCTACCTGGTGTCCTACCCGCTGGTGCAGGCCTTCTCCGGCGCCTCGGTCGCGACCCTGTCGAACATGATCTACCTGACCGCCGGGATCAAGATCGCGACGTCGTTCATCTGGATGATCACCGTCGCGCTCAACACCGACATGGGCGTCGCCTGGCACCGCTTCCTGGCCTTCCCCAACATCTGGTTCAAGCGCAACGCCACCGGCGAGGTCTCGCTCGGCGCGCTGCTGCCGATGTCGTCGAACGGCGAGGCGATCGACTTCGAGGACCCGGCCGACGACGCGGTCTTCGGCGTCTCCCAGATCGAGGAGTTCTCCTGGAAGGGCATCCTCGACTTCTCCACCTGCACCGAGTGCGGCCGTTGCCAGTCGCAGTGCCCCGCGTGGAACACCGGCAAGCCGCTCTCGCCCAAGCTGCTGATCATGTCGCTGCGCGACCACGCCTACAACAAGGCGCCCTACCTGCTCGCGGGTGAGGACAAGTCCGGCGTCCCCGCCGAGGCCGCGGCCGAGGCCGAGCGCCCGCTGATCGGCACCGCGGAGGAGAACGGGGTCATCGACCCGGACGTGCTGTGGTCCTGCACCACGTGCGGCGCCTGCGTCGAGCAGTGCCCGGTGGACATCGAGCACATCGACCACATCGTCGACATGCGCCGCTACCAGGTGATGATCGAGAGCAACTTCCCGACCGAGGCCGGGACGATGCTGAAGAACCTGGAGAACAAGGGCAACCCGTGGGGTCTGGCCACCAAGGCCCGCCTGGACTGGGTCAAGGAGCTGAAGAAGGAGACCGGCATCGAGGTCCCCGTCATCGGCGAGGACATCGACCCGGCCGAGGTCGAGTACCTGTACTGGGTCGGCTGCGCCGGCGCGCTGGAGGACCGGGCCAAGAAGACCACCAAGGCCTTCGCCGAGCTGCTGCACACCGCGGGCGTGAAGTTCGCGATCCTCGGCAAGGAGGAGACCTGCACCGGTGACTCCCCGCGCCGCCTGGGCAACGAGTTCCTCTTCCAGATGCTCGGCGCGCAGAACGTCGAGACGCTGAACGCGGCGCTGGAGGACGCCCCGGTCAAGCGGATCGTCGCCACCTGCCCGCACTGCTTCAACACCCTGGCGAACGAGTACCCGCAGCTGGGCGGCCACTTCGAGGTCATCCACCACACGCAGCTGCTGCAGCACCTGATCGACGAGGGCAAGCTGCTCCCGGTCAACCCGGTCGAGGGTCTGATCACCTACCACGACCCGTGCTACCTGGGCCGTCACAACAAGGTCTACACGCCGCCGCGCGAGATCATCGAGAAGGTCCCCGGGCTCCGCAACGAGGAGATGCACCGTCACAAGGAGCGCGGCTTCTGCTGCGGCGCCGGTGGCGCGCGGATGTGGATGGAGGAGCGGATCGGCAAGCGCATCAACACCGAGCGCGTGGACGAGGCGCTGTCGCTCAACCCCGACATCGTCTCCACCGCCTGCCCGTTCTGCCTGGTGATGCTCTCCGACTCGGTCAACGGCAAGAAGAACGAGGGCGCGGCCAAGGAAGCGCTGCGCGTCGTGGACGTGGCCCAGCTGCTGCTGGAGTCGGTCAAGGCCGACCCGGCCGCGCCGGAGGCCGAGGCCGAGGCGCCGGAGCCCGTCTCGTCCTGATCCCGCGCAGCCGCGACCACGACGGCCCCGCACCGGAGCGTTCCGGTGCGGGGCCGTCGTGGTGTCAGAAGTCGTCTCCTCATACCATCTGACGCATGACTGACGGCACACCGATACCCGACGACCGCGCAGGGCAGCCCGACCCGTGGCAGAACCAGGGAGCGGGCCGGACCCCCGGCCGTCCGGACCCACGTGTGCCGGCACAGAGCCCGCAGGACACGCCGCCCGGCCGGCCTGGCGTGCCCGCCCAGCCGACCGGTTACGGCTACCCCGGCCCGACCCCGCAGATCCCGCAGCAGGGCGGTCCCGGCCACCCGCTGCCGGGGCTTCCGGGGCAGCGGACCGAGGCCGAGGCGCAGGTGCCCACCCAGTCCTTCCAGCGTCCCCAGCAGCCCCCGGCGGGCTACCCGTCCTCGCCCTTCGGCGCGGCCGCCGCCCCGAGCGCGGCCCAGCCGGACTGGGCCGCGATGGCGGACACGCACGAGGCGCAGGCGCGCCGCAAGAAGCGGTTCACGGTGATCGGAGTCGTCCTGGCGGTCTGCCTGCTGGG
Organism: Streptacidiphilus rugosus AM-16; assembly: GCF_000744655.1. Taxonomy (NCBI): domain Bacteria; kingdom Bacillati; phylum Actinomycetota; class Actinomycetes; order Kitasatosporales; family Streptomycetaceae; genus Streptacidiphilus; species Streptacidiphilus rugosus. Next base: position 322,884 of record NZ_JQMJ01000003.1, on the reverse strand, counting down.
CGCCGGGGTCACCGCCCTCGCCCTGAGCGGCTCAGGGGGGAAGCCGGTCGCCCACGGCACGGCCACCGCCACCGCCACGGCAAAGACCTCCCAGGCGCCGTCGGGCACGCCCTCCGCCGTCGCCCCCACCGTCCCCGGCCAGTCCAACCTGCTCGCGGACCGCTCCGGCCACGCGAACCTGGCGATGTCACCGGGCGCGAAGCTGGACCACGTGGTCGACGGGTACGTGCTGCGGCTGAGCAGCAACGCCGGCTCCTACGCCGAGGCGGCCGACCCCCTGGTCGACGTCTCCAAGAGCTTCAGCCTCTCCGCCTGGGTCTTCAACGAGGCCGACGGAGGCACGCGCACGGTCTTCAGCCAGGGGGACGGGGTGTCCTTCTCCTTCGACCTCGGCCGCGGCGTGAACGGCAAGACCCCGTTCTGGTTCTTCAAGGTCCAGACGGCCGCGGGCGGTGCCGACAGCACCACGTACCAGGTCGTCTCCAAGGGGGTCCCCACCGTCAACCAGTGGGTCCTGCTGACCGCGACCTACGACGTCTCGACGCACCGGATCACGCTCTACGCCAACGGCAGGGACCTCGGGGAGACCAAGGTGCCGGCGCTGTGGAGCGGGCCGGGGCCGTTCGAGGTCGGGCGGGACCGTCACCACGGGATCTGGTCCGACCCCTTCGCCGGGGTCATCAGCCACATGCAGGTGTGGAACGTCGCCCTGACCCCCGACGACGTCATCAAGCTGAAGAACCACCAGGTCGGCCTGACCGCAAGGCCCGACGCCTCGTGGCTGGTCGGCTGAGCCTGCGGGCGGCCCGGCGCCACGGCGACGGAGGCTCCGCCCGCACCCGGGGTGATCGTCGCGTGGGGGCGCCCGTCTATGCTGACGCGCATGTCTGAGCAGTCGCCCCGCCGCCAACGACTGGTCGTCGCCCTGGTGGCCCTGCTCGTCACCGCGACGGCGACGGTGGCCGGAGTGCGGGCCGCCTCGCCCCCGAAGTCCGGTACCCCGCACACGACCTGGGCGGCGCCACAGGCGCCGCCGCCCACCGCGGGCCGGCTGGCCTTCGGCGTCTCCTACGGGGACACCCTGCTCTTCGACAACGACCACAACCTGGCCCAGGGGCTGGACGACGCCGTCGCCCTGGGAGTCCGCTGGATACGCCTCGACCTGTCCTGGGAGGACATCCAGCCGGACACCCCCACCGGCTACCAGTGGAACCGCTTCGACCGCGTGGTGAACGCGGCCCGGGCCCGCGGTCTGAACCTGCTGCCGACCATCGCCTACACCCCCAGCTGGGCCCGGTCGTCCGGGTGCAGGGCCGGGCAGTCCTGCCCGCCCGCGAACCCGGAGACCTTCGCGGACTTCGCCGCCCAGGCGGTCGAGCGGTACTCCCCGAAGGGCATCACCACCTGGGAGATCTGGAACGAGCCGAACATCAAGCCGTTCTGGGAGCCCAAGCCCGACCCGGCGGCCTACACCCGGCTGCTGGCGGTCACGACCAAGGCGATCCGTCATGTGAATCCCAGGGCCTACCTGCTGATGGGCGGTCTGGCCGCGGTGGGGACCGACAAGTCGACCGGCTACGTCTCGCAGACGGCCTTCCTGGCGGCGGTCTCGGAACTGGGCGCCAACAAGATGGTGGACGCCATCAGCTACCACCCGTACACCTATCCCTACCTGCCCACCGACGACACCACCTTCGGCACCGCCTTCCAGCGCATCAGCACCTACACCAGTGACAACCTGGTCGCGATCCTGGAGAAGTACGGCACTCCGCGCGAACCGGTGTGGATCACCGAGACAGGGGCTCCGACGAACGGCCCGGGCGCCGCGGCCGACGGGAAGACGATCCCGCCGAACGCCACCGACGTGACCGAGGCGTTCCAGGCGCAGATCGCTACCGCCTCGGTCACCGCAGCGGCCAACAACCCCCATGTGGCGGCCATGTTCTGGTTCGCCGACCGGGACTCCGGCACCGCCGCGGACCGGGCCTTCCGCTCGAAGTTCTACGGGCTGCGGCACAACAACGGGACGGCCAAGCCGGCCTTCGCTGCCCTGCAGTCCGCGATCGCCGAGTACGAGCGCACCCGGCACGGCTGAGCGGACGCGCGCGACCGCGGCCGTCAGCCTCCGTCGCCCCGGAAGATCCGGCGGTAACGGGCGGTCAGGGCCGGCCAGGCGTAACGGTCGACGGCCCGGTCGCGGCCGGCCGCGCCCATCCGGTCGGCGAGCCGCGGGTCGCTCAGCAGGGTGCGGCAGGCGGCGGCGAGGGCCTTCGCGTCGCCGGGCGGGACCAGCAGGCCCTGCACGCCGTCCTCCACGACATGGGGGATGCCGCCGATGGCGGAGCCGACGACGGGCGTTCCGCAGGCCATCGCCTCGATCAGGCTCATGCCGAAGGACTCCGCCTCGGTCAGCGAGGGCAGCACCAGCACCGCGGCGGACCGCACCGCCCGCACCAGCTCGTCGCCGCCGAGTTCACCGGTCGCCTCCACCCGGTCGGCCACCCCCAGCCGTTCGGCGAGGGCGAGGTGGTCGGGCAGGGCGTCGCCGCCGCCGACCAGACGCAGCAGGGCGCCGTCGGGCAGGTCCGCCTCGGCGAAGGCGCGGACGAGCACCTCCACCCCCTTCCAGGCGGAGCTGCGGTCCATCCGTCCGACGTACACGAGGGTGCGCGCTCTGGTCGAAGGCGGGTCGCCGGGCGTGAAGCGTTCGACGTCGACGCCGGGACTGATCTCGACGGCACGGGGGTGGCCGGACGCCAGCGACACCGGGGAGACGGCGACGAGTGTTCCGGCCCGGGCGAAGACCCGCGGCAGCACGTGGCGCTCGTACCAGGTCAGAACCCGGTCCGTCAGTCGGTCGGCCGGGCCGCCCTTGACCATGGATCCGGCGTGGTAGGTCAGCACCGTCTCGCGGCGGCCCGCGACCAGGACGGCGATGTCGGCGAGGCCGGGAACGGGGGCGTGGGCGTTGACGACCTCGGCCCCGGTCCGGCGCAGCCAGTAGCGCACCTGCAGCGGCCACAGGGGGCTGACCGGAGTGTTGGAGATCCGGGCCCAGGCTCCCAGCCGCACCACGGTGACGCCGTCCTGCGTGCCGACCAGGGTGCGCAGCCCGGTGGGACGCGTGGTGATCACCACGGGGGTCAGCGCCGGGTCGTCGGCCACCGCACGGGCCACCTGCTCGGCGTAGCGCTCCACGCCACCGATCTTGGGCGGGTAGTAGGGGGCGACGACGGCGACCGTGCGCGGGGTCACGCGATCTCCTTCAGCTGCGCGGGCAGGAGCTCGGCCCGCCGGACGTAGTCGGGCAGCCGGGTCCGCAGGAGTGCGCGGTAGTCCCCTGCGTCCTCCAGCAGCGGGCCGACCAGCGCCCACAACCGGGCATGGGTGACCTCCGCGATCGGCAGGACCCAGGCGTCCAGCCCCAGATCGGCCATGATCCCCCGGGTCTTGTGCTCGTACTCGATGGCGACGCAGGGGACACCGCTGGTCAGCGAGAAGATCACCGAGTGGAAGCGGGTTCCGACGAGGAGCGAGCACTCGCCGTAGACCCCCTTCAGATCGCGGTAGTCGACCCGCTCCTCGATCCGCAGCGGATCCGTGGCGCAGTAGCCCGCGATGCGGCGCTCGACGACGCGGTCGTCGTCGCCCAGGTAGTCGGTGCTCACCTGCGGGATGAGGACCACGCGCGCGCCCGTGGCCTGGACGGCGTCGACGGTCCGCGCCAGCGCCCGCTCGTAGCGCTCCTGTGCCTGCGGCGGCAGCCACCGGCGTGCCGTCACCCCGACCAGCCGCTGCTCCTGGCCGACCCCGAGCCTGGCCCGCCAGTCGGACGTCGCCTCGGGTGCGAAGGCGAAGCCCGAGTCCACGGCCCGTTCGACGCCGTGGTCGGGGACGCCGCAGTCACGCAGGATCCCCACGCTCACGTCCTCCCGGGCGAGCACCAGCGGGGAGCGACGCAGCACCCGGCCCACCAGCCGGCGTTGGGCCCGCGCGGGGAACGGCCCGAACGACTGCGGCGCGAACACCACCGGCACCCCCGCCTTCTGCGCCAGCAGGGCCGGCAGCAGCACGAAGAAGACGTTCTGGTAGCCGTCCAGGCCCGGGCGCGCGAGCAGGTAGCCGCCGCCCATGGACACCACCAGGTCCGCGGAGAGGACCGCACGCGCCTCCCGTCGGGCCTCGGCCGGCAGCAGACGCAGCAGCGCCGGCAGGACGCGCCCCGGCGCGCACAGCGCCGCCGTGCCGAGGAGCGCGACGAGGGCCCGGCGCAGCAGGCGCACCGGCAGCGCGGCCCCGCCGTCGGCGACGTACCGCCGGATCGAGCCGAGGTTGGCGAAGCCCTCGAAGTCCGGCCGGACCGCCGCGTCCTCCATGCCGGCGATGTCGATCCGCGCGTCGGGGAACGCCTCGCGCACCTGGCGCAGGCAGACCGAGAGCAGGGCGGCGTCGCCCGCGTTCTCGCGTACGTAGGCGTTGATGACGACGACGTTCAAGAGCGGTACCTCTCGGCGCGGGTGAGGGGGGCCGGGTGCCCCGGCGGGTCCTGGGCGTCGTGGTGGTGCCGCGGCGACGGGAGGGCGGCCGTCCAGGGCGCGGACGAGGACCAGGAGTCCTGGGGACCGATCTCCGGCGGCACGAACGGCCAGCTGTCGGCCGGGGTGGCCTGCGGCCGGTAGCGCAGCTGCAGCGTCCGCTCCGTCTCCTTCTCCGCTCCGGGCTCCGCCCCGGACTCCGGAAGGCGCTCCGCAGCGGCCTGCCCGGTCCGGTCGTCTCCGGGCCCGGCGACGGCGGGCAGCGGGCGGCGGCCGAGCAGGGCGAACGCGGCGTAGAGCCCGGACGCGAGGTTCCCGATCCCCCAGGCCCAGCCGATCATGACCAGTCCGCGTGGCGCCCAGTACACCGCCAGGCCGAGGGTGACGACCACGTAGACGACGTTGCTGAGGATCAGGTGCTTCATCTGCCGGGTGAGCTTCAGGGCGAAGCTGGCCCAGGTGTTGAGGGCCACCGCCAGGGCGCCGCAGGCGAGGACGGTCAGCAGGGAACCGGCGCCGCGGGCGTAGTCGGCGCCGAACAGCCGCAGCAGCAGCCCGCTGCCGAGCGCGACGGCGACGACGGCCGGGATCTGGACCGCGGCGATGATCCGGCCCGACCGCCGCAGCAGCTCGCCGAAGCGCGACTCGTCCGAGGAGACCTCGGCGAAGGTCGCCTCGGCGACCGAGAAGGACACCGAGTTGAGCAGGCTCGCCATCTGGAAGGCGACGAAGTAGTAGGCGGCGGCGCTGCTGCCGAGCTGCTGCAGCACGACCAGCGGAACGGCCATCTGCGGGGCCAGGTTGAGCAGGCTGGAGGTGTAGCTGGCGACGGAGAAGCCGAGCTGTTCGCGCAGCCGGGTGCCCCGGGTGCGGAAGTCGGCCCGGAAGCCGAGCTTGCGCCGCATCAGCAGCAGCGAGGCCGCGACGGCCACCAGGTAGCCGCCGCCGGTGGCCCCGATGATCCCGGCCGCGCCGAAGCCGACCAGCACCACCGGCAGCCCCAGCTTCGCCACTCCTTGCAGGACGCCGTCGACCAGCACGTTGTACTGCGGGACGCGCGCGCTGACGAAGACCGAGTCGGTCAGCAGGTTCACCGCGGCGAGCGCGCAGAACCCGACGAAGGCGACCGCCGTCAGCAGGTGGTCGCGGACGAACAGCAACCGGTGGCCGTACCAGGGCAGGCCGATCAGGTAGAGGGCGGTCGCCGCGCAGGCGGTGCCGGCGACCAGCGCCAGCGACTGGGTGATCTGGGCGTTCCGCGAGGGCTCCGGGGCGGGGAACCGGACGAGCGTGCTGTTGAGGCCGAACAGGCTCAGATAGGACAGCAGGGAGGTGGCGGACACCAGCGGGGTCGCCAGACCGACCTGGTCGACGCTGTAGTAGCGGGCCACCACCACCCAGAACAGGAAGGCCAGACCGGCGGAGACCACGGTGGAGGTCAGCATGAAGAACGAACTGCGGTAGACCTGGTCCGGCGGCCTGGCATGCCGTCCGCGGCGCTTCTCCGGTCGCTCAGCCATGGGCGGGCTCCGGCGGCGCCTGCCGCGCTCTCAGCAGCCGGAGCAGCAGCAGCGCGACGGCGGACACGGCGAAGCAGAGGACCGCGGTGGTGCCCTCGGCCGGGGTGGGGCTGAAGTGCGTGAGCCGCCTGCCGATCGTGCCGGGGTGGGTGAGGGAGTTGACGCACACGTAGACCCAGACCAGCAGCGCGTAGCAGACGATCGTGCGCAGCACCGCCGCCGTCGTTCCCGGAGTGAGCCTGCCCGGCCGGTGGGCCTGGCCGCGCGCCTGGAGCACGAGTGCCGCCAGCGCCGACACGACGAAGCAGCAGGCGCCGAAGGTGTCCCGGCGCAGCGGAACCACGGCGGTGATCGGCAGGCTCATGGTGTCCGGCCGGACGGCGGCGACCGCGGCGACGTACAGCCAGCCGAGGAGGCCGTGGAGCCACCCGACCTCCAGCAGCGGACGACTCGGCGAGGGCGTCGCGGACCGCATGGTCAGCCCGCCCCGACCGGTACGGGACCTCGGCCGAAGGCGGCCTCCGCGTAGCGCTGCCGCAGCCAGGCCACGTGCCGGGGCCAACTGAAGTGCCGCTCGGCGTAGTCGCGCGAGTAGGCCGCCATGTCCGCGCGGGTGTCGGGGGAGCCGGCCAGGCGAGTGAGCGTCTCGTGCAGCACCCGGGCGTCGCGCGGGACCAGCGCGACCCTGCCGCGGTCGAGCCCGTAGGGCGCGTAGCCGGGGTCGTCGGTGGTGACGACGGGCAGTCCGGAGGCCATCGCCTCCTGCACCGTCAGCGGGAAACCCTCCGCGGTCGACGGCAGCGCGAACACGTCGCAGGCCCGGTACACCTCGGCCAGGGTCCGCGGCGGCAGCGCGCCCAGGTGGTGCACGCCCGCGCGGCCGTCGAGCGCACGGGTGTCGCCGTCCCCGGCCAGCACCAGGTCGTAGGCCGGCAGGTCGGTCAGGGCGTGGGCGTCGAGCAGCAGGTCGAAGCCCTTCTTCGGCACCAGGCGGCCCGCGAGGAGGACGAGCGGCCGGTCGGGCGGCAGTCCGAGACGCTGCCGGATGCGCAGCCGTTCCCCCGCCGAGTCCGCAGGGCGGAACAGGTCCGTGTCCACGCCGTTGGCCAGATGACGGGCGCCCGCGGCACGGGCGCCGTGGCGCCGGACGAAGGCCGCCACGGACGCGTTGAGCGTGAAGACGCCCTCGGCGCGGCGTATCAGTCCCCGGCCCGCCACCGCGTACACGGCCCGCTGGACGCGCAGGACCAGGGCGGAGGGGTGGTCGACCACGCCCACGTGCTGGGTGAGCACATGCGGGGTGCGCAGCAGCCACGCGGCGGCCCCGGCGGCCCAGGAGGTCAGGTACTGGCAGTCGTGCAGGTGGACCACGTCGGCCCGGCGGGTCCACCGCAGCGCCTCGCCCAGCAGCCTGGGGGACAGCAGCGGGAACGGTACCCCGGCCCGCTTCTCCGCGCCGTTCCACGCCGCGACGCGGACGACGCGCACGCCCTGCTCCTGGGTGACGGAGCTCTTCTCATCACTGGTCAGCACGGTCACGTCGACGCCGTCGGCGGCCAGGTGCGCCGCCTCGTGACGGACCACGTTCTCGATGCCGCCCATGTGCGGCGGATAGTGATGGGAGACCAGAAGCACGCGCAACGGCCGCCCGTGGGGGGTCGTCATCGGTAGACCTCTGCTCCCTCGCTGCTGTAGATCTCGTTCTTCGTACCGCCGAGCAGACCCATAGGGTACCGGTAGGTCACCAGCTCGCCCTGGAAGAAGATCGTCACCTCGCCCTGGCGCGTGGTGGTCGCGCCGAGCAGCACGTACGCGTGCCGGTTCAGCACGGTGGGGAAGACGTCGCCGACGACCGGACCGGTCAGCAGGGTCTGCTCCCGGTTGAAGGTGAAGGAGTCGGTCTGCACCACTGGCTCCTTGCCGCCCGACTGCCGTGCCTGCTCGGCGACCAGCTGGTTGAGCCAGTACGCGGCCTGCCGTTCCGCCGGTGTCGGGTAGTAGACGTCGTAGTAGGGGCCGGCGTTGGACAGCTGCAGCTGCGCCGGATAGCCGCCCAGCAGCTTCGGAACGACCCCGGTCAGGTCGAGCAGCAGCGCGGTCATCAGCGCGCAGGCGACCGGCACGGTCCGGCGTCCGGCCCGGCCGATCACCGACAGCGCGCCGGCCGCGACGAACGGCGCGAAGAAGAAGAGGCCCTGCTGGTAGGCACGTTGGACGCTGTAGTCCGCCGAGAGCTGCGGCAGCGCCACGAACAGGCCGACGACCGCCAGCGCGCCGACGGTCAGCGTCACCTGGTCCCTGGCCGGGCGGAAGCGGCGGCGTCGTCCGCCCAGGGAGACCACGACGCCGAGCAGCAGCAGGGCCAGGAAGGCCACGGACGCCAGGGCGCGGACCGCGCCGTTGAGTCCGGCCACGGGCAGCGCACGCTGCACGGCCTTCCCCGCCGAGGTGAGCGGCAGGTCCTGCGGCGACACCGGCGTCACGGGGTAGGCGTCCACCTTGGTCAGCGGCAGGTAGTCCCCGCGCGCCCGCCCGGCGGCCGACTCGGTCAGGGTCTGCGCCCGGTAGTCGAGCAGTTGCCGCGCCGGGTCGCCCGCGTGCGACGCCGTGCCCCGGCCCAGATGGACGGCGGCCTGGTAGGCGTCGGCCAGGCTGCTCTGCAGCTGACCGCTGGTGTGGGTGATCGGGATCGCCCACAGCAGTGCCAGGGCCGCCGGCAGCACCACCAGCCACCAGGTGACGAAGCTCGTGGAGCCGCCGACCCGGTCGCGCCGTCGCTTCCGGTCGCGCCGCCGACGACCCGGCAGCCGCCAGGCCAGGTCGCAGACGAAAGCCGTCGCCAGGACCACGACCAGGACGTAGGTGGTCGAGTAGTGGGACAGGGCGACGCCCGCGAGCAGCGCGGCGAAGGCCGTCCGGCGGCTGCGCAGCGACCGGCCGCCGTCGGTGACGACCACCATGGCGCAGCCGAGCAGCAGGAACGCGATCTCCTGCCGGCCCAGGTAGGGCATGTCCGTGAAGAAGGTCGGGAACGAGACGAAGAACACCGCCGACAGCAGCGCCACCAGCTGCGGGGCGACGTTGCGCACCGCCCGGTGCACCAGCAGCGGGGTCACCGCGAAGAGCGCGGGCAGCAGGACCTTGAACACGTACACGCCGGGGACGGCGGTCAGCCGAACGAACGACACCGGCAGCAGCGTGATGCTCAGGCAGGCGTTGTAGGGGTTGGAGTAGGCGGAGACGTTCCACCGCGATCCGCCCAGCGTCAGCTGGAAGTACTCGTACTCGCGCTGGATGTCGTGGCCGGTGATCGACCAGCCGCGCAGCGAGACGAGCAGCAGCAGGCCGAGCGAGGCGGCGTAGAGGCCGCCCGCGACGACCGGGACCGAGTAGCGGGCCCGGCGGACCACCAGGAGCACCAGCAACGCGGCGACGGCGACCAGCGCGGCCGTGCTCACGGCACTGCTGAACCCGTTGTTGAGGCGGATCGGCCCGGCCACCGACAGCGTCAGCGCCACGACGGAGAGGAGGCCCACAGGCACGGCGCCGCGGGCGCCGGCGCCGGGCCGGCCGGGCTCCGGCCGGGGCCTCTCCGGGGCGAACGCGCCGATCAGGATGACGGCGGTCGCCGCCGCCGAGGCGAGCGCCACCCGGGTGAGCGGACGGTCCGCCCCGAACAGCGGCAGCAGGGTGTTGACCAGCAGTGCGACGACGATGTCCGTCACCACGGCGAAGCCCAGGGCCAGCATCGCGGCGCCGTCCCTGGTCGAGGCGGCCTTGGCCGCGGTGCCGTACCAGACGGCGGTCGGCGCCCCGAGCAGCAGCCACAGGCCGGCGAGGCTGAGTGCCGGTCCCGGGACTCCGGGGAGCATCTCGACGACCGCGGCGAGGGCCGTGCCGACCAGGACCATGCCCCGCTGCCGCAGCCGGCCGGGCGCCGTCACGGGAAGACCTCGGCGTAGACCTGCTCCACCCGGCGGGCCACGGCGTCCCAGGAGTGGCCGGCCGCGGTCGCGGCGCTGCGCCTGGCCAGCTCCGTGCGCCGCTCCGGATCGGCGGCCACCGCGTCGAGCGCCTCGGCCAGGGCCGGGGCCGTGGGGGTGACGAGCACCCCGACCCCGTCGAGCAGTTCGTGGTTGCCCGGCACGTCCGTGGCGACGATCGGCAGGGCGGCCGCCATCGCCTCCAGGGCGACCAGGGCCATGCCCTCCTTCTGCGAGGGCAGCACGAAGACGTCGGCCCGCCGGTAGGCGTCCAGCAGGTCGCCGCCGAGCAGTCCGCCGGTGAACTCGACCCGGTCCGCGATACCCAGGCGGGCGGCACGGGCCGTCAGCGCCTCGCGCTCCTCGCCGTCGCCGACCACCCGCAGCCGGACCGGGCCACGTACCTGGCCGAGGGCCTCCAGCAGCAGGCCGACGTTCTTCTGCGGGCTGAGCCGGCCGACGAACAGCAGCTCCAGCGGGCGCGTCGCCGCGCCGTCGCGGCCCGCGCCGTCACGGATCGGCATGAAGTAGTCGGCCCCGACCCCGTTCGGCACGACGTGCACCCGCTCCGGGGGGATCCGGTAGGCGTCCCGCACGAAGGCCGCCTGGGACTCGGTCAGCACGATCACGCCGGCGGCGGCCCGCAGCACCCGTCCGAAGACGTGCTTCTTGTAGAGGGGCAGCAGCCGGCCGAGCCGTCCGGAGGCGTCCACGTCGAGATGGAAGTGGACGAGGTACCGCTGTCGGCGCAGCACGGCGGTGAGCGCGACGAGTTCGGGCAGCAGGGCGTGGGCGCAGTGCAGGTGCAGCACCGCCTCCCGCGGCAGCCGCAGCAGTTCGAGCGCCATCCCGGGGGCGATCGCGGTGTGGGCGACCTCCCGCGCACGGTGCCGACGGACCGCAACCCCCGCCTGGACGCCGCGACGGGGCGCGCCCGCCGCCCCGAGGGTGGTGGTGACGACCCGGACCGGGTGGCGCCGGCCGAGCTGGGCCGCCAGGTGTTCCACCACCCGCTCCAGCCCGCCGAGGTGGGGAGGGTAGTACGGGGTGATCTGGACAATGGTGCGCATCGAGGATCACGTCCCGAAGGTGTAGTGCAGGTGCTGGGTGTGCCCGACCAGAGTGACCGTCACCGCCGCGGCGGCGGTGCGGACCTGCAGGTGCGCGATGACGGGCGTGGGCTCGCCGTTCCGCGACACCACGCTCACGGTCGTGGTGCCGACGACGGCGCCCCGCGACGACTCCAGCTGAACCCGCAGCTGCTGCGGACCGGCTGACCCCCCGTGGGCTTCCACGGTCACCGGGACCACGGCGATGTTCCCGTCGAAGAGCGGCTTGGTGGTGAAGTACAGCTCGGTGTAGGACGCCGGCAGCTCCGTGAAGGACTGGAGCAGGATCGTGCGCACGGACGGGATCGCCCAACCCGCCGCCGACAGGCCGGTCAGACCCGCGGCCGCGAGGGCGAGGACCAGGGCCACCCGGAGCGGTCGGCGCCCCGGCACACGCCGACGGCGTGCGGCGTTCACACCGCCTCGTAACCGTCGGGCGTCACATGGCCCGACGTGCCGGCCGCGGTCGTGCGCTGTGCGGGCAGCCGGACCGCGGACGTGGTCTCCACGCGCCCCTGCGGCCTGCGGAACCGGTGCTCGAAGAGCTGGCGCAGGTTGGCCATGCCGTCAGGGAGGGCGTTGAGCTTCACCTCGCCGCCCCGGTTGCGGTACTCGATGGGAACCTCCAGGTACCGGTAGCCGGCCCGGGTGGCGGAGTTCTTGATCTCCTGAGAGAAGGCCATGCCCGTGGACCGGATGTCGAGCCCGGTCCACACGTAGCGCCGGAAGACCCACATGCCGGACTGGGAGTCGCGCAGACCGTTGCGGAACAGGGCCCGGCTCAGCGCGCTGAGCGCGTGGTTGGCGATGGTGTGCGAGGTCTTCATCGCGGAGCGGTTCTCCCTGCTGAGCCGATCCGTCGTCATGAACTCGACGTCGTGGTCGACCAGGGTGTGCAGCAGGCCCGGCAGCGCGTCGAACGGATAGGTGCAGTCGGCGTCGCCGGTGGCGATGACGTCGCCGTCGGCCGCGTCGAATCCGGCCTGGTAGGCGTTGCCGTAACCGCGTTGAGGCTGCGGGACGACCCTGGCCCCCAGCGAGCCCGCGACTTCGGCCGTGCCGTCGGTGGAGGCGTTGTCGACGACCACGACCTCGGTCTCCCAGCCGGCCGCGCGCAGTTCGCGGACCGGGATGGTCGCCATCACCGTGGGCAGGTTCTCGGCCTCGTTGAGCGCAGGGATGACTATGGAAAGGCTGTTCAACGGGACGTCCCCCCACATGGCAGGTCGGTGTGCGCGGATGCGCGTGCGACCGCCCCCGTCATCGCCCCCGCCGGTTCTCGCCCCCGACCTGGCATCGGTTCGGAGGACCGGCGCCGACCCCCGAACCGCTCGAGAGGCCAGAGGAACCCTATGGGATCCATGTTCCTCGATCGAGCCGGTGTTCGCTCTGGCATGGGGTGGGGCCCGGGATCGACCACGGATCGTTACCCGCCCGAAACCTGAGGCGACGTCACTCGCACTGAATCTCCTTTTTTGACGGAAGTTCACCGTGACGGAAAACACCGGCCCGTGGTGCGCCGTGCGGCGGGGCAATGGTCTCCGACGTACACCCCCGGGCGCCGTCCGGCCCGGAACCGGGCGGGTCCCTGCGACGCCTCGGGCGCGCCCCGGGTCCGCAGGGGGAGCGTCTCCGGCGGGCCGGCCGCTGAGCGCCGGGGAATCCTCGTCCGTGCACGGCGGAACAGGCGGGCGGGTACCCCTGGAATTCGCCGGAAAAACGAGCAGGAATGCCGTCGGACGCACCGGCCCGGGGCGTCGGCGGGCGCGTGGACCACGCGTGGACCGCCCTCCGGTCCTGTCACAGCTGTGTCCCGGGTGATCACATGATCTCTCCAGGACGCGGCGGGCGGGTACCGTCGGGTTGTGCGTCTACGAGGAATCAGGATCGGCGGGGGCGATCGCCGACAGCAGCCCGACCCGGCCGTCACCACGACCGCGCGGCCGGTCGGGGTCACCGCCGACCCTGCGGACGAGCCCGGCCACACCCGCTCCTTCACCGTGCCGGGAATGCCGGCCGCCGGTCACGGCGGCGCCGAGCAGGGCGCCCCGAACGGCTACGACGGCTACGCGGGAGTGGAGGGCCGGGAGGAGCACGTCGCCGTGTACCGCGCCGGTCAGCCGCACCCCCAGGTCGGCTCCGAGCGGCTGCCCTGGCGCGAGCTGCTGCGCGGGCTGCTGCGGCACCCCACCCGGACCTTCGCGCAGATGCGCGCGCACCAGGTCTGGGGCCCGGCGCTGTCCGTCTCCGCGCTCTACGGCCTGCTGGCGACCTTCGCCTTCGGCAGCACGAGCGACCAGATCCTCGGCTCGACCTTCGGCATCGCGCTGACCATCGTCTTCAGCAGCGTGGCCGGCTTCGTGCTGGCCGGGCTGATGCTCGGCTCGGTCACCCACGCCCTGGCCCGCCGCCTCGGCGGCGACGGCGCCTACGCTCCGACGGTCGGCCTCGCCATGCTGATCTCCTGGCTCACGGACGCGCCGCGACTGCTTCTGGCGCTCTTCGTGGCCCCGGACAACGGCGTGGTCCAGCTCCTGGGCTGGGTGACCTGGGCCCTCTGCGCCTGGATGCTCACGGCGATGCTGCGGCAGGTCCACGACCTCCCCTGGGGCAAGGCGGCGACGGCGGGCGCGCTGCAGCTCATCATGCTGCTCGTCCTGATCAAGCTCCCCACCCTGGGCTGAGCACGCGGCCCCTGCCCGCGCCGCGGTTCCCGGTCGGCCTGTGCTCCTCCGGCGGACCGAGGCTTCCGCCTGCGGCGGGGGGCTCGCAGCTGGAAGGGTCAGTCCGCCGGGGCAGTCCGCGGCCGCCTGGGCCTCGGTGTCCGGCCGGGCGGCCGGGCGGCCGGGCTCGGACACTGCCCGCGCTGCGCTTCCCGGTCTGCCCGTGCTCCTCCGGCGGGCGAGGATTCCGCTCCCGGCCGGGGCGCGTATCAGGACCGTCCCGCGCCGTTCGGGCCTGCGCGCCCGGTCGGGCTTCCCCGCGTGCCGGCGGGGCCGGTTGGGGTTGAATGGTTTCGCACGAACACATGACCCTCTGGAGCCTCCCCATGACCGCGCCCTCCCTCCCCGCCGTCTCCACCCAGGTGACCTTCCCCGCCGGAGGTGTCGACGGCCGGTCGGCGGTCGTGGCCTGCGTCGCGCTGCCCGACGGCCGCCACGGCGTCGTGGTCGAGCGCACGCCGTTCCACCCGCTCGACCACACCTGGCCGGACCAGCCGGCCGACACCGGCAGCCTGGCCGGTCAGGCCGTCCTGGACTGCGTCACCGGCGGGCTCAGCCCCGAGGGCGAGCTGGCGCTGGGCGCGGACATCCCCGTCCGCCGCGGCGACGCCGAGTGGTCCTGGCTGGTCGTCCACGTCGTGGCGGAGCCGGTCGAGGTCGGCACGGAGGTCGAGCTGCGCGTCGACGCCGACCGCCGCGCGGCGCTCTGCGCCTCGCACACCGGCTGCCACCTGCTCGCGCTGGCCCTCAACGCCGCGCTCGCGCCGCGCTGGCGCAAGGACCCGGGCCGCAGCGACTCGCTCGGCAGCCCGGACTTCGACTCGCTGGCCATGGACACCTCGCGGATGGACACGGCCGCGAGCTACGACGTCTACCGGATCGGCAAGTCGCTGAAGAAGAAGGGCTTCACGGCGGAGGGCCTGGCCGACGAGCTCCCGGCGATCACCGAGGCGGTCAACGCCCGCCTCGGCGCCTGGGTCGCCGCGGACTCCGAGGTCCGCGTCGAGGCCCCGAGCCCGGAGCTGACCGCCCGCCGCGAGTGGCACGCCTCGCTCCCCGAGGGCCACGCGTCGATCTTCTGCGGGGGCACGCACCTGCACCACCTCGGCGAGCTCGCCGCGCTGACGGCGGAGCTCCGCCTCAGCGAGGACGGCACCGAGCTGACCGTCACCACCACGCCGAAGCGGGCCTGAGGCGGCCCACCGAGACCTGCTAGATCTTGGTCCGGTGGAAGTTGAGGTAGGAGCGGGACGGCGTGGGGCCGCGCTGGCCGAGGTAACGGGATCCGTACTTCTCGGAGCCGTAGGGGTACTCGGCCGGCGAGCTCAACCGGAACATGCAGAGCTGGCCGATCTTCATGCCGGGGTAGAGCTTGATCGGCAGCGTCGCGACGTTGGACAGCTCCAGCGTCACGTGCCCGCTGAACCCGGGGTCGATGAAGCCGGCGGTGGAGTGCGTCAGCAGCCCGAGGCGGCCCAGGCTGGACTTGCCCTCCAGCCGGGAGGCGATGTCGTCGGGGAGCGTCACGACCTCGTAGGTCGACGCCAGCGCGAACTCGCCGGGGTGCAGGATGAAGGGGTCGTCGCCGTCCGGCTCGACCAGCCGGGTGAGGTCGGGCTGCTCGACCGCGGGGTCGATGTGGGGGTACTTGTGGTTCTCGAAGACCCGGAAGAACCGGTCGAGACGCACGTCGATACTGGACGGCTGGATCATGGCCTGGTCGTACGGGTCGATGACCACGCGACCGGACTCGATCTCGTTCCGGATGTCCTTGTCTGAGAGCAGCACGGGGTCGAGGTTACGTGCATGAGCGGACCCCCGCCCAATCCGGCACGGGGGTCCGCTGGAGGTTCCGTACTCCTCTTACGCGAGGAACTCCACGGCCTCCCGCCGCAGGGCTCGCGTGATCTGCTCCGTCGAGAGCACCGCCAGGTCCGCGGGCACCGCACTGCGCAGCCGCGCGCACTGCGGGCACCGCATCAGTCGGCCGGGGCCGATGCGCGCGGACCGCAGATTCTGCAGTGGGATGCTCGCGGTGCTGAACAGGTGCCCTTCGGCACAACGGACGACTGTGCGCTCCATTGCATCCTCTCCCCAACGCCGTAGGCCAGCCCTGCCACCCTAGGGGATCTTCCGGACATAACGCCCACAGGCTCGCCGCCGACTCACCGACCGAGGCGTCACGTTACGCCCACGCCGCGCACGGGCACCACCGCTGCACGTCGCGTACGTGATGGGGTAGAGTGAGTGTGGAACGGCCGTCACTGACGGACCGTCAGGCGGGCGTAGTTTAATGGTAGAACATAAGCTTCCCAAGCTTAGAGCGCGAGTTCGATTCTCGTCGCCCGCTCCAGTAGTAAAGGCCCAGGTCAGGGACATGATCCCCAGCCTGGGCCTCTTGCTTTTCGATCACGAATCAGGGCGGCGTGCCCGTTGCGTGCCCGATCAGACGGGAACCAGCACTCCGGCAGTCCCGTCGTCACCGTCGTCCTCGCCGTTGCGCGCGTCCTCGGCGAGCGCCTCCAGCGCGGCAGCGATCACCCCGTCTCGCGTGTCCGTGGCGTGCTGGTAGATCAGCGCGGCGCGGGGCGAGGCGTGGCCCATCCGGGACATGAGTTCCTTGAGACTCGTTCCGGTCGTCGCCACCAGGTTGTTGCCGGTGTGCCGAAGGTCGTGCACGTGGATGCCGGGAAGACCGGCCTTCTCCAGTGCCTTGCGCCATGGCCGGGAGAACGTCGGCCGGACCAACGCCGCGCCCTTGGCCCCGACGAAGACCAGCCCGTCAGGCTTCCGCTCGGCGAACCGGTCCAGGTGCACCCGCAGCTCGGCGACCACGGATTCGGGCAGTTGGACGGTCCGGACGCCGGCCTGCGTCTTGGGGGCGCCGGTCACCCGGGTGTAGTCGCGCAGCATCACGGCCGACTCCCGGACGTAGATGCGCCCATGGGCGAGGTCGAGGTGCGTCCGTCGCAGCGCCGCCAATTCACCCCAGCGCAGCCCGCCGAACACCGCCAGCAGCACCACAAGTCGGAATCGGGGGTCGATCGCGTCGGCCAGCCGGTAGACCTGCGGCAGCGTCAACACCGGACGCTCAGGTGCATGTTCGACGGCAGCACCCTTGATTCGGCAGGGGTTGCGGCGGATCAACTCGTCCTCCACAGCCGTGCTCAGGATGGCCCGCAGCAGCCGGCCGGCGAGGGGAGAGGGTGCGGGAGGGAGGGGGTAAGGGTGGTGGTGTGGGGAGGTCCCTCCCCAATCGAGCACCGGAGGCGTACCGGGAACCTCCCAGGGCCGCCAGGCCAAGCCCAAGAGTCACGCAGTGAGCCTGGCGGCCCTGGGAGAACCCCGGTTCGGCAAAGCTGCCCGATCGAGGAGGAACCACCGCCCGCAGCCGAAGCCATGGGAGGAGGCGCCTCCGGAACGGACGGCGGGGGCGTGTATCGTCACGGCACTCTGGTTGTACATGAGACCGACTCACCATGAATGGATCGCACATGAAGCGCCGACACAGGCAGCGCGGATTGGCGCTCACCGCCGTCGGGATCGTCGCTTTTCTCCCGACCGCTTGCAGCAGCGCCCCCAATGCGGACGACGGCGTAGCGGTGCGCTTCACCAACTCATCCCCTTGGGACGCTCGTGTGCTCGGCTGTGCGTGGTGCGGATCGGAGGGCGTCGGCATCGTGGGAGACCCCGACGGCAAGCCGCAGCCCAACGGAGTGGGGGCCGCCGGCTACTGGACGGAGACACGTCACTGGCCGGTGTCCTACAGGGTTGTGGTTCGGGGCATCACATCAGCGTGTCCGCTCGGCCCGTCCAAGCCGTCCGGGCCTGGGGCGAGCATTGAAGAGCTTCAGTACGTGATCGATTCGGCTGGTCACTGCGTGCTCGGCTCAGCGGCCTGGATGTCAAAGGACGAGCCCGCGCCCGACATCACGGCGAGCCCGGCGACCGCCGCCGACTCCACCGACCTCGGACCGGACGGCTACACGACCATCTACCAGCGCGTCGGAGACCGCCCGGGCGCCCAGTCCATCAGCTTTCCGCCGATCAAGCACATCGCCCCGGGCACGCTCGGGATCTATGCGGGATGCACCGGTACCGGAACCGTCACCGTCAAGATCCCCGACGTGGTCACCTTCGACGTCTCCTGCAACGACCCAACCGGAGAGCTGAACGAGTTCACATCCAGCATCCCGCGCGACAACGTCCAGGCCCAGGTCGTGAGCCACACAACCGGCGCATGGGCCTTCACCCTCGGCTGGCACGCTGGCAGCGCGGCACCATCCAGCGGATCGGGCACCTGAACGCGCCCGAAGGACGGCGGTGGCCACCTTCCACAAGATCCGGACCAGTCACGGACCAAAGCCGAGATCCGAGCTCTCTGGAGCCCTTCCGTCGCAGGCCAGGGCGCGGTGGCCGCGCATTCGTCGAGCCGACTGCAAAGCCGCTCCTGCCACTCTGGTTCCGGCGGAGCTGCAGGCCCTGACTCACCGCTCAGCCGGTGAGTCGTTCTGCCTAGCTATCCAATTCGGCAAGGAGTCGGCGGATTTCCGGCATGGCGTAGTCCGATACCGAGGCGCAGACGCCGTTGGCAATCCAATCAAGTCGGTCTCGCGGCCGATCAACGGAGATGTGCCACCAAGTGTCCTGCTCCCTCGGCGTGAGGCGCCCGATCCGCACCGGGGAGAGGTGGGGACCGTAACTCATCGAGGGATTGGGCCTGGCCGGGAGTAGCGGCTGCTCTGCCCGATGCGCGTCCCACGCCAGCCTGCCGATCACTGAGACGTTGATCGTGAACTGGACGACCCTGGCCGAGTTGTGCTGCGACTTCTGAAACCCCAGCTGAACCCAAGCGTGGGTGTCGGGGAACTCGTACCGTTGCCCGGAGCCTTTCCAGCCGAGCGCGCGCAAGCGTGGGGCAACACAGTCACGCATCATCGATTGGTACAACTCCTGTGCTGTACTCATCGGTCAATCATTCCTCAGCTTGAACCTCATCCGGTCACAGCATGCGCCGTGCCCCTCACGTGCCCTACGCGACGGTACCTGGCGGCCAACCACGGCCAACCACGCGCAAGTAGAAGCGAAGCGGCCCCCGACCGTTTCTGCTGGTCGGGGGCCGTTCTACTGCGGAGTCTGTGGGATTTGAACCCACGGTGACATCGCTGCCACGACGGTTTTCAAGTCAGCCTGCTTCGAGCGCTGCTGGGTGACTTCCGCCCACTCCTTGCAGGCTGCGCCCGGGGAGGAGAAGATCCTCGCCGAGTCGTTCAAGGGAGCAACAGTGTTCGTCGTCATGGGGGCCAGCCTGCTGATCCTGCAATCCGTCATCATTCGGTTGCTATCCGTGCCGAAGGCCCGGAATCGCGACGGCGTTCATGGCCGACTGCATGCCCTCTGGACCTGGCTCCCCCTTCTCCTGGGGAGTGGCATTCTTGCGAGCAACCTTCCGAGGATCGCCGGAGCGCCTCACGCGCTCGTCATGCTCTGCGACGCGCTGGGGTTCCTGCTGGCACTCGCCGGCGCTGTCTGGGCCCTGCAGCTCGCCCATCGCGCCCGCGTGCGCCGGAATCGGCCCTCGACAACGACGTAGGCTCTGGCTTCGGGGCAATCCGTACAGCACGGAAGTACAGCAACCATGACGACCCCAGCCGACCAGACCCGACCGCAGTAACGCGGTTGACCTGGGCAGGAGACCTCAGCGACCGAACTGCCGGTAGTTCGCATCGAGGGGGTCACGCAGAGCTGCCCGATCGAGGAGGAGCCGCCCGCTTCGAGCTGCTTCAGCTGGTGGTGAGCAGTGCCGCGAGAATGACCGGCACATCCGTACAGGCCATCCAGAGGGCTGCCCTCCTGAGCGACCCGGCCCAACCTCGCTTGAACAGCCTGTGGCTCAGCAGGGCGAGAAGAGCTGCGACGAACGGGACAACCGCCGAGATGATTGCGGCGAGGCCCCGCTCGTGAATCTGCCGGAGCGTCTGGCCTGGCACCTGAGCCAACTCCTCCGCCGAAAAGTGAACGGTAAGGAGATAGCCCCCTCTTGCTGCTAGGAGGAACTGCGACGTTCCACCGATGAGCAGCATTGACGCCAGCAGGGGCGCCGGCACCCACAGATTGCGTCTGGCTTCGAGCACGGTAGTCTCGCCGCCCCTTCGTGCACTCTGACCGTCAGGCCCACGGAAGCGGGTCTGCACCCTGAAGGGTTCCGCCGAGTCTGGCGCATCTCAGGCTTTTGAACAAGTTCAAATCTGGCGAACGTCGGCTTCGGCGCCAAGATCCGGACCAGCCACGGACTAAACGTCACAAACGCATACAGGAAGAACGCTGCGCCGCAGGTCAAGCAGGGTGTAGCCCGAGATTGTGAAGCCGACTGTCTAGCCGCTCTGCAGGGGGTGAGATGGCCGGCCTTGCCCACTTGGGACCCGCCGTGGATGATGCGCCAGTGAACACATGGGTGAGTGCCCGAAGCGGCTGGACGATCAAGCCTCGCTGGGCGGCACGACAGTGGGTCTACCTTGGCGTCTTCGTCGCGGCGTGCCAGGTGATCCCGCTGCTTCGTGGTGAGTGGACCTTGGGCCGCGCAGCAATGCTCCTCCCCTCGCTCATAGGGCTGATGTGGTTCCCGAGGCTTCGTCCGTTCCACACCCAGCGTCCAGAGAGATAGCGTGCCCGCCGCGTGCCCGTTGCGGTGGCCGATGAGGGACATTGGGGGTACCTGGCGGTCAATCAGTCGTCAAAGCGCAGGTCAGCGTCGTCGCACGTCAGTCCAGATGCGCCATAGAGTCTTCCCAAGCTTAGAGCGCGAGTTCGATTCTCGTCGCCCGCTCCAGCAGTAAAGGCCCAGGTCAGGGACATGATCCCCAGCCTGGGTTTCTTGCTTTTCGATCACCGGCCGTGCGATCGCCGAGCTGATCTCCGCCGCTGAACGTCAGTTGATGCTTGACGGTTCGGCTTCACCTGACACTTGACGTTCGGAGTGGGCAGCTGGGCGGGAAGCCTGGCGGTCAGTGGCAACCTCTACGTTGATCGGCATGACCGTATGGGCCGATGACGAGATCATCGCAAGGATCCGCGCATACGCCGAGGCCGAGCAGCTGCCCCCGCCTGCCCCCGCCGAAGCCGTCGCCGAGCTGGAAGCCGCCGTGGGACACCCGATGCCGCCCTTGCTTCGCAGGCTCTACTGCGAGGTCGCGAACGGCGGCTTCGGAGCCGACGAAGTGGTCTCGCTCACCTACAGCGGTGAGTGGTTCAGCGAAGAGGAATCACTGATCAAGATCCAACAGGAGTGGTCGACACCCGACGAACAGCTCGACCTCTACCCGAACCACATCTTGCCGCTGGCGACGGTGGGCTGCGCGATCTGGTGGCACATCGACTTCAGCACCCCCGAGGGGCGAATGTGGGGCTGGGACCCTAACGCCCTCTGCGAGCGCCACCGACTCTTCCCCGAGAGGTTCACGCTTGCCGAGTGGCTCGCCGACTGGCTCCAGGGCAACCGGACATTCCCTGAGGGCCCCGACGTGCCGGACTGCCCGGACTGCTGAAGCGGTAGGTCAATCGTGCCCCCGATGCTTGCTTTCATCGGTGGAGGCGAAGAATTTCGCCGGGCTGGATGCGATCGGGGTTGGCGCCGACAGTGTGCCGATTCAGTTCGAACAGTGCGGGCCAGCCGCCTCGGACATGGCCGCTTGCTGCGATGCTGGCGAGGGTGTCGCCAGGACGAACTGTCCAGGTCCGACCGTGTACGGCCCCGTGATCTCCTGCTGTTGCGCCCTGCGGTTGGCTCATGCTCCCGGCACGCATGCCACAGTAGGGCCACGGCTCCAGACCACGCCGCCCCGCGAGACGATTGGCGATCTCGATCTGCTGGCCCTTCTCGGCGAGGTCAGCGCGCGGCGCGTAGGCGAGGCCCCCGTTGGCCCGCCACGTTGCCTGATCGAACTGCAATCCGCCGTAGTACCCGTTGCCGGTGTTGGTAGCCCAGTCACCGCCGCTTTCACATCGCGCGATCTCGTCCCAGTTCACTGAGGCCCGGTTCTCGTGCACGGCAACCGCCCGCACGGTTTCGGCATGCGCCCGCGGCACGAAGACGGCCAGCATGACCAGCGAGCACACGATGAGCATGAACAGATCCAGGATCTTGCGCGGTAGGGAAGCAGACGGAAGCACGGGCACTCCAGACCTTCGACAACAGGGACACGGCCGCCGAAGCGCCGTTACCTCAGCGATGCACTCCGCAGGGCCTCCGAGGTGACGACACACCACCGGGTCCCCCGTCCGGACGCGGCCCGTCACCCGCTCGCCTCGGTGGGAGCTGACTGAGCGTCACAATGAGGCGGCCGGCATTCGCGGTAAGTGATGGTCAATCACAGGAGTGCGCGCACACCAGCGCCCCGCGCACGTCAGTCCGGATCCGACATACAGTCTTCTCAGCGTTGGAGTGTCAATCCGGGACAGAGCTCAGGGTCTCGAAGTGTCACGCGGCGAACCGGTCTTGCCGTGTGTCGCAGGTGAATCGGGCGGCGGAGACCTTGACGGCGGGAGCTACCCGTCGGGAGGCGTGAGAGGCGGAGTCCCGGAGCAGCATGACGCCAGCCACCTCAGGCGCTCTCGCGACGGGGCTTGCCCGTACGTGTCCGCGAGGAGATGATCAGGCGCACAGGGTCCGTGGACGGGGTGGAGCATGGCGGGAGCGGTCAGGGCATTCCTCCGGACGGTGTTTCAGCCGATGCCTCGGTTGGATCCGCAGCGTGCGCGAAACCTTCCGGTGCCCGCTGATGCCCAGAAGCTCGTAGCTGAGCTGATGCGTGAAGGCCGCATCCTGATGGCGATCAAGGAGATCCGCACGGCCACCCTGTACGACTTCAGGGACGCCAGGGATGCTGCCTTCGCCATCCATTACGGCGTCGAAGTGCCGACTCGGCCAGCGCCGGAACACTCCTAGCCGCGGCTCTGGCGGGGGCGGGGCGAGGCGCGTAGCCTCACCGGCCGTGGGTGACTTACGCCTCTCCCGC